>JABDKF010000225.1 GCA_013003155.1 Woeseia sp. | reverse complement strand
AAGCGCACCCAGCCCCAGGCTGACGAGGTTCTTGGCACGGCGGTTTTGCGTGCCGCAGAGCGCATGGGGCTGTCGCGAACGGACCTCACCCGGGTCATCGGGCGAGATCGTTCGAGCATCTCAAGATCCGGTGTGGACCCGGACAGCAAGTCCGGCGAGTTGGCCAAGATACTGATTCGCTGTTACCGGGCGCTGGCCGTGATGGTGGACGATAACCAGGAACAGATTCGCGAATGGCTTGCAACGCCGAATCGCCATACCGGCGGCGTGCCGGAACAGCAGTTGCAAACCGTTGCCGGCCTCGTTGCCGTGAGTGAATACCTGGACGCGATACGTGGCAAAGTATGACGCAACTTTTTGGCGCCGGGTACTGGGCGGCACCAAACCGATCGCCCTTATGGGCACACTGCGGCGGATCGTTGAAAACCAGGAGCAGAAAGTCACTGTCGCGCTGGTTGACAGCTTCGCCGAGCACGAAGTTCTAGAGGGGTTGCTTGAGGAGTCCAAGCCACTACCTATTTTCCATCCAAGGCTGCGGCAACTCGATTATTTGCTGCAAACGCCGTGGCGCTACCCGCCGCTCAAATGGGGTTCTCGCTTTGGACGGCGCTTCGAGCCCAGTCTTTTTTACGGTGCGCTCAGTGACAAGGCGTTATTCGCTGAGGCAGCGTTCTACCGGCTGGTGTTCCTCGAAGGCATGGAGAAACCGTTTGCGGATCGCGTCATCAGCCAGTTCACCGTCTTCGAGGCAAACTACATGACGGACAGCGGGTTCGATCTGACCAAGCCGCCGTTCGCAAAGTACGAGACCGTCCTGCGCCATAAATCGAACTACGGTCCGTGCCAGGTGCTGGGAACTGAACTACGAGAACGCGGTATTGCCGCCATTGCATACCTTTCAGCACGAGCGCAGGAAAACGCGGTAAACATCGCCTTGTTCACGCCGGACGCACTGCGCTCCCGCAAACACCGAAATCCTCGCCACGGTCTTGCCGAAACGCGCGACGATGGCGTTACCTTTCGTTTTGGAGACGAGCTGCATTCGTTCAAACGCAGCGACTTTTTGCACAACGGGCGCTTTCCGATACCGGCCTGAATGATTCGCGACTGCGTTGCCGTGAGATTAACGATCCGCGATCTACAGTTTGTTGTTAGCGGCGTAGAATTCGTACTGAGGTTTCGAAGTCGTCAATTCTGGCGTGACTATTCGTGGAAAGCAGAACTAAAGAGTACTTCCCGCTTCGCCGCGGTAAACGTTGCCCAATTTGGCGGCAAACCAATATTTTCTAATAACCGGACAAGAAAAGTATCAATCCGTGAGGGCAGCCGTTGGCTGTACGCGAATGGCTTTGCAGATAGCAAACAACAAGTGCCAGTTCTAGGAACGGTCAGGCCGCTCCAGGTGCAGGGAAAAGCGACCTGTCTCCTCGGCAAGGTGCAGCAGCAGTGCGTACATAAACAGAATTACGCCCAGCATTTCGAGCATTTCCTCTACGGAATAAAGCAGGCAATAGGTAACGGTGGTCGTGCCGTGCAGGCCGGCCTCCCATGCGCCCAGCATCTCAACGCCCAGCGCGCCGGATAAAAAAATGACTCCGGCAAGCACGAAGCGCATGCGGGTATCCGGCGGCAATTGAAGGACAAACCTGAGATAGGTGAGTCCCAGCACAAGCGTCGCGATGCCGTAGGGTAGGACCCACAGAAAATACAACGCGCCGGTTGCCTCCAAATAGTCCTCCAGAAAAGTACCCACTTCCTCGTGAATAGCCGTTCCCTCATCAATCGCCAGCAGAAAGAACAGGATAGTGAGTCCAAGCCAGTGAAAGCGCCACTCATCCGGTCGGCGCCAGTTGACGGTTGTGATTAGCGCAAGCAAGGACGAGCAAAACAGCAGAGCCACGGCGGAATAAAGCGTTGGGACATTGCCCTCGATGTCGAAATCAAAGAAATCGATTAGCCCGTACAGCTCATCGTCATCGAGGTAGAAATAAAAGAACAGCAGGATAGCGTTGATAACCGCAAGCGTGGTGGCGACCGAAAGGAACGCCACCGCGACTTTCCTGGGATTAACGTTTATTTCCACGGTTTTCGCTCTCTGCCCGCCGGTTTCAAATAGCGGCAAATCCAGGCCAACGCCAATAGAACAACGAACATCGCCGCATTGGCCGGAATCTGCAAGTTAAAGTCCACGGCAGAATGAATCAGCAGTGCCAAAATCCCCATCGTCGCCGCAAAGCTCATGCCCTGCAACAGCCGGTCACGCCGCTTTATCATTGCCCTGATGGCCGCAAAGAACGATGCGAGTACGCTGAAGCCGAGCAGCGCGAATGCCGGTAGCCCGAATTCGGCGGCAAACTGCAGGTAGTCGTTGTGCGCATGGCGATAGAAGCCGGGGGCGACATCGCCAATGTTGTACATCGGGTACGTGCTGTAAAAACTGCCGGCGCCAATGCCCGTGAGCGGGAAGTCTCGCACCATGGCCAGCGCCTCCTTCGAGACCTCATCACGCTCCTCAGTCTCAAGCGTGGTTTGCTGCAAACGCTCGGCCACCTGCTCTATACCGAAAAAATTGCTGACGATCAGCAGATCGATAATCAGCAGGCTCGCGAAGAAGATGAGGCTGCCGCGCGTAATGCGACGAATCGCGAACAGGTAGAAAGCGCCGACAACGGTCAGGCTAACCAAAAAGCCAATATTGCCCATGCGCGAACGAGTCAGGACGAGGGCGATAACCATGATCACGAGCGCAAGGCGAGTGAGCGCCTTGGCACTTAGCAGCGCCTCGAGAATGCGCCGGGTGCGGTCACGCCAGTCCGCTGCACGCTGCGGGGATAGCTCGGCGAGCATCAGCCCGACACCAACGGCGAGACTCATCTCGAGAAAGCCGGCAAGGTGGTTGCGGTTAACAAATGTGCCGGTTGCAACGCCGCGGCCAAATTCCTTTTCTACAAAGAAGCCGTATTCCAGTCCCGACAGCGTCATTAACGCGCCGTAGGCCGCCTGGAATGCGCCGGCGAACACAATCACACGTGCCAGCATCTTGACGCGCCGCGTGTCGTTAACGAGGAGCAGCGTCAGGCAAAACAGCAGCAGGTAGCACAGCGTCTCCAGGACGCTCTGCCGGGTCGCGTAGACATCAAGTGACAGGCTTGAATGACTGTTCGCGACGCTATGAATCGCGTACGCCTGCGGGGACAGCGCGCTCAACACAGCGTCGGGCAATGGCAGCGTTTGCACGATCAGCCAGAGCGTCGTAAAGAAAAAGCACGCCGTGACGGTCGAGGCGTTAACGAAGGCACTATTGATCCCGACTTTGCCGCGCAGAAACAGGATGAGCCAGACAATGGCCAGGGTCAGTATCCAGACCTCCATCAATGACCACGCCCAAATACGATTGCTGCCTAACGGCAGCGGTAGCCATAGCAGCAACGCGAGATACGCGATAAACAGCGGCCGATCGGCGGCTGGCAGGAATGCAGAGTTATGAGTGCGCACAAAAAAACGGCGTACGCTTAACGCATACGCCGTTTTCTGAATTCAATAGAGGTATAGCGGTCGTCAGCTTTATGACGGGCTCTTACTTCCCTTACTGCCTTTACTTCCCTTAGAGCCTTTGGAGCCCTTCATACTTTTCTTACTTTTCTTACTTTTCTTACTCTTTTTACTTTTCTTACTCTTCTTACTTTTATTACTCTTCTTACTTTTATTACTTTTCTTACTCTTGTTACTGCTCTTCTTGTTGCGCTTCAGAACGACGAAGTCGCTCTTCACTTCCGCAAGATCGGCACCACCGCCAGCTTGTGTAACAGCTAAAGCGCTTGCGACTGCATCCGCGACGCCGCCAGATTGCGCAACAGCGGGGACATCGGTGACCGCAACTCGCGCGTTGGCGCCTGCCAACGGCAACGAAAGCGACAGGACCATTCCCAGGACAAGCGATTTGATTTTCATCAGTTTTCTCACCGATTTTTACCCAAACGATAGTATCCTCACCGGCCGCTCGATTGTCAATGAGAGCGCGGCCTGCGCAGTCGCGACTGCCAGATTATGTCAATTCCTGCGCTTGAGCCGTCGCGAAGGCCGCACAGCGTTGGTGCAGGCGCGGGAATCGGTTGGTGGCAACGGAACTCTGGCTGGCGGCGATGTCGAGGGTTGTGTCGAAACACACCGCTTGCCAATACTCGTCGAAATCCATGATGTCTTCGATAGCTGCCGGCTGGCGCAAGAGTCCCCGCTCGATCATGCTTGCCACGGCAAGTTTCGCTGCAGGGTTGAGTGACTCCCAGGTGTCAACGCCGAGCTCCGCAACTTCCCGCTGAACCGAGTTTTCCCAGGGCCCGAACTGCGTCGCCAGAACGAGCGCCTCGTGGTAGGCGGCACTGTCATCTTCGTAGAGTTCGTAGCGAACCCGCGCCATCGCTCGCCACCCCCAGGGCCAGGCCGGGCGCAAGCGGGCGGCCTGCTGGTAGTAGTCAAGTGCAGCATTGCCATGGCGCTCTACCTCCGCGGTGTCCAGATCCTCGATCTCGAGCTTAATCCGGTGTACGCGGCCTAACTCCGTCAAGGTTACCGGGTTGCCGGGTGCGAGCTTAAGCGCCTTGCCAAGGTTGGAGATGATGACCTGCCGTTCCGCGTCGGTGAGCACGTCGTCGGCATCGCGCTTGTCCTGCAGGAAGTTTGTCGCGGGTCTTGCGTAAACATCCGCAAGACCGTTGCGCGCGGCCTGCGTCAGCGCGTAGACAAGCAACAGCGCGACAAGCGGCAAGACGAGCCGCATTAAAAGTGAGCGAGCTGTGTCAGCGCGGGGCGCCAGCGACCTGTCCCACGATAGAAAGCGGGTTGTCATTAACCAGCGCGCGCGCTGCTTTCTCGCCAATAATCTCAGCGGCCGCCAGCATGCCCTCGCGCAATTCCGGCCTGCGCCCTTTGAGATTGTGGGCATCGGTAGCCAGAGCAAAAACGACGCCGCGTTCCAGGAGCTGCTGCGCCCGTTGGTGCGGCCCGTCGCCGAATCTACCGGCCGCTGCGCTGGCGGTAACTTGCAACAAACAACCCATCTCGATAAACGGTTCGATCTTGGCCGCCTTGCGGATCACGTCCTTGTTGCGCTCGGGGTGGGCGATCATCGGCCGAATCTTTTGATCGAGGAGCTTCTTGATCAGGGTCTCTGCACCGTGCGGAATGTGGCTGTGCGGAAACTCGAGCAGCAGGATGCGAAAGCCCTCCAGTTCACCGAGAAACGGCACTTCATCCTCCTCGAGCAGCGACAGTATCTCGATCGCAAACCGCACCTCCGCGGCGATGCCGATCTCGAGCGCAATCTTCTCGGTTTTAAGCGCCGCCCGAAACTCCTGCACCGGCTCCACGGTTTTGCTGCGGGAGTTTTCGTAACGTCCCGGGTGCAGGTGCGGAGTCATCACCGCGAATTCGATGCCGTTTTCAACCGCAACGCGCGCCATGGCGAGCGCATCGGCCATCGTCTTCGCGCCGTCGTCGATGCCGGGCAGCAGGTGGCAGTGCAGGTCGATCATGCTGTCGGCAGCACGATGCTAGCTGG
Source organism: Woeseia sp. (assembly GCA_013003155.1). Lineage (GTDB taxonomy): Bacteria > Pseudomonadota > Gammaproteobacteria > Steroidobacterales > Woeseiaceae > Woeseia. The sequence goes on along the minus strand of JABDKF010000225.1, from coordinate 13,144 downwards.
CGGCCCGGCCCGATTCGTAGGATTCATAATAGCCACCGTAACCGTAATCGCTGTATTTCTCAGCTTTGCGGATATCGAGCCGGTTAACGACCAGGCCGAGTACCCGCGCATTGGCGCGTGACAGCTGATCCAGCCCCTGTTTGATTTGCCGTACCGGTGTCGCGTCCGATTTTGCGACGAAGATAACGGTATCCGCGTGTTTGGAGAGCACGAGCACATCGCTGACCGGCAGCACCGGCGGTGTGTCGATAATAATACGGTCGTATGTCCTGCGAAGCACCATCAGCGCATTGGCAAAGCGTTTCGATGAAAACAGCTCCAGGGGATCGGAAGCGATCGAGCCGTGCAGCAGCACGTCCGCGGTGCCCTTCTCGCCGGAGATAATGCAGTCTGCGAGATTGGCTTTCTCGGCGAGTAATTCTACGAGGCCGGGCTGCGTGTTCGGTAAGTCCAGGCCCTTACCAATCGAGGGCCGGCGAAGATCCGCATCCAGCAACAGCACGTTTTCGCTCTGCGCGAAGGCGTGCGCAAGATTCATCGCCACCGTGGACTTGCCCTCACTACCGATGGAGGAAGTGACAAGTATGACCTTGTGAGGTTTTTCAAGGTTGTCGAGCGAGACCGCCGTGCGCACGGTACGAATCGCCTCATTAAAACCGGTCTCGGTCTTGTCAAAAAACACCTTGCCAAGCGTCGCCTTGCGCCTGCCCTTCGCCTTCAGCAAAGGCACCATGCCCAGCAGCGGTAGCTGCAGTTTCTCGCGCACGTCCTCGGCACTGCGCACGGTATTGTTTAACGACTCCAGCAGGAACGCGATCATCATGCCGCCGAACAGTGCAAGTGCAAAGGATAGCCCCACAATGCGTTTTCTGTTCGGCCGGGCAGGCAACAGCGGAATCACTGCCGGGGAAGCGATACGGGCCGGTGCCGCTTCCAGTTCACCGGTTGCGCCGGTCTCGCTGAGGCGGGTGTAAAACAAGTCGTAGAGTTTGCGGTTTGTCTCGACCTCGCGCTGCAAGGCATTGAGCTCTGATTCCTTGCGGCCGACGTCCTGGTAGCGCTGTTGCGCGCCCCCAAGGGCCCGGCGCAATGCGGCCTCTTCCGCTCGCGCGGCCTCGTACTCGTTGCGAATGGACGTCGCGACGCTGGCCTGTTGAGCACGCAGGTTTTTGGTGGCTTCGGCGAGCTCGGCCTGGGCGGCAATCATCTTCGGGTGCTTCGGACCGTAGCGATCTGCAAGCTCAGCGACTTTCTGCCGCGCGCGACCTTCCGCTTCCTGAAACCGTCGTACGACCTCGTCATCGAGGATGGCCGGGATGCCCTGCAGCGCATCGGGCGATGCGCCGTCAATATTGGCGACCTGTTGGTACGCGATCTCTGCCTGCGAGCGTGCGCCCCTGACCTCGACGAGCCTTGAATTCAGTTCGTTAATTTCACGAGTAGGCTGCGACCGAATCCCCTCAACGTCGACCAGCTGCTCCCGCTCGCGAAATTCCTGCAGCCTGCGTTCCGATTCCTGTAACGCCTCTTCCAAACCGCCCAGACGTTCGGTCATGAATTCGTCCGCCGAGCCGACCACGTCGCCGCGGGCGGCGAGCAGGCTGTTGACGTACGCTTTCGCGTGCGCGTTCGCGACGCGCGCAGCGAGCGCCGGCTGCTGCGACTCGAAATTAACGCGCACGAGCTGGGTATTGCGTACAGGCTCGATACTTAAGCGACTGGAGTAAGCCGCGATTACCTGTTGGTCCGGGTCGAGATTCTGCTGGAGTCCGGCCGCCTGGCTCGCCGGGTCGAAGGGCAACCACGAACGCCAATCGAGATTGAGCCAGTCGAGTTTAAAGCCGCCCTGTTGCTCTTCGCCTGAAAATTCCGGTTCGCTGGCAAGCGCCAGCGTCTCGACAACATCGGCCGCCAACGGCCGCGATTTCAGCAGCTCGACCTGGGTCTCGTAGTACTCACGACTCCGGGTGTCGAGTTCATAAACTTCTTCGATCGAAACGACGTTCGACTGCTGTGACTCGATCAGAACGGTGGCAGAGGCCTGGTAAACCGGAGTCATCGACAAAGCGACCAAGGCAGCGACGAGGCTCACCGTGAAAGCGAGTGCAAGAATCGGCCACTTCCGGCGCCTGATGACATTCCAGTAGTGCCGCAGGTCGATTCGCTCATCCACCTCCTCATAGTCACGCATCATCGAGTCACGACTGCCCATGCGTAAACGGACTAAAAGAAGCTCTGCTGGACAGTGATTACGTCACCCGCAAAGACTGGTCCGGAGAGGTTGACGCGCTGCGCCTTGGCGGTGGGATCGTTAGCACGGACCACTTCGATTTTGCCGCGTGCGGCGCGTTCCGTGAAGCCGCCTGCCAGCGCAACGGCTTTCTCCAGCGTCAATCCGGGCTGATACGGAAACGCACCGGGTTGCCGGACCTCGCCGTTTATGAAGAACGGCCGGTATTCGCGGATCGAAACCGTGACCTCGGGATTAATAAGGTAGGGACCCTTCAGCCCTTGCGTAATAAGCTGCTCAAGGCCGGCCAGCGTCAATCCGGCAATCTTGAGCTCGCCGAGGAACGGGTAATTAAGAGTGCCGGAATCGTTCAGGCGGAAATCCATGCTGAGGTCATCCTCACCGAATACCATGATCATGATCTGGTCCCCGGGGCCCAGCTTGTAGCCGCCGCCGTCGGCCTGGGCGAACGCGGTCGAGGCCGACGTTGTTCCAAGCAGCAGCACGACGCCCAAAAGCACCGCAAGCGCGGCTGATCGGGTAAAGAAACTCAAGGTAGATGACTCCTGATTTTGTTATGTAAAGCTGCGATCCATTGACGCCTGCGGGTTCGTGGCGGGGCGCCCGGCCACGAACGGCTGGTTCAGGCACAATCTTCGTCGCGAGCGCTATTCTACAGCAGAATAACAGGGCGCGTAGCCGTTCTGGCCCGTTGGCAGAAAAACGTGGTTTGTATTGGCTGCAAGGCTAAAACGTGAGCTGGGCGGCCAGGCGGATGATCGTTCCGTCAAAATCGAAATTATCGATGTTGCTGTCCCGCGAGCTGACGTCAACGCCCAGGTCCCACGACAGCCAGCGGCGCATTTCGTAGGTGAGAGTCACGCCGTATTCGAAAAGTTTCTGCGTGCGTGCCAGCGCCGACCCTTGAAAATCCTCATCCTCGTAGCTTGCTGCCAGCTCCGTCTTTATGCGTTCGTTCCATTCGTGGCTCCACGCAATCGAATAGTCCGTATTGTCGATGAGGTCGCCGGTAACCGAGGTCACTTCGGACGGATAGCGGCTGGTTGCAAAATCGAAGTACGAATAGCTGCGCGGCGACCAGCGAATTTCCACCTCCCAGCTCGCCTCTGCGAAATCAGCACGGGTCGGGTCGGGATAGCGTTTCTCAACGAAACCCACCTTTACCGTGCCGGCCGATTTTCCTGTCACGTCCCAGGTGGCACCGAGCAAGTAGCGGTATTCCTTGCTGTCGCGACGGGGTTGAAGTGCGCGCGCAACGGGATACTCAATGTCGGTGCCGCGCACGTCCAGCAGCAGGGACGTATTGGACATGACTCGCAAATAGAATGTCGCACCCGCGTACCGGTCGTCGTATTCAAAGAATCGATTGCGATCAAGATCGTTGGTGTACTCCAAATGACCCTGGCCCAACTCCATAACCAATCGGGCTGTCGAACGGCTTGTGCCGAAAGTGAATCTGCCGAGGACATCTGAGCTGGTGTACTCGTCCGGCTCGTCAAGCAACAGATTTGCTCCAGCAACGAAGCCTTCGCTGAGCCCGCTACCGCGATTCTGGTGAGCGTCTTCATAAGTGCCGATGAACTCGAGCATGCCTCGGCGGCCGACAGTGAACGAGGCCGCGGCTCCGAAATTATGATCAGCATAATTATCGGTGCTGCTGTCCGCATACGAGGCAAACTCGCCGTTATACGCCAATGCGAATTTGTTATTGGATGGCGCGAAACCTATTAGCATCTCAGGCGACAGAATCGTAATTAGCGATGATTGCTCGTTGATGGCGCTGCGAAAAATATTATCGTCATGGCGCAATTCGATACCAAGTGACGGCTCGAATAAAGACGCTTGTTCGTCGAGCGACCAATCTCCCAGGTCCAGTTGATTCTGTGCGTGAGCGGGTAAAACTGAAGCTATGCACAGGTGCAGCAATACAAGAAGGCCGCTGCCCGAGCTGTTGCCGGCCTTAGTGAATGGCTTCCTGATCCTGAATTGAGGTGCGTGCAGCAGCATAGTCGCCTGGAAGATTTTGAGATTCAGCTTATACGTTAGAGCAAATAATAAAATGCGCAAGACCTGCGTGGATATCGTAGCGCTGCCAATCGCCCTTTTTTTATTGTGAAACGATGATGTCCGGGAAACAACGCAGTTTGGCCGCTTTACCGCCCGGCAGCACAAGTATTTCGCGCGACCACATCGCCCGGGTGTTACTTCATGGGCTAGGGCATAGCGCGGCTTCGATCGGCAGGCCGTCATCAGGTAACGGCGCGTCTGCGCGCGCATGCCAAAGACGGCGAAGAGGGGGCTGAACAGTCCGGGAGCCAGGTGCCGGCTGTGCGTGCAAGCGCCTCAGAAATGTCGGGCAATTTTTGTTGCTGAAAAATCAGTCAAGAAAAAGTAACGACTACTGGCATCGAACGCCGCGGCAATTCTTTGCTTACACACCTACGAACTGAAGTTGCGGACTCGGAGGCGGCTGCATTTCACTGAGCCCGCAACACCAGCACCTTGACCCAGGCGAATTCGTGAATCGAAAAACCAAACTCTTCGTTTAACATAAGCCAAACGTCATGCGTCGAACACCGTATATGAATTTTTTTTCACTATTGAGATTCATATCCACTTGTGTATAAATCTAACGTGCACGGCACAACGTGGGTGGTTAGGAAAAGACGCAACGCTTTTTCTAGTTGATGCAGTGCTTGAGCAATGAACTCTAACGCTTGGTTTTCTGCGGCGTGGGATAGCTCTTCGACGGTGTTGAAAAATTGCCAGCACCAACTGAACCCGCCCATAGATAAATAAAAACGGATTTTTTTTGCGGGAATCTGCGGATTTCCGACGCGGGAGGAACAGATCAAGTGGCTTACACTGCCCCGGCATTGACGGCATTGCTAGGTACGCTTGGCCTTATTCTTTTCCTGCGACCCGCCGCCGCACTCTTTGGATTAATCGACCGACCCGATAGCCGAAAACGCCATGCCGGCGACGTACCGTTGGTCGGTGGAATTGCCATGTTCGGCGGCATTGTTGCCGGCGTTCTGGTCGCAACAGGTGCCGATAGGTTTTCCCTGGAGCTGGTTATTGCCAGCACGCTACTGGTGGCGGTAGGCACTTTCGATGATCGACGAAATCTGCACTACGCAATCCGCCTGACCGCGCAATTGGGCGCAGCGCTAATCATGATAATCGGCGCGAATCTCGTTGTTGCTGACGTAGGCGCGCCATTCGGCACAGGTATCGTGCACCTTGGTCCCCTGGCGATTACTGCTTCGCTGCTGATCACGTTGACAGTCATCAACGCATTTAACTTCTTGGACGGGGTTGACGGCCTGGCGGGCAGCGTGGCACTCATTGCGCTCATCGCCGTGGCCTTTGCCGGCGGTTGGGCGGCACCCTCTACGGTGATGGCCGTGGTAGCAATTGCGGCGATAATAGGGTTTCTGTTTTTCAACTTCCCCCGTGTCGGCGAGAACCGCGTTCGGACGTTTATGGGCGACGCTGGCAGTACGTTCCTCGGATTGCTTGTCGTCTGGCTTACGATTGAAATTTCCCAAGGGGAAGCGCGACACATTTCCCCGGTCATCGGCCTCTGGTTTGCATTGGTGCCGATTGCTGACTTGTTTCAATGTTTCGTACGGCGCATAGCCCGCAAGCAGTCACCGACAACGGCGGGGCTGGACCATTCCCATCATATCCTTCTGGGTGCCGGCATGAACTCCCGGCAGGTGGTCGCCGTGCTGACCGGACTGGCGGCCTTGTACGCGGGGTTCGGCCTGGTCGGCGCGAAAGCAGGCGTGCCGGATTTCGCCATGTTTACTTTTTGGTTGGCACTCGGTGCCGCACAATTCTGGATCGTGAAGTCGATTGCCAAATGGTTCATCGCACGGTCAGGTAGCGCGAAACCGGAATCGACAGAAACTACAAACGGCAAGCAAACCAGCGACAACAGTATTAAGCCCTCAGACACTGTGATAAAGATCTGAGTACCCTTCCTTATTCGCGCGCACGAAGCGGCGCAGTTGCATTGGGCTTTCCAAAGGTAATTATTTCCTGATCAGCAGCGCATTTTGCGCAGCTGCGAGGCGTGCTGCAGGATACGGAAAGCGCAACCCGAATTCCGCAGCCAGATATTTTCCAAAACGCTATGGCACTGCTTTCGTAAGCGCAAAGCGCATAGTGATCTGCAAGCCACCGTCCGCAAGATTCAGCGCCTCAAGCTCGCCTCCCACCTGTTGTAGTACCCGCTTGGTTATCGCGAGCCCGATGCCGGCGCCAGCGCGGTTGGTGTCCATGCGATAGAAGGGTTCGAAAATCTTTTCCAGCGCGTCGGCCGGAACGCCGGGGCCATCGTCGACGACGGTTACCGTGTCGCGGTCGATGGATACGGCAACTTTGCCGCCGGCCGGTGTATTTTGAACAGCGTTGCGAACGACGTTCTCGATCGCGCTCGCAATCGCATCAGCGTTGCCGCGAACGACGCTGTCATCAGCGGGGCTGCTGTAAAGAAGCCGTACCTCGTGGGCATTGGCTTCAAACTCGGCATCTTTGATGATTCGGTCGACAACTCCGACCAACGAGGTCGACTCATTGATATCAGGCAACTGTTCAGCACGCGCCAATGCCAGCACCTGCGAGGCAAGACCCTCGACGCGTTTGATTTCGTACAGAATGCGCTCGACCTGTTGCGCGCTGCGGTCGGGTTTGCGCTCCAGGAGCTCTGCGGCAATCTGCAAACGCGTTAACGGTGCGCGCAACTCATGAGCAACGTTGCGAAACATCTCGAGTCGCGTTCGCGACTGCAGTTCAAGCTCCTCAGCCATGCGATCAAACTGCGCGGCGAGCTGACCGATTTCGTCGCGAGTATAGGCTTTCTTACCAACGCGCGATGTCATGTCGCCGGACGCCAGCCGCGCGGCAGTCTCTGAAATTTTCCCGACCGGGCGGGCCAGGGAGCGGCTCAGCAACCAAAAACTTAACAGGCTAATAACCGCCGCCACTGTCAGCACGGCCCAGCGACCGCTACCCGCCAGCAGAAACCCGAAGCGCTTGTGCGGAGCGGGTCCCGGCATTGCCAACAACATGCGACCGTCCGCGGCGACCAGCAGCGACTGGCGCAACCAGCGCGATCTTTTTTCCGAATTTCGCCGGTCGCTCCTGCGCTCCGAGATGGACAACCAGATACGCCGTGAGCGGTTGTAAATCCGCTTGGGCGGTCTGCGATCCAACAGGTCTCGGCCATTGCTGTCGATGAGATAGACCGTTTGCCCGGCCGGAAAATTGGCAGGGTTTGCGACGTGCGCTTCAAGCCCATCAATACCCTCGCTCTGCAGAATAGCCTGCAGCTCCTGATCAATCTCACGCGGATCGGCGAACGAGTAGGGCGACTGTTCATCGGCAATCTTGAAGCTGACAAAAATGCTAACCGCGAGGATAACAAGCGTAGTAAGCCAAAACGCACCAAACAGTTTTCCGAAGAGAGAGCGCATGTCAGTCGATCACCAACCAGAAGGCACCGAACAGTTTCCAGGACAGTGAGCGCATGTCAGTCGATCACCAACCAGAGGGTACCGAACATTTTCCAGAACGGTGTGCGCATGTCAGTCGATCACCAACCAGAAGGTACCGAAAAGTTTCCAGGACAGTGAGCGCATGTTAATCGATCACTACCCGATAGCCTGCGCCGCGCACACTGCGAATGGCAACTGGCGCACTACTTGCCTTGCCGAGTTTGTTTCGCAGATGACTGATATGCGTATCGAGGGCCCGATCGTAGGGAGTCAATTCGCGTCCCAATGCGATGCGAGTGAGGTCTTCTCGACTGACAACCTCACCTGGTCGCGCGGCCAGCGATTCAAGTATACGCAACTCTGCGCCGGTGAGCGGTAAGCTGATACCGTCTAACTGAGCGCGCTCTTTTGCAGGCTCAATCGTCAGCGGCCCCGCTTGTATCGTCGCTTGGGCATTGGACGCTGCGGGTACATCAAGCCGACGCAGAATCGCCTGGATGCGCAGCACAAGCTCGCGGGCTACGAATGGTTTGGCGAGGTAGTCGTCCGCGCCAGCTTCGAGGCCGAGGACGCGATCGTCGTCCTCGCCCATTGCGGTCAACATGAGCACTGCGACCTCCGAGGTTTCCCGTAGTTTGCGGAGGGTCGCAATGCCGTCATCTCCTGGCATCATGACGTCAAGAATTACGAGATCCGGTTCTTCTGCACGCTGTTTCTTCAACGCCTCGGTCCCGTTATTAGCAATGACGCAGTCATAGCCTTCGGTCTGCAACAACTCCGACAGCATCTCGGTCAGTGCGCGATCGTCGTCAACCAGCAAGATTTTCCGGTGTTGGGTCATGGCATGATCTTATACAAGCGCGCTTCCCGAATCTCGCCCGTATCGTGCGCCTGGCAAGCCCGAACCTTAAGAATTCTTAAGTTGCGGGTTATGACCGCACAACTTCAGCAAACTTAAGACATCTCCGAAAACATCTGGGGCAATATTTGCTGCAGGTTAATGCACAGTCTTGTAACAACAGGAGAACGATATGAGAACCAAAACAGTAGTTGCAGTATTCACCCTTGCGGCGCTCGGTGCGACTGCCGTTTACGCCGATAAGGGCACCAAGGATGCTGACGCAAACAATGACGGCTTCGTGTCGCTGGATGAAATGAAGTCAGCCCACAGCGTGCGCCTCGAAGAACGGTTCGCCAAACTGGATACCAATGCGGACGGCTTGTTGTCCACGGATGAAATGGCGGCGGCCAAAGAGGCTCGTCGCGCTGATCGTGACAAGCGACGTGATGGCAGGCGTCATGGCAAGAGAAACCCGGAGAAGATGTTCAGCAAGCTCGATGCCGATGGAAGCGGTGGCTTGTCGCTGACCGAACTCGAGGGCAAGCGCTTTAGTCCGGATCAGGATGCCTTCCAGGCTGCCGACACCGATCGCAGCGGCGAACTCGACGCAACTGAAATGCAGGCCATGATGAAGGCTCGTCGGGCAGATCGTCGCGGCGCTGACAAGGAACAGGGCTGATCGCGCCAGTCGATACATTGCGCCCTACAAGCCCCGCTTCATGCGGGGCTTTTTTTGTTTCTGATCAAGCCCGGGCGCGCATGGCAGGCGAGGCACTACTCGATTTTTTTGTAAATTTGGCTACGGGATATCGCAAAGATACCTGTATGCTGGCGGTGTGGCCTGCCCACCTAATAGAGCGCAGCTGTTGGTGCGAAACAGCCGAAAAGCGCCCTGCCCGCAAAGCCCGTTGGTTTCTTTAAGAGGTAATTACTATGAAGCTCGCCATCCTGTCTTGTGGTCCAAACTCCTACAGCACGCGCAGGCTCAAGGAAGCCGCGGTAACGCGGGGCTACGGCGTAAAAGTGCTGAACACCCTGAAGTTTGCAATTGACCTGCAGCAGGGCGCGCCCGACCTGCACTATCGACAAAAACTGCTGAGTCACTACGACGCTGTATTACCGCGTATCGGTGCTTCAATCACCTACTACGGTACGGCAGTCGTCAGGCAGTTCGAAGAGATGGGCGTGTTCTGCGCGAATACCGCCAACGGTATAACCAATTCACGCGACAAGTTACGCAGCCTGCAAATCTTAAGCCGGCATCACATCGGTATCCCGCGCACCACGTTTGTCAGCGACAAGAAAGACGTGTTGCCGGCGATTGAGCGCGTGGGCGGTGCGCCGGTTGTTATCAAGTTGATCTCAGGTACCCAGGGTATCGGTGTGTTGCTCGCTGACACGATCAAAGCGGCTGAATCCATTATCGAGCTCTTGCAAAGCCAGAAACAAAACGTGCTTATTCAAAAATTTGTAGCAGAAAGTAAGGGCAAGGACATTCGGGCCTTCGTCGTGGGTGATCGCGTGGTCGCTGCCATGCGCCGTGTCGCACAAGGGCAGGAGTTTCGCAGCAACGTGCATCGCGGTGGTGTGGCTGAGGCGGTTGAGCTGAGCGATGAATACCGCGAAACGGCGGTTCGCGCCGCACAGATACTGGGACTGCGAGTCGCCGGCGTAGACATGCTGGAAGGCAAGAAAGGCCCGCAGATCATGGAGGTGAATTCTTCGCCCGGTCTGGAGGGTATTGAAAAATGCACCCAGCTCGACGTCGCTGGTGCCGTTGTTGAATACATAGCGGCGCGAGTCGATTTCCCGGAGATCGACGTCCGGCAGCGCCTTACCGTCAGCAAGGGTTACGGCGTCAGCGAAATTTATATTCGCGAAGGTTCCAATTTTGATGGCAAAACCATCACCGAGACCAAGCTGCGCGACAGCGATATCAATGTGCTTACTCTGTACCGCGGCAAAACAGTCATTCCCAACCCGCGCAATGAACGCGAGCTGCAGGCGAATGACCGGCTCCTGTGTTTCGGCAAGTTGGATGCGATGCGCGACCTGTTGCCACCCAAAGCGCAGCGCCGCCGGCGTCCGGAAGTTCACGACCTGCCGCCGGAGAAAGCGGCCTAACACGACAAGGTCTAATATAGAAAAAGGCGCCATACCTGCCGGGTACGGCGCCTTTTTTTCGTGCTCGGGCCGATACACGTTTGACAGTAATCGCGCGACTACATAGCAGATACTCTGCTGGTTGGTTGCCGCCGTTGCACTACCTGACTCAGAACGGCGTGTTGTTCGGTGTCGGCTCGCTCTGAATCTGCCAGCTACCGGCAAGATCGATGCGTTCGACTGACGAGCCGGCAGGCGCATCGCCGACATCCGGCCCACCCGCGCTGCCGGTCTCATCGATCAGGTCGTTGTTGTTGCTGTCGCCGTAAATCACAGCATCAACCGGCACCGTGCTCGCCGTTATCGCCGATGCCGGCACGTTAAAGAGAGCCATGCCGTCTGCAGTGCTGCCGCTGTTCTGCAGATCGGGACTAAAGTCGTCCTCGAGGTCATAGTCGGGATCGCTGTTCTTACTTTTGCTTTTCGGCCCGCCGACGACGAACGTTGCGCCCGGCTCGATCGTGCCGGAGAGTTGTAATTTGCTGGTCGTATAGTCAGTGCCGCCAGAGCCGAGACTATAGGCGGCGAGGTCAACCGGGTAGGCGCCGCTGTTATAGAGCTCAACCCACTCGAAGCCGTTGTCGCTGTCGGGTGCGTCGTAGAATACTTCGCTGAGATAAACGGTGTTCGGCCCGCTGTTGATGATGACGCCAATCGTTTCCGAACCGACAAAGCTGGCGGAGTCCGTCACGCTCGCTGTTATTACGTGCGAACCGATCGACAGCATGGCGAAAATGTCATCGCCCGTGCCGAGATAGCCATCGAGGTCAGAGCTCCAGCTGATGCTGCTGCTCAAATCGCCATCTTCTGCATCACTCGCCGATGCCAGGAAGTTGATCGTATCGTATTCTTCAAAACTGCTGCCATCGGCGGGCGAATTGATCGCCACAACAGGTACCGTGTTGCCGCCGGTTCCTGATTCATCAAGCGGCATGACAAGTGGCAGGTCCGCATCGTCACGTTCGTCCGGACCCTGGCTGACGTTGCCGGTTGCTTCAACGAGGTAATTCGTCACGCCGTCCGTTGACACTTTAATGTCGCCAACGGCGTAGCCTTTAAACGATGTTTCGCCACCTGTTGGGTCGCCTTCCTCCGTTTGCAGAACGAGTTCGACGGACGGCGCGGTTATGCAGGACGCTTTGGCCTGCAAGACCTCCTCGAGAATATCTTTGCGCGGGTGATGCCAGGTGCCGCCCTGACCGGCGCCGACCGGTATGACGGCCAACTCGGGTTTCAACAGGTTCATGTAGTCGCTGTTGGTCGACGATTCACTGCCGTGGTGATTCACGTGCAAAACGTCCACGCCTTCATTGGATAACATCTGCCAGGCACCGCCCGGTGTTATCGCCTGCGCCAGCGGTGTTTCAACATTTGTCTGGCTGGTTGAGCGTCCCGTGCACGAGTTGTCATCGTCACCGCCGCCTAAGTCGCTGGCCCAGATGTAATCGAAATCGCCGTACTCGATCAGTACCGCAAGCGAGCGGTCATTCTCATTGTCCGTTGCACCGGGTACCGGGCCGGAACCAATAACGCTGCCGTCAACGGCCACGAAGGTAAGCGTCGCGCCGTTGCCAAGCTGAATAATTTCACCGAGCATCGGTTTCGTCACGCTGCCGGCCGTCGTGCCGGAGGTAGCATCTTTATAGTCATCGATCGTCGACGATGTCTTGTCGCTGCCGTTGAAATAGTTTTCAAAGCGCACGTCGTAGCCCGCGTCGATAACTTCGTCGAAGCCGCCCACGTGGTCCGCATCGAGATGGCCTGCGATGGTGTAATCGAGGCCGTCTGCGGGATCGAGTCCAATGCTTTGCATGTAAGAGACGATCAACGCGCCTTTGGAGTTCTTGCCGGCATCCAGCAATAGCGTCGTGCCATCAGGACCGACAACCAAAGCCGATTCGCCCTGCTGAACATTGATCTGGTGGATTTCCAGCAACCCCGACGGCGAGAACGCCTGTGCGTAAGCGCTTAAGAAAAGGAATGCACTTAGTGCAATAAGCCGTGCGGTCTGGCGCCGAGGTAACGAGTTCATCTGGTATCCCCTGAATATCGTGTCGAATATGACTGCCTCGGAAAGACACCCTAGGGGTCGCAAAGACGCTGAACAATAGGGTGAAGACCCTAGTGGGGATGGGCTGTTGAGGCATTTAAAGGGTCGCGGGCGTTTTTTTTGGTTGCTGAAACGCCTGGTGCAACCACTAATGGCACAGTGCGGTGTTAGCGCCGCGAGATCGGGCAAAAGCCTGGTCGTGCAGAAGTTAGCCGGCGGGAACTGCCCGGGTGTCGGTGCCTTCGACAACGTGCTCCAGAATGCGGCCCTCGCGGCGGGCCCGGAACAGAACTGACGAAGTATCGACGCTGTCCACATCAAAGCCCCTGCTGGTA
>JABDKF010000223.1 GCA_013003155.1 Woeseia sp. | reverse complement strand
GACCAGGCGAGCGTCATGAGTGACAACAAAACACTGAGCGTCCCGGATCTCGGCGATTTCGATGACGTAGAGATTATCGAAGTGCTGGTGAGCGAGGGCGACGCGCTCGCTCAGGAAGACCCGGTCGTTACGCTCGAGACCGACAAAGCAACAATGGATATTCCAGCAACCGAGGCAGGCACGGTAAGCAAGCTATTGGTATCGGTCGGCGATCGCATCTCGAAAGGCGACGCTGTGCTTGAATACACGGCAGCCGGCGCGGCTGCCGGTGGCAAAGAGTCAGAGTCCAAGAGCAGCGAGCAAGCGGCAAACACCGCGGCTCCTGACAAACCGGCGCCGGCGACTGAACAGTCTGCGCCGAGCGCCGCACCGACACCCGCCGGCAATGCCACGCACACTGCCGACGTCGTCGTGCTCGGTGCCGGCCCTGGCGGCTACACCGCTGCATTTCGTGCCGCGGATCTCGGCCTCAATGTCACACTGGTTGAACGCTGGGATACCCTTGGCGGTGTCTGCCTGAACGTCGGCTGTATACCCTCCAAAGCCTTGTTGCACGCAGCCAAGGTTATCGACGACGCTGCCGCCATGTCCGCGCACGGGATTCAGTTCGGCAATCCGCGCATCGATGCCCTGCAGCTGCGCGACTGGAAAAATAACGTCGTCGGCAAACTGACCGGCGGTTTGTCGCAGCTCGCCAAACAGCGCAAGGTTAACGTTGTGCACGGCACGGCGAAGTTCATGTCCGCCAATCGTCTCGCGCTTGAATCCGGCGAAACCATTGATTTCAAACACTGCATCATTGCGGCCGGTTCCGAGGCTGCAATGATCCCCGGTCTGCCGGATGACGAACGCATTGTAGATTCCAGCGGCGCATTGGAGCTGGCGCCATTGCCAAAACGCATGCTAGTGGTCGGCGGCGGCATCATCGGCCTCGAAATGGCCTGTGTCTACAGTGCACTCGGCACGCGCGTGAGCATCGTCGAACTTACCGATACGTTAATGCCCGGCACGGATCAGGATCTCGTGCGGCCGTTCCGGAAAATCGTCGACAAGCGTTACGAAGCGATCATGCTCGGCACCAAAGTCACGGGCATGCGCACCACCAACCCCGGTATCGAGGTCAGTTTCGAAGGCAAGAATGCGCCGGACTCTTCTATATACGACCGCGTGCTCGTCGCAGTGGGTCGCCGGGCCAACGGTGACAAAATCGGTGCCGACAAGGCCGGCGTCAACGTCGACGACCGCGGCATCATTCACGTCGACAAGCAAATGCGCACCAACGTGCCGCACATCTTTGCCATCGGTGACCTCGCCGGCGGTCCCATGCTGGCACATAAAGCGACGCACGAAGCGAAAGTTGCCGCCGAGGTCATCGCAGGTCACAAGGTCGCATTCGATGCCCGCACCATTCCATCCGTCGCCTACACCGACCCTGAAATCGCGTGGTGCGGTTTAACCGAAACCGACGCGAAAAAAGACGGCACAAAGTACGAAAAAATCCAGATTCCCTGGGCCGCCAGTGGCCGCGCACTCGCTAATGATCGCTCCGAGGGTTTTACGAAAGTCCTGTTCGACAAATCGACGGGCCGTGTTCTCGGTGGCGCAATTGTCGGCCCATACGCCGGCGATTTGATTTCAGAGCTGTGCCTTGCCGTCGAGATGGGGGCAGACGCTACCGACATCAGTCTGACCATTCATCCGCATCCAACGCTTTCAGAAACTATTGCGTTTGCCGCAGAAGGGTTTGATGGGTCATTAACAGACTTGTACATGCCGAAGAAGAAGCGCTGAGGCAAAAAGGGGCAAAAAGGGGTCGGATCCAATTTAAAAGGGGTCGGATCCAATTTCAAAAAGAACAACCAAAAAGGGGTCGGATCCAATATTGCAGACATATTAACGGTGATGATCGGGCCGGGCTTGCGCGCCGCGGTGCCTCAGTCGCTCGGACACCGGCCTCTGGCCGAACTCGCTTGGTGAGACACCCCGACACGCAAGCCCTTTGTGGTGACCGTCAACTAGCCTCGGTGATTCTGACACCGGTCTACAAGCCAACAAAAAGGGGTCGGATCCAATTTTGCAGACGTATTATCTCAAAAAGGGGTCGGATCCAATTTTGCAGACGTATTATCGGTGATGATCGGGCCGGGCTTGCGCGCCGCGGTGCCTCAGTCGCTCTACACCGGCCTGCGGCCGAACTCGCTTCGTGAGACACCCCGACACGCAAGCCCTTTGTGGTGATGGTCATTCAGCAGCTTCGGTTTTTTTGCCGTCGGTTTGCGTGCCGCTGCGCTTTGGTTGAGGCGCTTATTCGTCCGTTTATCCTCAAGTTATGATTGTTACAAGTATTAATTTGGTCGCTGTACGTGCAAGATTGGCAGTGGATGACAGCGACAACAGTGAGGACCTACGATGAACCGTATTAAACATGACGCGAAAACTCGCCGCGAGATATTGAAGCTGATCGGGCAGGGTGCGGTTGTTTTGCCGTTCGCCGGACTCGCGGCCTGCTCCGGTGGAAGCGACAATTCCGCCGCGCCCGCTAAACCCGCGGCATCCACACCGCCGCCTCAACCCAAGCCGGAGCCGGCCCCGTCTGAGCCAGCCGCCGCGCCGGCGCCTGCAGCCGCGGAGACCGCCAACATGCCGCGTCTTGCCGAAGATGACCCGCTAGCGCAAAGTCTCTCCTACGTACACGACGCGTCATCCGTCGACAGCGCAAAGCAACCGCGCTACGAGTCTGGCCAGGTCTGTTCGAATTGCGCACTTTATACCGGTGGTGACGGTGAAGAGTGGGGTCCTTGTTCTATCTTTCCTGGCAAGCAGGTCAAGGCTAGCGGTTGGTGCAGTGTTTACGCGCCGAAAGCCTGACAAAACGTGAAAATGGGGTCGGATCCAATTTAAAGCTTCCGTGGCCTACCCACGCGACCAGAACCTACCCGGCGCCCCAGCTGTTTTTCGATTTGTGCCTTGAACCGATCATCTCCCAGTGGCAGGCATTTCGCCGTGCTGTAGCGAAGCTCGTTGACCAGGTTTTCGTCCAGCCGTTCATGCACCAGTTTGCGGTAGTGGGCTGCGCGTGCGGAGGGTGATTCGGCCATTCCCAAGTAAACCGGGTGAGGTGTTAGAAGAGGATTCGACTGCTCGAGCGCATTAGCGCGATAGCTGCTCCACGGGTAGTCGGCAACACTACCACTGATACCGGCGCGAACAGGGTTTAACTCGATGTATCGATAACAAGCGAGGCAGTAGCTTGTGCTGTCGACCACCGAGTTCTTGAACCGGCCCTCCCAGAGCGTCCCCGTTCGTCGATAGGTGCCGTTGATGTACCTGACGAATTTGCGGCCAAGAGCCTGCATGACGCGTGACAACCCGGTTGGCGACGTTGGCGTCATCAACATATGCACGTGATTGGTCATAAGCACGTAGGCGTGAAGAGCCACCTCATGCTCTTGCAGAGCGTCCGCCAGGATATCCAGATAACGGGCATAGTCATCGTGGCGGTAAAACGTTGCCTGGCGGTCGTTGCCGCGTTGCACGACGTGATGGGGCAGACCCGGAACGCAAATCCGCATTGGTCTTGGCATGAGTCAATCCGGTGCTTTGTGGTGCTTCCATTGCACTCATTCGAAGAAGCGGTTGCCAGCGTAGTTTCCGGGCAAAAGGGCAATATTGGATCCGACCCCTTTTTAGTCGCTTTTTTTCCTATATTGGATCCGACCCCTTTTTATTTTTTGGTGCCAAGCAGGATGTGTTTGTCGCGCATCGCGGTCAGCGCCACCGCGCCGTGTTGCAGAAACCCTTCCGGGTCGGGCCAGCCGATTTCCTTGCCGAGTTGCTCGATTAGTTCGCGGCCTGTGGCGTCGGTCTCATTCGCTTCTATTTTTTCCAGCAAGGCCGCGGTTACCGTGTTTAGCTCCATGAAATTCAGCTCGTCATCGGGCTGCCGGTACACCACCAGGAACGTCGGCTCTGCGCCCGGCTCTGTTGGCTGAAAGGATTCATTAATACGATGCACCGGGTATTTATAGGCCAGCGACCAGGCCAGCACGCTCTTTACCGGGACTCCCTTTAGCAAATCTCCCTGCGGGTCGATGTCTTGCGGGTTTTCGTCATTACTGACCGACAGTGCAAGTTCTGCCCACTCGTAGTGAGCGAGTTCTATAACGAACGGTAAATCGTCGTTCTGTAATTCGTATTCATTCTGCAGGAAGTCGACGAACTCCTGCGGGATCTCGAGGAAGTAGGGTGTCTTGGCGCTATGGTCAACCATGAATGCACGCACTAGCCGTGCCCAGTGTTCGTCCGCGTACAGTTTTTTCAGAACCGGGAACGTGCTGCTCAGCAGCGAATGCAGGTTGTTGAAAAACAGGTCGCGGTAAATGGCTAAACGTCGCTCTTCGATCGCGACCGGTGCCGCATTGTGTTCTGGATCGCGAATATGCGCAGCGAACGCGTACTGCTTCTCGCGAAAGTCGTCGGCCTTAGCCATGCCCGATGCTCGCCGTCTGTACCGCTGCGCCGCCAGCTGCCAGCTGCAGCCCGCGTATCTTTTTGACTTCGCCCAGCAACTCGGCCATCGGCGGAAAATTGAAATCCCGCTCAAGCAGCGTCGGTATCGGCCCGAAATGTGCGTACGCCGCTTCGAGCAGTTCCCAGGCCGGGTCGCTCACCGCATCCCCGTGCGTGTCGATGCGCAGATCCTCGGCTTCGACATAGTGCCCGGCGATATGGAAATAGCGCAGCCGTTCGGCGGGCATCGCGCGCATGAATTCCAGCGCGTCGTAACGGTGATTAATGCTGTTTACAATGATGTTGTTGATATCCAAAAGCAGGTCGCAGTCTGCTTCTTCGAGCACCGCCAGCGTAAAATCGCGCTCACTCAAGGAATCGTCCGATGGCGCGTAGTACGAGACGTTTTCAATTGCCATGCGTTGCCCGAGGATGTCCTGCGCCCGCCGGATGCGTCCTGCAACGTATTTTACCGCATCTTCCGTGAACGGAATCGGCATCAGGTCATACAGCTGGCCGTCATCACTGCAAAAACTGAGGTGCTCCGAATAGGAAAGGATACCGTGCTCTTCCATGAAGTCGCGCACGTCCTCGAGCAGGCTTTCATTTAGTGCTGCGGGCGAGCCGATGCTGAGCGACAGGCCGTGCAGCAGGAACGGATACCGTTCGGTGAAGAAGCGAAATTTCTTGCCGAGTTTGCCGCCGACGCGAATCCAGTTTTCCGGCGCAACTTCCATGAAGTCGACCTCAACCGGGGGACTGGCCATCAGTTTATCCAGCAGTCCACGCCGCAGACCGAGCCCTGCACCGGATACAGGAGATTGCCTGGCGGCGTCGGGCATATCGTTTCCTTTTGATGAACCGGCAGATACGCAAATTGACCTGCGCAGCGGGGTGATTATTACAAAGACCCGTGCGAGGCGCAGGGGTTCAGCATTGCGGTATGTCGGCCTTCAGCTCAGTTTGCGCAGGCGTTCAAGGTATTGCTGCTCGTCAGGTGGCGCACCGTTGCTTTGCGCTTCCCACAGCGTTTCTGCCAGCGCTTCGATCATGCGGTGCTCAGCCTCGTGCGGGTCTGTGGATTTTGCCGCGATTTGAGCGTGCAGGGCGCGCACGCCAGCGGGCCGGTCAGTCTCAAGTTGATCACGAAGTGCCAGGTGTAAGCCCATGTGAAGAAAGGGATTTGTCTGTCCCGCTTCTGGCAGAAAATCAGCGTCGACCGCATCATTCTGCAGTCCCCGCTGGTACTCGGGATGGTCGCTGATTACCGCCGCGATTTGCGCCTCTAACGGCGACAGCGGCGTCCCGTCAAGGGATTTCTGCCAGGCATCGATGTACATCTGGCGCAGCTCGCCGCGGTCGTCGCCGAAGATCACGAGCTCTTGTCCTGCACGGTCTTGCCGCGGTATTCACAAAGCTCATGAATGATGCAATCCGGGCATTTGGGCTTTCGTGCGAGACAGGTATAGCGCCCGTGCAGGATTAGCCAGTGGTGTGCGTCCTGCATGAATTCATCGGGCGTCAATCGCGTCAGCCGCTTCTCGACCTCGAGCGGCGTTTTGCCCTTGGCCAGGCCGGTCCG
>JABDKF010000196.1 GCA_013003155.1 Woeseia sp. | reverse complement strand
GCCAAACCGATCGCCACCCGCTGTCAATTCTTTACAACTATTTAACCGTGCCGCGACTCAGCGCCCCGCGCTGGTACCTCGAAGGTGCCGCAACCTTCATGGAAACCTGGATGTCCGGTGGAATCGGGCGCGCTCAGGGCGCGTACGATGAAATGGTGTTTCGTTCAATGGTGCGGGACGACGCCTATTTCTACAGTGACCTTGGCATCGTGTCCGAAGGCGTCACCGTCGATTTCCAGGCGGGCGTCAACGCGTATCTTTATGGCACCCGCTTTATCAGCTACCTGGCGTATGAATATTCGCCGCAACACGTCATCGACTGGCTTAAGCGCGGCGAAGACAGCGAACGTTACTACGCGAGGCAGTTTGAGAAAGTCTTTGGCAAAAAACTGGAAACCGTGTGGAACGACTGGATTGATTTTGAGCACCGCTTCCAGGAAGCCAACCTCGCTGCCGTTCGCGAATACCCGCTGACGCCGGTTGCTCCGCTAAGCAAAGAGCCGCTGGGTTCAATCTCGCGCTCCTACATTGACGAGGAGCGACAGGAATTAATCGGCGCGTTTCGCTATCCGGGCGTCGTAGCACATGTGGGCGTCCTCTCTCTAAAGGATGGCAAGCTGAGGCGTGTTGTCGATATCAAGGGTCCAATGACCTACCGCGTTACCTCATCCGCATGGGACCCGGCAAGCCGCACCTTTTTCTATACCGCTGACAACCTTTCGTACCGCGACGTGATGGCAGTCAACATCGACACCGGTAAGGAACAAATGCTTTTGAAGGACGCGCGGATAGGCGACCTCGTGTTCAATGCTGCGGACAAATCGCTATGGGGCCTGCGGCACCTTAACGGCTACGTGTCGCTGGTGCGCATTCCCTACCCGTATAAAGAGTGGAACCTCGTGCATCAGTGGCCTTACGGTGAAGTCGCCTACGAGCTTGATCTGTCGGCGGACGGGGAATACCTGTCGGCCTCGCTCGGTGAAATTGACGGCGCGCAACACCTGAAGGTATTTCGAACGGCCGATTTGCTCGAGGGCAATTCGGAAGCGTTCCGCAGCTTCAATTTTTCGCCCGCCGTCCCGGAGGGCTTTGTATTTTCTCCGGATGGCCGCTACCTGTATGGCAGCTCGTTCTACACCGGCGTCTCCAATATCTTTCGCTACGAGATCGAGAATGGGGAAATTGAGGCACTCAGCAACGCCGAGACAGGATTTTTCAGGCCGCAGCCGTTGGATGACGGCCGCATTCTGGTTTTTGAATACACGGGCCAGGGTTTCGTGCCCGGCTTGATCAAGGCTGAGCCGCTGGAAGACGTCAGCAGCATCACCTTCCTCGGCAACGAAATCGCGAAGAAGCACCCTGTCGTGCGGGACTGGAACGTTGCCGGCTCGCTGGCGGACTTTGATGATCAGGCCCTTGTGACCCATCGCGGCAAGTACCGGCCGTACCGTGAGCTTGAGCTGCAGAATTCTTTCCCGGTACTCGAGGGCTACAGAAGCACCGAGGCGCTGGGCTGGCGGTTTCAGTTCAGTGATCCGGCACAATTCCACAAGTTCAACGCAACCGCGAGTTACTCCGTTAACGGTGACCTGCCGAACAGCGAGAACCTGCACGTCGAGCTCGAATACCAGGCGCTGAACTGGCACGCAAAATACCGGCACAACGGTGCAGACTTCTATGACCTGTTCGGGCCGACGAAACGCAGCCGCAAAGGTGACGCGTGGATACTGGGTTACGACAAGGCCATCATTTACGACAAGCCGCGCCAGCTCGACTTCAGCGGCTCTCTGGCCTATTACACCGGGCTTAACGTTTTGCCCGCCAATCAGAACGTCTCAACGGCTGCCATTGAGCACATTCTGGCATTGGACGTGGGGCTT
Source organism: Woeseia sp. (assembly GCA_013003155.1). Lineage (GTDB taxonomy): Bacteria > Pseudomonadota > Gammaproteobacteria > Steroidobacterales > Woeseiaceae > Woeseia. The sequence goes on along the minus strand of JABDKF010000196.1, from coordinate 2,713 downwards.
GAGTACACGAACACGCGGAGCTCCGTGGGTGCGGTCGAGCACGAAAAAGGGATCCAGTGGGGACTGTCCGTTGGCGCGACAGACTCAGATCTTGGCAGGGTTTACAAACCCCAGGCCGATTTTGATTTCGGATTCGCGCTGCCCTGGAAGCATGCGTCGCTTTGGTTTTATAACTCGGGCGGCATCAGTGACGGCGATATCAACAACCCGCTATCCGGCTATTACTTCGGCGGCTTTGGCAACAACTACGTGGATGACGGAGTCGTGAAGCGTTTTCGCCAGTATTCCAGCCTGCCCGGATTCGAGATCGACGAAATTCGTGCAAGCGACTGGGTGAAGTCGGTTGCCGAGTTTAATCTGCCTCCGTGGCGTTTTCGCGAAGTGGGCACGCCTGGATTCTTTCTTTCACACATACGGCCAACGCTATTCTACAGCGCGCTGATCGCCGACCCCGGCGATACGCTCGAACGCACCGTGACCGCACTGGGTGCACAGCTCGATCTCAAATTCACCATCGTGCACCGCCTGCCGATGACGCTGTCGGTGGGCTACGCTGCCGGTTTCGATGAAGGCCGACGGCGCGGCGACGAATGGATGCTATCGCTCAAGATACTGTGATCCCCGCCCGCCGTGGGGCAAGATACCTCTGTCACCGGTCGAAAACGCCTAAAGCATGTCGTCGAGCTTTCTGTTTCTAGCGCCAATCGGGCTACTGCCGGTTCTGTTGTTCCTGTTCGTACTGCGCTATCTCGACAGTTACAAGCTCGTCAGCCTGCGCACGGTGTCGGCCGTCATTCTGGCCGGCTGCCTGGCCCCGGTTGCCGCCTTCTTCCTGAACGGCCTCGTGATGGAGTCTTTCGACATTCCCTTCACCTTATTCACGCGATACGTTGCACCGGTCACTGAAGAGTTACTGAAAGCGGCCGTCGTCATCTATTTGTTCAAAACACACAAGATCGGTTTCCTGGTGGACAGCGCAATACTCGGCTTTGCGGTCGGCGCCGGCTTTGCCGTTATTGAAAATATCTATTACCTGTACCTGTCGATAAACCTGAATACCGGCGTCTGGATCGTGCGGGGTTTCGGCACTGCAATTATGCACGGTGGCGTTACGGCAATTTTCGCGATCCTCGTGCAAACGTATTCCGAACGCAGCATGAACATCAAGGTTTTACAGATTCTCCCCGGCTTCGGCGCCGCTGTTATTCTGCATTCTGTTTACAACCAGTTCGTATTGCCGCCGATTCTGATGACGCTGTTTATTCTTGTGTCGTTGCCGCCGCTGTTGTATTTCGTCTTTCGCAAAAGTGCCCGGCACATGCACGAATGGCTGGAGCTGGATTTTGATGAAGACGCGCTGTTGGTTCAGCAAATTACCTCGGGAGAGTTTTCCGAAACCAAGGTCGGTCGTTTTCTGCATGACCTGCGCTCAAGATTTGAGGGGCCCGTTGTCGTCGATATGCTGTGTTACCTGCGTATCTATACGGAACTGGCCCTTCGCGCAAAAGGCGTATTGATGATGCGCGAGAACGGGCTGGACGTTGAGATCGGCGAGCGTACCCGCGACAAGTTCGTCGAGCTTGAATATCTCGAGAGCAGTATCGGCACGACCGGTATCCTCGCCATGCGGCCGTTTCTGCACATGACGCGCAAAGACCTCTGGCAGATGTATGTACTGGACAGTTGAGCTGAAAAATCTGAAACCGCTTTAGAGCAGATTTGTGCCACAAAGAAACAGCGGTGGCAGCGTCGGCACACTAAAAGCCCCGTGCAGCCGTGACAAACCCGGCGCTGCCGTATACTACGGATTTTTTAAACCCCGGAGCCCGGATGTTCCAGAACCCCGAAATCGCGCTGGATGAACTGCCGAGTGCAGACAACCTCGACTGGGAGCAGCTGCATCCGTTCTATGTGCGCGCCTTACGTGTGTCAGCAGCGATCACCCTCACGGTCGTCGTCATCGCCTTAACCGCGCTGAGATTCATGTTAAACCTTCCGCTGGGCACATCCGTTTTCCTGTTTTCGGCGCTGGCCATCGCGGCAATCGGGGCAATGATCTGGCCTGGAATTTCGGTGCAGTACCGCGGCTACGTGCTGCGGGATAAAGACATCCTGTTTCGCAAAGGCGTGATCTGGCGCTCCGTTACGGCGATACCGTTTAATCGCATTCAGCATGTCGAGACCAGCAGCACGCCGCTTGAGCGAAAATTCAAACTTGCGACACTGCAACTCTTTACCGCCGGTGGCTCGAGCGGCGATCTGAAAATCAGTGGGCTCGGCACGGACGTCGCCGAACAACTGCGCGTATTCATACTAAATAAGGCCGGCGCCGCTATTGAACACGCCTGATTCCGGCAGCTGGCGGCGCACGTCACCTTTTGCGATCCTGTTCTTTCTCGGCAGGATCGTACGCCTCATTGCAAAAAACGCGTGGCAATCGCTGGCGCCACTCGCTGCCCTGCTCGTGGCCTACCAAGGCGACCTTGTCAGCAAACTGACCCTGGGCGGCGTTGCGTTTACGGTCTTCATAGTGGCGGCCTCGCTGCTGAGCTACTGGTTTTTTCGCTTTCAAATAGGCGATGACGCGATCCTGATTCGCCAGGGCGTGTTCAAAAAGAAGCAGCTCGATATCAAGTTCGACCGCATCCAGGGGATTAACACCAAACAAAACCCTGTCTATCGCCTGCTCGGGCTGGTAACGGTTAGCTTCGAT
>JABDKF010000195.1 GCA_013003155.1 Woeseia sp. | reverse complement strand
ATTTCACCTTCGGCAACGATCGTGTGCAGTACTACGAGACTATTTGCGGTGGTGCGGGCGCCGGTCCTGGCTTCGACGGTGCCGATGCGGTTCACACGCACATGACGAATTCCCGGATGACCGATGTTGAAGTGTTTGAGCAAAATTTTCCTGTCATCGTCGAGTCGTTTTCGATCCGGGCGGGCTCAGGCGGGAACGGAAAATGGCACGGAGGTAGCGGTGCGATTCGACGATTGCGTTTCCTGGAACCGGTAGCGGCGTCGATACTATCCAATCACCGGCGCGTTGCGCCGTTCGGTTTGGCGGGCGGCGGCAGTGCAACGACCGGCGTCAATCGTATTGAGCGCGCAAACGGCACGGTTGAAGAGCTCGATGGCACGGCGACGGTAGAGCTTGATGCGGGCGATGCGATCGTCATCGAGACGCCGGGCGGCGGTGGATTTGGCAGACCTGACTTAAAATTAGAACCCTTAAACCCGGTCGTGAATCAGGGCTGCAGGTCAACACGGTAACCGAGCGCCACGCTCAGGAACATAGACGCCTCGGTCATGTCCTTCGCGATAAAACGCACGGTGTGCGAATTGAGGCGCTCAACACTGGGCAGGTAGGCCAAGAGCTCTACGGCCCGGTAATGTTTGAGGGAAAGATCAACTTCCAGGGGACCCTCAAGCACGTAAGGTTGGAAATCGTCGAGTCGATCCAGTGCATCTTTTGTTCTTGCGCTAATGACCTCGCGCGCCGCCGCGGGCGTCAGCGTCTCCGCGGAATGAAAGCCCTTCGCCCACTTGACGACGGCGCCCTCAACATCGCCGATGATCACCCGGGTTTCAGCGACCGCGACATCGTCCCCGGAAACCATTACTACAGGTACGCCGAAGTCGCCGGCAATTGCAGCGTTCACACTGCCCTCAGACATCGAGATACCGTTTATGCGAAGCGCCGTTACGTTCGCGCTCGACATCGTGTGTGCACGCACTCCGCGACTGTTCTCCGTGCTCGAGTGATAGCCGAGAAAGATGACTGCATCGAACGTATCGTCGATGCCTGCCATCATGCCGAGCACGCGCGGCCAGGAACGCACGATCGTGACATCATCCGGCAGCTTTTCGATCAGCAGGTTCTGACCGTTGCCATGTGAATCGCTGACAAGAATTTCGGTGGCGCCGGCATCACGGGCAGCCTCGATGCAGGCCAGGACCTCGGCCGTCATGAATTCGCGAAAGCGCTGGTATTCGAAACCGTCCGGGCCGAGCTGCGCGTCCGTGACCGCGCCGGCCACACCCTCCATGTCCGCGGAGATGTATACCTTCAGGGCTTTGTTGTCCTGCGCGATTGCCGCTGCTGTCCAGCAGCACAGGACTGTCAGGAGGCTTATGCGTAATAGGCTCATATCAGGCTCTCTGTTATTCTCGTTCGATGATTTTCGCGAAGGTTTTTACATTTCGGCAAGGCTTCGCGCTGTTGCTGATGATGTGGCTCACGGCCTGCAGTATAGCGCCGCAAGCCAGTTCTGCGGCAGCGCGCCGCGACGCACCTTATCTTGTCCTTATCTCCATCGACGGATTCCGCTTTGACTATCTCGATCGCTTCCCGTCACCGGCACTGCAGCGCATTGCTGCGGAAGGCATACGCGCTGAGTCGTTACGCCCGGTGTGGCCGACGTTAACCTTCCCGAATCACTTTTCGATCGCTACCGGTTTGTATCCCGCAGAGCACGGCATTATCGCCAACGACTTTATGAACGAATCCCGCTATGCCTGGTATCACTATAAGAAACGCGAGACCGTCCAGGATGGTAGCTGGTATCGCGGCGAGCCCATCTGGGTGGCAGCGGAACGCGCCGGCATAGGCAGCGCCGCATTTTATTATGTCGGCACGGAAGCACCGGTCGATGGAGTCGCGCCGTCGGACTGGCGGCCGTTCGATGCCAGTGTCCCAGGCGGCGAGCGTGTCGAACAGGTGCTCGCATGGCTGGCACTTCCGGAACAGCAACGGCCACATGTAATTACATTGTATTTCGAGCATGTCGATACAACCTCGCATTCTTACGGCCCCGCCACTCCGCAAACCGTTGCAGCCATCCGCCGCGTCGATGGCTGGATCGGGGAGTTGCTGAAAGGCATCGACGCGTCGCCTCTGGCAGACAAGGTGACGGTGTTCGTTGTTTCGGATCACGGTCAGGGTGTTTATCGCAACGACGAGCCGCTCGTCCTCAGCGACTTCATGTCACTCGAGAACATCCAGATCGTCGAGAGCGGTCCCGTCTCGTTGCTGTACCTTGCCGATCGCAGCCCGCAGCACGTACGGGCGGTCCGCGCTGCCATCAACGCCCGCTGGCAACACGGTCGGGCATGGCTGCCGGAAGAAGCGCCGGCCGCGTGGCGCATCGCAAACAGCCCCCGAATGGCGGATATTGTGCTGCAGGCCGAGCCGGGCTACGCCGTCGTCAGCAACCGTGATCAACTCGGCAAGATCAACAAGGGCGATCACGGCTGGGCACCGGAATCGAGGTCCATGCACGGCATCTTCCTGGCGAGCGGGCCGGGACTGCCGCACGGCCTTAACGTTGGGACAATCGCGGCGGTCGATATTTATCCGCTATTGCTAAAACAAGTGGGGCTGACAGACCAACGCAAGACACGGCCATCGTCGCCGTTGCTCGATGCCATCGGTGCAGCAGAGTGACCGGCATGGCGAATACGCAAGGTGATCAGACGAGAGCTTTGTTATTCATCGATGTGCAAAAAGCATTCGATGATCCTTACTGGGGCAAACGCAACAACCCGGATGCCGAAAAGAATATGGCCCGCCTGCTGGCGGCCTGGCGAAACGCGCGGCTCCCGGTAATACACGTCAAGCACAATTCAACGACACCCGGCTCACCGTTGCGCCCCGGGCAGCCGGGCAATGACTTCATGGACGCCGTATCGCCGCAAGCGAACGAGGCAGTATTTGAGAAAACAGTGAATAGCGCGTTCATTGGCACAACGCTCGAATCGCACCTGCGCGAGAACGGCATCAGCGAGCTGGTAATCGCCGGCCTGACTACGGACCACTGCGTGTCCACAACTACGCGCATGGCCGGCAACCTGGGTTTTGACGTGACGCTACTCGCGGATGCCACCGCCACCTTCGATCGCAAAGACGCGAGCGGCCGGCATTTCACCGCGGAGGAGATTCACGACATTCATCTTGCCAGTCTCGATGACGAGTTCTGTCGTGTCATGACAACGGCTGACGTGCTGAAGTCGATATAAACTTATGAAGAAAAAAGACGCGGCGCTAACCTGGAAAAAACTGCATAGCGAGGCCGGACCGGAGCTGCCGCTTTTTGGCGTGCGCATCGATACCCTGCAGCACCCGGTTTCTGCGGCAAGCTTCAAACGGCTGGTGTTGGAGGCGCCGGACTGGGTAACGGTCGTTGCGACAACGTGCGATGACAAGATCATTATGGTTGAACAGTTCCGTTTTGGTGTCGGGGAACTGACGATCGAACCCGTTGGCGGAATAATCGATGCCGGTGAAAAATCGCTGGCGGCAGCACAGCGTGAGTTACTGGAGGAAACGGGTTTCGGTGAGGGTCGCTGGCGATACCTCGGTTCTGTGCAGGGCAACCCGGCAATCCAGAATAACCTTTGCCATCATTGGCTGGCCGAAGGTGTCGTTCGGCTGCAAGAGCCCTCGCCGGATGAAGGCGAAGCTATTCAGGTGCATACTCTGACCCTTCCCGAGCTCAAAGAGGCTATTGCTGTGGGAACATTGAAACACCCCCTGGGCTTGTCTGCCCTGTCGCGCGTTTTCCCGCTTTGGGAGTATCCTTATGCCCAGCCGACAGGGCCTGACGATACATAGCGAGGCCATGTCTGCGATTTTCGTGTTGGGATAGAGGCGAATAGTACTCCGCAAAAGTTTACTGCTAGTCAAAAACAAAAAACCAAGGGGGAAAAATGGACAGGAAATTTTTGATGACGGCGTTTGGCTACGCGATTCTCGGCCTGGTGCTGGGCGTTTACATGGGGATCAGCCAGAATCATGGACAGCTCGTGGCTCATGCTCACATCATGTTGCTCGGATTCGTTGTCTCATTCATTTACGCGGTTTGCTACAAGCTGTGGCTGCCGACGGCGACGGGCGGACTCGGCACCGCGCAGTTCTGGACACATCAGGTCGGAACCCTCGGCCTTTCCGTCGGTTTGTATATTTTGTACGGAGGCCTGATGGCGCCCCAGAAGATCGGACCGGTACTTGGCATTTTCTCGATTACCGCATTGATCAGCCTGATCCTGATGAAGGTGATGTTGATCAGGGCAAACAAGACATCGTAAGAAAAAAATCACGGCTTTAGCCGCGAGCTGCGTACGGAAAACGAATCGCCTGCGTTCCGCTGTTGTCATCAATGCAATTCGGCCAAAGGCGTTGCTCCACGCGCGGGCGGGGTCATGCCGGGCGGAGCGTGAATTTACCGTGGAAGCCGGGCGCATCGTTCGTTCCAACCTCGCCAGAATGCGAGTCGATACTAGAAAGCGGGGTAGAACCTGCCTGCAACCAGGCCGTGGGGATGCGGGTCCGTATTGCTGAACACGATCGGCAGCGTGCCGACCCCCGGGGTGCCCGGCGGGCCGCTAACCACGAAGTGCAGATGTGGCTCCGTGCTGTTGCCCGAATTGCCGCTCAGTGCAATCACGTCACCCTGGTTCACGACCTGCTGGTAGTTCACTATTGCGCCGTTTTCAGCAAGGTGAAAGTACAGCGCCGTTGAACCATCGCTGTGCCTTATTCCAACGACATTTTCTTCGCCGGGAATGCCGGTGTTGTCCCGGAAGCTGTCGGCCACCCGCGTGACGGTACCGCCGCGCGATGCGATCAGCACGGTGCCAATCGGCATGACGAAATCGTAGGCGTACTGGTCCGGCGTTCCCGTGCGGTGCGAGAAGCTGCTGCAATTTCCCTGGCTGACGCGATAGGACGAGCCGGCCTCGTAGGGCAACAGGTACGGTGAGCTTGTCTGAGCGGGATAGGGGCCGCAGGTCGCAAGTTCCTGCGGCACGGAAACACCGCCACCACCGTCGCCACCGC
>JABDKF010000185.1 GCA_013003155.1 Woeseia sp. | reverse complement strand
CGGTGGTGAGACGCATGAGATAAAAAGCGCGGGCGAGCGCGATGCGTTCGTGTTTCGCATCGACAGTTTGGGCAACGTATTGTGGGCAGAGAGCTTTGGCGGCAGCGGACATGATGAGGCAAGTCGCGTTATCGCCGGGCCGGGTGGCGATGTCTACATCGCCGGTACCTTTGAGGGTACGGCCAGCCTCGCGGACGGAGCGGGGGTGATGTCGGCGGCTCACGGGGAAGATGCTTTTCTGATCGCCCTGGACGCGGACGGCCAGCTCAACTGGTCACATCAAATTTCCAGCGCCAACCGTGAGTATGTCAGCGGCCTCGTGACGGATGAGCAAGGCGACCTGTACATCTCCGGTAATTTTCTTGGCAAACTGGACCCGCCCAACGGCGTGGCATTGAACAGCGCTGGCGGTACCGACATCTTTTTGATGAAGTTCGATGCGACCGGCAAGCAGGTATGGAGTCGGCGGGTCGGCGGTGCCGAGAACGAAGAGTCATTCGACCTGGCCGTGTCTGCGGGCCAGGAGCTAATGTTATCGGGGCATTTCCAGGGTGACATTGACCTGCCGATCATGGGTAAATTGATCAAGCTGAAATCATCCGGCATGGGCAATCCGGACGGCCTGATACTGACCTTCGACAGCCAGGGTCAGTACCGGCAGGCCGCAACGGCTGCCGGCGATGGTGTGGAGACTGTATTTACTATTACCGCGCTGCAAGGTGGCGGTGTTGCTACAGCGGGCTTTTTCAACCAGGAAGTCACTCTGCTAATCGATGGTCTCAGCAAGCTCGTACGGCGCGGCAATACGGATGTGTTTGTTGTTCGCGTGGCCGGTAGCAATTTCAGAACCGCATTGGACGCAAAGGATATCCGCATAAACCGGCGACCAGGCACTCTGTCGGCACGCTAACCCACGCCCCGTTGTTCAGGAATTTTTTTTCCAGAGCACGCTTTCGCGCCGGCGCTGCGGCAAGCTATACCAGCCGGGCCGGATACTGTTTCCGAACGGAATTCAGCAAAATAATCTCCTGTGCGTCGGCCAGTTCAGAGAGCCTTATCGGGCGTTCGTGCAACTCGCCGGATTCCAGCAGCGACGCACGCAGCACGCCCGGCAACAATCCGCAACGAATCGGCGGCGTATAAAGTCGCTCGTGCAGACGGACAGCGACGTTCGCCACGGTCGACTCCGTAAGGTATCCCTCGCGGTTCCACAGTAGAACGTCATCGCAGTCGTCGACACCCTCCAGTGCATTTTCATACGCGGCACGTTGAGTAGTCTTGTGATAGAGAAACACGTTGTCTGTATCGACGTGTCGCTTTGCAAGGCGCACTCGAAAGGCGGCTGACTGGGTCGGCAGGCATAACGCCGTTTCGGTGAGAGTGGTTTCCCCCGTTTTATCCATCAGCAGGCGAACACGGTGATGCTCGTTGTGCAGCGTCATCGCCAGTTTTTGCAATTCTTCAATGATGTGTTCTTTATCAAAATCGAAATCAAAATACTCAGCTGACGCGCTTAGTCGGGAGAGGTGACCGTCCAGCAGGAAATAGCCTGACTCGCGTGTCCACAGCATCGTTTCCAGCAGCTGGAAATCCGCCGGCGCCTGCCGCTGCCGCAAGATGCGGCCCTTTGCCAGGCATTCCGCATACTCCAAGGCGGGGCGTGAATCCCAGACGATTCCGCCGCCAACGCCGTACTCGGCGTCGCCCGACCGGCGATCCACATGCGCTGTGCGAATGGCGACGTTGAACTGGGCTTTTCGCCCGGGCGCAATGTAACCGATGGTTCCGGTGTAGATGCCGCGCGGTGAACGCTCCAGCTTTGCAATCAGTTCCATGCTCGCAATTTTTGGCGCACCGGTAATGCTGGCGCACGGAAACAGCGCAGCCAGTATTTCGCTAACCGGTTTGCCTGTTGCGGCGGACACGGTCGACGTGGCCTGCCAGACGGTGGAGTATTTCTCGATATCGAACAAGGATTCGGCGACGACGGTTCCCGGGTCTGCGACACGGCCCATGTCATTGCGCAGCATGTCGGCGATCATGACGTTCTCGGCGCGGTCCTTAACGGAGTTCAGCAGGTCGCGGTGGCGACGTGCATCATCACTTGCATCAAGTCCACGTACGGCAGTCCCTTTCATCGGGCGACTGGTCAGCGCGCTGCCGTCAAGCCGAAAGAACAATTCCGGGGACGCAGAAACGATGGCGTACTCATCGGTCTCGAGATAGGCGGCCAGTGGGGCGTCTCGCGCAATGTCGAGAAAAAGTTGCCAGGGGTTCTGTATCGCGCGCGTTTGCCCGCGCATCGTGTAATTGACCTGGTAGGTATTGCCCAGCGCGATTTGCTCGCGAATACGTTCGACGTTTCGCATGTAGGTATGCTGGGCGGTGTCGAGCTGCCAGTCGGCCGAGTTTCCTGAAGGTTCAGTACTCAGTTCTGGTTCTGGCAGTTCTTCTGCACGGCGAAACAGGCCGAAAGAAAGTAGCGGCAACCCGGTCGACTCTTGCGTTACGCAGGCTTGATCGAAACCGGCCGCCGCTTCGTAGGCGATGAAACCCGCCGCCCACAAATTATCCTCGTCAACGCGACTCTCTATATTGCGCAAAGTTTCCATGACGTCCGCGTGCTCGCGCGCGGCCAGCACCGCCACTGGCTCTGAAAATTCAAGCCAGCGGCAGGTTGCCAGGTCTCTAAGTACGATTCTCAACGTCATTCTGCTTAATCGGAACGCCGTTCGCAGCTGCAAGCGCGCAGGATATAGCGTACGTCCGCAAATTCCGAATAAGAATTCACCGGTTCACGATCCGTTGGCAGCAATTCAGAGCATCGCGTACAGTCGAACGATGAATTCACCCTGCAATGCGCAGCGCACCGCGCATGCATTTGCTAGCCGGGATGACCACATGCACAAAATAAGTTTGCTGATTCGCAGCGCCTTCGTCCTCGTCATGATACTGGCGGGCGGGAGCGGCGTTGCCCAGGAAGAACGTCTGTCCGTCGACTGGTTGTTCAGCGACGAAGGCAAGATGTCGCTGGCGATGCCACGGCACACGTGGCTCGAGTCTGGACAGCTGGTGCTCTACGACATGCGCAAGCCCGAAGCTGAGCGCGGCCTGATGTCGGTCGATCTGCGAACCGGACGACGCAAGGCCCTGACGAACAGGAAGCGGGCGCTGGCCGCGATGAATGAGGTATTTCAAGCGGACGAGGCCCTCGAGGAACCTGGCTGGCCGGCCGCTTTTAGCGCCAATGGCAAGTGGGCCTTGTACGAGCGCGAAGATGATGTGTATTTGCTAAACCTCGATCGCGCTGAAATTGTCATCGTGGCGGCAACGCCCGCCGAGGAAGGCGCCGCGCGCTTTTCTCCGGACAGCGAGTGGCTTGCGTTTGTGCGCGACAACGACATCTATATTTTCAACATCGAAGACGGATCAGAAAAACGACTGACGCACGACGGCTCTGAGACGTTGCTGAACGGCAACGTTTCCTGGGTTTACTGGGAGGAACTGCTGCACCGTAGCAACCGCGGCTACCTGTGGGCGCCCGATTCCAGTGCGATCGCCTTTCTGCAAAGCGACGAATCGATGGTCGGCATCATGAAGTACGTCGATTTCAAGCCGGGTTTGCCCGATGTGAAACGGCAGCGGCACCCCAAGGCCGGCGCAGCGAACCCGCGCGTGCGGGCAGGGGTCGTCGGTATCAAAAATGCCAAGACCACGTGGGCCGATCTTGGAACTTATCCCCACGAGTATCTCGCTAACATGCAATGGCTTCCCGACAGTCAGCGACTGGCGGTGCAAACCCTGAATCGCAGCCAAACCGTGCTCGATGTATTTCTGGTAGACGCGGGCAGCGGTGAGGCGACCCACCTGTTGCGGGAAAGAGATGATGCCTGGGTCGACGTTCACGATGACCTTTGGTTTCTTGCTGACGGCGAGCGCTTCTTGTGGCGCTCGGAACGCGATGGTCACGCTCACCTGTATCTTTTCGATATGCAGGGGGAATTAATACGGCAAGTCACGTCGGGTGAATGGGCGTTAAAAGAGTCCGGTGGGTCGGCGCACACGGATCGTGCGGTTGCCTATGTGAGTAACAACATTGTTTGGTTTACAGCGCTCGAAAAAGACAGCACTGAACGCCACCTTTACCGCATCAATCTCGACGGCAGCGACAGACAGCGACTTACGCAAGCGGACGGCACACATGCCGTCTATTTTCATCCCGCAGGTGACGCGTATCTCGATCACTATTCTGCACTGAGCACACCGCCCGCGATGACGCTGCATCGTGCGGACGGTGAAAAAATGCGCACGCTGGTTGAGGCTGATGCATCAGTCAAGGATCGTTTCGAGTTACAGCCATGGGAGCTGTTTTCCGTTAAGGCTCGCGATGGTTTCGAAATGCCCGCGATGCTTTTAAAACCGCGCTATTTCGATCCCGAGAAACAATACCCGGCTGTTGTTTATGTCTATGCCGGACCGTCCGCGCCGACCGTGCAAAACGCCTGGCAGCGGCGCGCACGTGGCATGTTTCATCAGATGCTGGCGGATGAGGGCGTCGTCGTATTTCAGGTCGACAACCGCAGTGCCGCCGGGAAAAGTAAACGTGATGCGAAAACCATACTGAGACAGCTGTACGGACCGGTTGAACTGCAGGATCTGCTGGACGGTGTGGCCTGGTTGAAGTCACAGCCGTGGATCGACGGCGATCGCGTTGGCGTCTGGGGTTGGAGTGGCGGCGGCACGATGACGCTGTCCGCGATGACCGGCAGTGAAGAATTT
>JABDKF010000143.1 GCA_013003155.1 Woeseia sp. | reverse complement strand
GCTGCTGCGAACATCAGCCGCGTTCGTATCGGCGTGGCGATGCACGTCACGCCAAAGTTTTCGCTCAAAGGTGTTGAAGCACTGCAGGATTTAATGCTCGCTATCGACGAGTGTGTCGAAGCTGGCGACATCAAGATCATTATCGACTTTACCTCGGTGCAAATGATCGACAGCCTGGCGATTTCTGCGCTGATGGACCTGCAGGATCGCTTAAGGAAGCTCGGCGGCTGGGTCAAGATCTTTGGCTTCAATAACATCATCGGCGAGATCGGCAAGATTACCGGGTTTTCCGACTACGTCACCTTTATCAGCGGCGATGGCGCGCCCGACAGGAAGGAATCTGACGAGGTTAGCCCCGGACCCGGCGCACGGCTTGGCGATATCCTCGTCTCACGCGGTTTGATCGACGAAGCAAAGATCCAGGAAGCCCTCAAATTGCAGGAACGGCTCGGCAAACGCATGGGCCAGATCATTGTTGACAAGGGCTGGGTAAGCGAAAACGACGTGTTGCGCGCGCTTGGCGAACAGCTCGGCGTGCCGTTCGTCCGAATACGACCGGGCCTGTTCGATCCCGACCTGTCCTCGGCACTGGATGCGGACGTGGCGCGCCGCTTGTGCGTAATGCCAATGTTCCGCGTTCGCGAAGTGCTGTTTGTCGCTACGGCAAAACCTCAGGACATGCCGTCGATAGAAGAAGTTGCTGAGCGACTGCAATGCAAAATTCGGCCCGTGCTGGCTCGCAAAGAAGATATCCTGAAGCTGCTGCGTGAATCCACACCACTCGAGGACATGCAGTTCGACATGGTCGGAGATGTCGATGAAGATTTCGCGGTCGTTGAGAACGTTCAGGTTGATGACTACGCCGCCATTGACGAAGTGGCTGCCGGCAGCCCGGTCGTAAACCTCGTAAATTCAATTATTCAGCGGGCCGTGCATGACGGCGCAAGTGACATTCATCTGGAACCGTTCCGCACGCATTCACGAATCAGGTTTCGTATTGACGGCTTGTTATACGAATTCACGTCGCCGCGCGTCGAGTTGCACCCTGCCCTCGTATCCCGTCTCAAGGTAATGGCCAATCTCGACATCGCTGAACGCCGCATGCCGCAGGATGGCCGCATCCAGGTGCACACGCAGGGGCGCTCTATCGACCTGCGCTTCAGTTCCTTGCCCGGTCTCTACGGCGAGAAAGTGGTGCTGCGAATTCTTGATAAGAATCAGGCGATCCTCGACGTCAACAAACTCAATATGTGTGACAGCAATCTCGCACGCTTCAAGCAGCTGCTGGACGCGACGCATGGCTTGATCCTCGTCACGGGCCCGACCGGCAGCGGCAAAACGACAAGCCTGTATGCCGCGCTTAACCACCTGAAAAGCATAGAGAAAAACATCGTTACGATCGAGGACCCGGTCGAGTACCAGCTGGATATTATCAATCAGAACGAGGTGCGCGACGGCATCGGGCTGACCTTTGCGAAAATTTTGAAGCACGTGCTGCGGCAGGATCCCGATATCGTGATGGTCGGCGAGATTCGCGAACGCGAGACGGCTGAGATTGCGGTACAGGCGGCACTGACCGGACATCTCGTGCTGTCCACCCTGCACACCAACGATGCCGTCGGCGCAGTGACGCGCCTGATCGATATGGGTGTCGAGCCCTACCTGCTGTCGTCAGCGCTGCTGGGCGTGGTGGGACAACGGCTCGTGCGCAACATCTGCGGCAACTGCAAATCAGAACTCCTGGCGCCGAAAGAACTGATCGAGCAATTCGGCTGGCAGGACAAGGGCGACGTCAAACTCGCGCGCGGCAAAGGCTGCGATCAGTGTTATGACTCCGGTTACAAAGGCCGCATGGGCATTCACGAGGTTCTTGAAACCAACGGCGACCTGCAAAAACTGATCATCTCGAGACCAAGCCGTGACGTACTGACCGAGTTTCTTGACCAACACAAATTTCGCAACCTGTTCAAGGACGGACTCTCGAGAGTGCTTGATCGCACGACCACGATCGAAGAAGTCTCGCGCGTAACGAGCATTTAGGAAATTCCGGATGGCGCTGCAATACGACCCAACCCCACCCAAGGAAGCAGCCGCAGGCGCCGCACGTAAAGGCCTGCAGTTCCGCTTGCCGCAGCGCCGTCGCCCGGTCAGTTCCGCCGATCGCATGTTCTTCACGGAGCAACTGGCACTATTGCTTGAGACTGGCGAAAGCCTGTACGGCGCGTTAACCACGATCATCTTGCAAACCGAATCGCCCGAGATGCGACGGGTGGTCGAAACTATCGCACTGGATGTCAGCGAAGGCCGCTCGTTCGGCCAGGCACTTGCGAAACACGATGAGGTTTTTTCGTCGACCTACACGAACCTGATTGCCGCCAGTGAAGGGGGCGGCTTCATGTACGAGGTCCTGCAACAACTGCTGCTGATGGACAAGAAACGGGAGGAGCTGCGCGATACGCTGATGTCCGCCGGCACCTACCCCATGTTTCTCATTGCGTTCTCCTTAGGGGTTGTCGTGTTCGTCCTCGTTGTTGTATTCCCGAAGTTCGGGACGATGTTTACCTCGATTTACGACCAGCTACCCGGTACGACAAAGTCGCTGATGGCAGCCAGTGATGTGCTGCGGGAGCACTGGGTTTTTCTGCTTGCCGGACTGGCCGCACTGTTCGTCGGTGCAAAGCACTGGTTAAGCAGCGCTGCCGGACGCGCGAAAGTTGACCACTTCAAGCTGCATGCACCGGGCTTGCGCGACGTGTTTACACAGATCTACCTGGTCCAGTGCCTGCAGGTCCTGGGGCTGTCGCTGTCCAACAAGGTTTCCGTTATGGAGAGCCTCGAGGCCAGCCGCGACGTCGTTTCGAATACGCTTTTTCGACGGCTCATTACTGAAGTTGAAAGCAAGGTTCAGTCCGGCGCCGGGGTGGCCGCAGGCTTCGCCGAATCGACATTCGTGCCGGAGCTCGCAAAGCACATGATCGCGACGGGCGAGCAAACCGGCAACCTTGGCAAGGTCATGACACGCGTCGCCGAATACTACGAAGTGCAGCTCAAAAAGAAACTCGACACGCTGTCGAAACTCGCCGAACCCATCATGCTGCTCGTCATGGGCGTGGTCGTCGGTGTGCTGGTCAGCTCGCTGATTCTGCCGATATTCAAACTGTCCCGCGCCGTTGGTTGAGCGAGACGCGCATCACATTAACGGCCGATTTGCCGCGTGTTGCTAAAGAAACCGGCGCGCACGCCGATATAAACAGGGTAGCAGACAGAAAATACCCATTTTAGGAGCTAAGCTAATGATTTCGCCAGAAAAAATGACTTTTAACCGCGGCTTTACACTGGTCGAATTGCTGATCGTAGTGATCATTCTGGCAATTCTCGCCGCCATCATCGTGCCCCAGTTCACGGCCGCCACGGATGATGCCACGCAGTCGGCTTACGACTCTAACGTTGCAAATATGCGTGCCGCTATCGACCTCTACAGACAGCAGCACACGAGCTATCCGGGTGCGGTTGCCTCAAGTGGCGCAACCTGCGGCAACGGTGCGCCGGTTGCGGGCGCTATTGGCGCGGCCGCATTCGTCTCGCAGCTCAAGAACTACACAAATACCACCGGCCTCGCCTGCACCGGCACGGACGCAGAATTCAGATTCGGTCCGTACCTGAAAGACGATCTGCCGGTTAACCCACTGGGTACAAACAACACCGTCACCGTCGTTTCGACCGGCGTACTCGGTCTGACCTCGGGCAATACCGGCGGCTGGCGCTTCGATTCCGTGACCGGCGAATTCATCGGCGACCAATAGTCCCGGCAGCATGAATAGCTACGTTCATCACTAGGAAGCGAAAAGGCAACCTTCTTTAATCGGTATCGAATTGGCGAATTGGGGACATTCTGCTTTTAAATATTGGGGACATTCTGCATTTATCATCGAATGATCGCTAAATGCAGAATGTCCCCAATATTTAAAAGCAGAATGTCCCCATTTTCGTGGAGACGCTGTGATGAGAGCGAGAGATACGCGCGGCTACACGCTGGTCGAACTGGTCGTGGTCGTCGGCATTATCGGCCTTATAGCGGCCGTCGCTGTTCCGCAAATGTCGTCGAATGATGAACATCGCGTGCATATCGCCGCCATCGAATTCGCCGATGCAATGCGCTTCGCGCGCGGCGAAGCAATGCGCCTCGGTATACCTCACGGTTTTAGCATTGCCGCAGACACAAAAACGCTGCAGCTGTTCCGCCTCGACAGTAAGACGTTTCCTGCAACGCGCGTGTACGACGTGCGCAATCCTGTCAGTAAACAACTTTATAAAATAGCAATTGACAATCACCCGTTCGCGGGTGCGAGCAATGTTCTCGCATCGGCTAATTTTCGCGCTGCCTGCGTGACGGCCGATGACATCTACTTCGATGCTCAGGGCATCCCGCGCTGCTTTAACCCCGAGACCGTGTTACTGGAATCGTTCGACGTAAAATTACAGCTCGATCAATACGCCAGCGCTGTCAGACTTGACGGACTGACCGGCCGGGTGACGGTC
>JABDKF010000138.1 GCA_013003155.1 Woeseia sp. | reverse complement strand
GGGCAGTAGCTGTGTGTACCAAAATGGCACCGCGAGGAGAACGGCAACCAGCAACACTGCGCCGAGCGGGCCGCGCCAGTGGAAGGGCAGATTGCTGTTTGCCCAGCGAGCCGTGAAAACAGCGTCGTAAACGCGATTTCGAACTGCGAGGTCACCGTTGTCCTTAACCCTCAGTAAACCCATGGCGATAAGCTTGCGTTGCGCACGCAGATCAGGATCGTAAAGAACCGACAGTCCTTTCCGAATGCGCCCGTAAATATTCAACATTGCTTCGTGATCGCGCTTGTCACGCACGATGCGCCGATGAATATGGTGCATATGCGGTTCGCTGTGCCAAGCTGCACGACCGGCCAACAATCGGTGCACAATGCGATCGACGCGATCCTCGATATCTCCGTCGCGCGTATCGCGCGATATCGCCCGGCATAATTTTTGTACCAGGTACGGCTGGCCGCCCGTCCAGTACCAGACACGGTCGAGTGCCACGCGCGAATCCGCGGCCGACAAATGCAATTCAGTTGCGAAAATCTCAAGGTCCGGTCGAGAGAAATCTTCCAGTTTGACGGGATGGGCGATCGCGAAAGGTGATAGCGACGGTTCTTCAACCAGCGATTCAGGATCACACTCGCCACTCAGTACGAATATAAGTCGCTCAAATTCAGGATCGGTCGCTCGGGCATTATGCGCAGCCCTGATGCTGGGCAATAAATGCTCTTTGAATTCAAGGCCTTCGATTGTCTGGATTTCATCCACGAACACCACAACCTGTTCACGGATATTTTGCAGAATAACCTCAACATAAAATTCGACCAGTCGTTGTCGATTGCTAAGGATCGATTTGTCCTGCCACCAGTCGTGAAGATTGATCTTGATCCGCAACTGTCGCAGCAATCGATAGGCAATACTGTAATACCAGCGCCCGGCATCGGACGCGCCATCGCGCTCTGCAATCTGCGCGAGATCGAGAGTGGCAATACGGTAGCCATTGCTTTTCAAGCGGGCAGACGTTGCCGAGATCAGGCTTGATTTGCCGCAATGCGCAGGCGCAATAACGTAAGCGTAGCGACCGGCAGCAACCGTATCGTAAAGCTCGGCATCCGCGGGCCGCGCAATGTATCCGCCACGTACCGGATGCAGCGGCGTTCCAACGCTAAAAAAGTCAGTGTCGCGTCCGAACTCTGTGGTGCTGGAGCTTTCCGTTGCTTCTGCCATCGAACCCTACTCGCAAGCCTGGTGTATTCTGTGCGATCCGAGAGCGCCGCGCCAGACACCGGTGAATAATGCCTGAGACTGACAATAAGTTGCTAAAAAAGGACCTGTTTGGGCGGGTATCGCTGGTTCGGCTGGACGGCAGCGCGCGCATCGTCCGAGACACGTCCGCTGCCCCTCTCGTTACGCGCTGGATTGCACGACGACTGCTGGCACGCGAAGGCCGCGCGCTGGCAGCAGCTGAAGGCATGGAAGGTGTACCGGAACTCTTGCATTGCGGACGAGACAGACTGGAGCGGCGCTTTATCGATGGCAAGCCAATGCACCTGGCCGATTCCCCGTCCGCTGATTATTTTCGTAAAGCACAACGACTGCTGCGAGTCCTGCATAAAAACAATATTGTGCACAACGACCTTGCGAAAGAACCCAACTTATTGGTGACCGCGGAAGGCCAGCCAGCGTTTATCGATTTTCAGCTTGCCTGGTTTGCACCACAACGAGGTCGACTATTTCGCTTGCTCGGGCGCGAAGACCTGCGCCATCTGTTGAAACACAAGCGGACCTATTGCGCCGGCGAACTCACCAAACGTGAACTCCACATTCTTGCAAACCCTTCGGTCGCTTCGCGGCTGTGGATGAGCACCGGCAAGAGAGCCTACCTGTTTATCACCCGACGCCTGTTAGGCTGGGCGGACCGCGAAGGCGCCGGCGATCGCCAATCATCGCGGCATTGATGGAAGCCCGGCAGGGCTTCGCGTTATACTCGCGGCGACTCAATTGATGCAGGTCCTAGTGTGAATTATTGCCATCAGCATAATCTTGTGGAGCCCGACAAAGCCGGCACGGAGCGAAAATACGGTGTGCGTATCCGGCTGCCTGAAGGCGATACGTTTTCGCGGCTACTTGGGACGGAATGGGAAAGAGTTCGCTGGTACGCGACGGAGCAGGAACGTGATCGCGCGTATGACGATATCGCGAATCGTCACGGCTACTACCGTAAAACCGACACGCCGACACAGATTCTCGAAAAAATTATTCGCTAGCGAACGTGTTAAACCTAGCGTGGCGGCGCACCCAGCGATAAGTAGAAATTCGTCTTGCCTTGCTCCGCGAAACCCGCTGCGAGATACAGTGGCCCGAGTACGGTATCGAGACCAACGAACAAGCTGCCGCTGATCAGCACTGAGTCCAATTCAATCGCAGATCGCTGCTGCCAGACGTTGCCTGCTTCAATTGAAGCACCAAAATACAGCGGCACATCGACAATGCCACCGCCCGTTTCACCGGAGCGCCGGTACCAGATCAGTCGCCCCAGGGCCGCGTGCGGACCTGCCAGTTCACCGCGAGCAAGACCTGACAAACGCAGAAAACCGCCGAGCGGAAAGAAACTTTGCACCTGGTCGTTAGAGCCGTATGTTGTGCTGTAACTGAGTCCCGCCTGCAGACTGTGGCGACCCCAGGTATCGACAGCCGTAAAATCGCCGGTCAGGGTGTCAAAATTGCTATCGGCGCCCAGCCCCGGGCGCGACCCCTGCCACCGCAAATTCAACCGCGTTCCGTGTAACGGAATTTGCCCGTCGTCGAGCGTATCGACTGCAAAGTTAGCAAACCAGCCGCCGGATTCGAAACTGAAATTATCAAGCTCCGGATTACCGACTTTCAAACGAGCTTCGCCGGCGCCGCGAAACACGCCTACCCGGAACTCGCCCCAACGGCCTAGTTCGCGCCCGGCGTCAATGCCGAAGGCCGCATCGCTGACTCGGTAGCGTGCGATGCGCGATTCATCAGCAAAGACGTTGATATTGGCTTGCCCCAGGTCTATGCGGGGTGCAATAAAATACCGCGCGTCAAAACTCAGCGGCTGGTAGAACTCGGAAACCAGCAACGGCTCTGTTCCTACCTGTGCATCTGTGCGCCACTCCGCGCCAAGGCGATTGACACCCGCGCGCGTTAGCCGGGCTGACAGGTTAAAGGCCGTGCTGCCATCGAAATCATCCTCGAGCGCGAGGCCAAGCCGCAAATAGCTGGGGCCCCAGGATTTTGCGGTGGCGTCAAACTCAACGCCGGTCTGGCCATCCGCATCGATGACCTCGTAGTCCACTCGCTCATACAGGTCCAGCCCGTAGATGTTCGCGGCGTCGCGCGCCAGCAAGCGCGTATCTATCTCGTCACCTACCTTGGTCAGCAACCGGCTTTCGAGCGCTCGTTTCGACAGCGGAGCGCTATTTTTGACGCGCACGAAATCAACGGTTTCCGCAGCCCGCTTGCCGGGTTTGCGATTGGCCATGTAGCGCAACCACTCGTTTTCCGTCATCGCCAATTTGCGAAGCTCGGTTTCGTTTGCGCGCGTCGCAACCTGGCCCGGCTCTATAGCCCATGCAATCTCGGCAAAATTACTGGAGCCAAATTGCCCGAGATCCGGACGAATCAGGATATCCGAGGTGTTAAGCGATTCAATCTGGCGGCGCGTTTCCTTGCGGATCAGGATCGTTAGTACCTGCGCACTAATATCGACAGCAGAGTTGAGCTGGTCGGGCCGATACAGCGGAAACTCCACGTCAACTGCAATGATAATGTCGACTCCCATGTCCCGGATTGTCTCGACAGGAAGGTTGCCAACGAGTCCACCGTCGACGAGCGTGCGCCCATCGATCACAACGGGTGCAAAAATACCGGGCACGGACATGCTGGCACGCATGGCCCTGGTTAGATCGCCACTCCCAAGTACGACCCGGTCTCCGGTGACGATGTCCGAGGCAACGGCCCGAAACGGAATGGTCAGGTCGTCAAAATTCGCGATGCCAGCGCTCGCCACTGACAGGTCTCTCAGCACGTCACCCAGTCGCTGACCTTGTATCAATCCTCGCGGCAGCAAGACCTCGCCGTCACGCAGCCCAAGCTCAAGCTTGATCGGATACAGCGCATCGTCCTGCTTCCGCCGAAACGGCAGGTCGCGACGTGGCGGCTTGTCTTGCAGGGAATCACGCCAGTCCAGGGATCCAACCACGGTTTCCAGCTCGTCGGGCGTGCTCCCAGCGGAATAAAGTCCGCCAACGATTGCGCCCATACTGGTACCGACAATCGCGTCAATCGGAATACGTAATCGTTCGAGTTCGCGCAGCACGCCGATGTGTGCCGCGCCCCGCGCGCCGCCGCCGCCCAGTACGAGGCCGATGCGCGGTCGCGGCTCGGCGCCCGACATACTGGAGTCATCTGCTTGCGACGCAGGCAGTGCCAGCTGTGGTATCGCGAGCAATACCGCAAGACACAGTGCGTTAATCGAACGGGACATAAGAATCTCGGTTGAGCGTGGTGAAGACAGGCATCTGCCCACCGCATTCAGTCGCTCGTGGCGGGCTCGCGCAGGCGAAGATTATAGCGGGCAAGGGCTGTCATCTCAGCCTCGACGCGGCTCTCGTCCCAGCCGCTTTCCTCCGCCGCAACCGCCGCCACTGCCAGAGCAGCACTTTGGCCCTGATCGGCGGCCAAACCAATCATCAGGCGCCGATGCATGATATCCACGAGAGTCCTCGCAAACTCCTCGCGTAGCGCCATAACGACCTCGGCCGCCAACACTTCGTTGCGATTGTCAATCACTCGAGCGAGCGCAGGATCGTTCTTGCAAAACTCTGCAAGCCGGCTGACGCGGCTGCCATACAGGTCCCGCAGGCGTCGTTGTCCGGAATCGCTCAGCTCGGGAAAGTCGATCGGCTCCGCTGCGGCTAACGACGCTCCGCCCGGCAATGGCTGCCTGGCCGTGACGCAGGATTGGTCACGACGATTAAGCGCTTTCTGCAATTTGTCGACGACCTGCTCGGCAAGGTTGCGATAGGTGGTCAGTTTTCCGCCAATGATCGAAAAAACGCCTGTCGCCTCATGCCGGTAAATAATATGGGCACGAGTGATTGCGCCTTCCGGCCCTTTCGCGACGTACGGCAAGGGACGTACTCCCGAGTAGGTGTAATTTACCGACTTGCGTCCTATTCGCGAATCAGGAAAAAGCTTTTTGACCGTTTCCAGCAAATATTCCACTTCTTCAATGCTCGCTCGCGCATCGCGCGCGTCACCGTCGTAGCGCAGATCGGTTGTTCCGATGAGGTACTGCCCGTTCCACGGAATCATAAAAACGGGGCGGCCATCGCTCGCCGCTTCCACGTACAGTGCATCCTGCGGGCCGCCGGCGAAGGTATTGATAACAATATGACTGCCCTTCGTGCCACCCATCAGGCGCGGCACGTCCTGGTCGGATTGCGACAGGACCTGGTCGACCCACGGTCCGGCAGCGTTAACCACGCACGGCGAGCGTGCCTCGTGAAGCGGCCCGTCGCGACCGTCAGTAAATTGCACAACGTGCTCGCCTCGCGATGATAGCTGCAGCTCCGTAACCGGCGAATAGTTGCGCACGGTCGCACCTGCCGCAGCGGCTGACAGAACATTCTCGAGAACGAGACGCTCGGCGAAGCTTACCTGCGCGTCGAAATAACTCGCAGCACCTACTAAGTTGTCACGGTTAATTGCTGTAGCAAGCTGCGCGAGCTCGTCGGCACTGAGCATCTGGTGATTCGGCAAAGATTTACCGATCGACAACAAGTCGTAAGCAAGCATGCCGATGCGCACCAGCCAGCGCGCGCGATGGCCGTCACGATAAAGAGGGATGACCAAACGCAGCGGTCGGACCAGGTGTGGGGCAATCTTTTGCAGTGTGGCACGCTCGTGCAGTGACTCGTAAACGAGCGGTATTTCCCCGTATTCAAGATAACGCAGGCCACCGTGAATCAGGCGACTGGACCAGCTACTGGTACCGCCGCCGAAATCGTTCGCTTCAAGTAACAGCACGCGAAGGCCACGTAATGCCGCATCCCGCGCAATTCCGGCGCCGTTGATACCCCCGCCAATAACGATGACGTCAAATTCACCGACTTGCTCAGGCATCAGGGTCTCAGTTGCCCCGTGCCGCGAACCAGGTACTTGTAGCTGGTCAGCTGCGCCGCCCCAACCGGGCCACGCGCGTGGATGCGCCCTGTGGCGATGCCGATCTCAGCCCCCATGCCGAATTCACCACCGTCGGCAAACTGCGTTGACGCGTTGTGCAACAAAATCGCGCTATCGACTTCGGCGAAAAATCGTCGCACTGCCTGTTCGTCTTCCGCGACGATACTCTCCGTATGACCGGAGCCGTGTTGCTGGATATGCGCTATGGCACCCCCGCAATCGTTGACCACGCGCACCGCGATGATGGCATCCAGATACTCGGTGTCCCAATCCTCCTCGCTTGCCGGCAAAACGCCATCCGCCAGCTCAGCAACGCCTGCATCGCCGCGTACTTCGCAACCCGCTGCCAACAGACGAGCCACGAGCGCCGGCACCAGCCTTGCGGCGGCGGCACGATCGACCAACACGGTCTCCGCCGCACCGCAAATTCCGGTCCGGCGCATTTTTGCGTTCAGGACAATGTCGCAAGCCATGCCGGTAGCGGCTGACTCGTGCAGGTACACATGACAAAGACCTTCCAGGTGCCCGATTACCGGCACGCGCGCGTCTTCCTGCACGCGCTTGATGAGGCCCTTGCCACCACGCGGTACAACCACGTCGATGTAGTTACTCATCGAAGACAGCAAGTAGCCAACCGCATCACGGTCGGTCGTTGCAATCATCTGCACCGCGTCGGGCGGTAATCCGGCACTTTCAATTCCGGCTTGCAAACAGCGCCATATCGCAGAACTCGATGCGAAACTTTCGGAGCCGCCGCGCAGAATCACGGCGTTGCCCGACTTCAGGCAAAGTCCGGCAGCGTCCGACGTCACGTTCGGGCGGCTTTCGTAAATAATGCCAATGACGCCGAGCGGCACCGTGATACGTTGAATCTGGAGCCCGTTCGGGCGGTCCCATGCAGCCAGCACCTGGCCGAGCGGGTCTGGCAATTCTGCAATTGTCTCGAGCCCGTCCGCCATACCGGCAATACGGTCGTCGTCAAGCATCAGCCGGTCCAACAGTGCGCTGCCAAGACCTCGTTCCTGTGCCGCCGCCATGTCAGCCTGATTGGCCTTAAGGATCTCGCCACTATGCTGGCGAATCTCATTCGCGGCGCCGCGCAACGCCTTATTTCGTTGCTCCGCGGAGGTGCTGGCAAGCTGCGTCGCAGCCGCACGTGCAGCTCGCCCGAGCGCAGTCATGCGATCGGCGAGAGACTCGCTGTCAGCAGGTTTTTCCTTGAGTTTCAGATCAGGCATTGTTGAACAGCACCAGGTCGTCGCGGTGCACTACGGCCGCAGGGCCACGATAACCCAGGTGCGAGGCAATTTCCTCGGAGCGACACCCGCAAATACTCGAGATTTCGCGGCTCGAGTAGGCAACCAGCCCGCGTCCAATTTCCGCACCCGTCTCCAGTGCCAATGTGACCGCGTCGCCACGCCGGAAATCGCCTTTGACGCCTGCGATACCGACGGCGAGCAGGCTATTTCCCGTGCGTAAAGCGTCATGGGCGCCGTTATCGAGGCGTAAAGCACCGTTAACGTCCAGCAAGCCTGCCAGCCATTGCTTGCGTGCCGCGGCAGGGGTGCCATCGGGATCGATGCGCGTGCATCTCGCGCCCGCGGCCAAAGCGCGCAATGGATGGTCATCCGCACCACTGGCGATGAGCGTCGTGCACCCTGCGCGGGTGGCAATGCGCGCTGCTTGCAGTTTCGTTTTCATACCCCCGCTGCCAAAGGCGGTCGCACTGCCTTTTGCCATTTTTACGAAGTCATCGCCAAGTTTTGCAACGTGGTCGATGTGCTGCGCATCGGCATTTTTTCGCGGATCATCGCTGTAGAGGCCATCCACGTCAGATAGCAGAATCAGGCCATCTGCCATCACCATGCTCGCCACCCTTGCCGCCAACCTGTCGTTGTCGCCGTAGCGCAGCTCGTCAGTTGCCACAGTGTCGTTCTCATTGATAACCGGTATAGCACCGAGATCGAGCAATTTCTGGAGTGTGCCGCGCGCGTTCAGGAACCGCCGCCGAATCTCTGTTTCGTCCGGGGTCAGCAAAATTTGGGCAACAACGATACCGCGTTGCGCGAGCAGCTCCTGATAAGCATGGGCAAGCTGAATCTGGCCGGCAGCAGCCGCGGCTTGCAAATCGTCAAGTCGCGCGCGGTGTCGATTCAGGCCGAGCAAAGTGCAGCCCAGCGCAACTGAACCGGACGAAACTAACAAAACCTGTCGGCCTGACGCCCGCAGCGCGACAACGTCATCGAGCAAAGCGGCCAGCCAACGACGATTTAACGCGCCTTCACTGTCAATCAGCAACGACGAGCCGATCTTCACAACCAGCCGTGCAAATTGCGCCAATGGGTCCGTCTTCATCAACCGGAGAGGCGATGGTGCCGAATGTAAGACGACAGCGTGACCTCGCCTTGTGAGACAGCGACACTGCCGCTGCGCGCAACGGCTGCCAGGACGCCGGTCGCCATCGCAGCATGCACGAAGGTGTCGACCTCGGGCACGGCTCCCGTAAGTTGCAATGTAAAACTGTCAGCAGACTCGTCAAGCACCTCTGCTCCGTATTGCGTCGCAAGCGAGCGAGCTTCCGGCAACTGGCTGTCGGTGAGCTTCAGTTTGATGATCACGAGCTCGCGTTCAAACATTTCGCCAAGCGTCATGTCGTGAATGCTGACGACATCCACCAGTTTCGCGAGCTGCGCATTCAATTGCGCAATCGCATCATCCGAACCACTCACGACCAGCGTCACCCGGGAGACGGTCTCCTCCTGGGTTGGCGCAACATTGAGCGTATCGATATTGTAGCCACGCGTAGAGAACAGCCCCGTCATGCGCGTCAGTGCGCCGACCTCGTTTTGTAGCAACACGGAAATAACGTGTCGCATCATGCGGCCTTTACGGTGCTGTTTTGAGTTCTCATGAAACCACTTTGCGATTGCTTACGCCCGCTGATCAGGCGTTCCGGGGCAGTATTGCAATGCAGCAGAAATTAGTAAACACTCGATTGTCGTTCGCCTGCAAATAGATTCTTGCCAACCACCATGTCCAGCATTCAGCCGCGTCAAGCGGCGAACTCCCACCCACTTGCCGGCAGCCACATGAGCGGCGCTGACATCGTCATTCAGGTTCTTGCCGATGAAGGTGTGGATACGCTGTTTGGTTATTCCGGTGGTGCGATTTTGCCGACCTACGATGCCGTATTCCGCTACAACGATAAGCATCGTGATGCCAACGGCAACGCGGCGATCCCGCTGATCGTGCCAGCCAACGAACAGGGAGCCGGCTTTATGGCAGCGGGTTATGCCCGCGCAAGCGGCAAGGTCGGCGTGGTCATGGTGACCTCCGGCCCGGGCGCCACTAACACGGTGACACCGGTTCGCGATTGCATGGCGGATTCGGTGCCGATCGTGGTGATTTGCGGGCAGGTGCCGACGCAGGCGATTGGCACTGATGCCTTTCAGGAGGCACCCGTCACGGCGATTATGGGTGCCGTGGCAAAACACGTATTCCTGGTAACGGACCCGACCCGCCTCGAGGCGACCATGCGTGCCGCCTTTGAACTGGCCCGCACCGGCCGCCCTGGCCCGGTTGTCGTCGATATTCCGAAAGATATCCAGAATTGGGAAGGACCGTTTAACGGCGCGGGCACGCTGGATTTGCCGGGTTATCGCAATCGCTTGCAGGCGGTCGTCGAGAACCGTCTGAGTGAGGCCGCGTGTGAACGATTTTATGCCCTGCTCGCAAAATCCGAACGCCCGTTAATCTACGCGGGCGGCGGCATTATCAATGGCAATGCCACCAAGGCATTGCGCCATTTTGCCAATCATTACCGTATCCCGGTGACGACAACGTTGATGGCGCTCGGTGCTAGTGACACGACGCATCCTTTGTCGCTGCACATGTTGGGCATGCACGGCACGGCGTTTGCAAACTACGCCGTCGAAGATTGCGACATGCTGATCGCAGTGGGCGCACGGTTCGATGATCGCGTCGCGGGCGATCCCAAAAATTTTGCGCCCAAAGCGCGCTGTATCGCACAGTTTGACGTCGATGTTTCCGAAATTGGCAAGGTACGCAATGCACAGTGGCATCACGTCGGCGTGTTGCGGCAGGACCTGGATGAATTGCTCGCCTACGGCCAGCGCAAGGGAATCACGAAAAACTTAAGCAACTGGCACGAGCATATTGCAGGCCTCAAACGCCGGCACCGGCTGAATTTCGATCGCGAGAGTCCGTTGATCCAACCCTATGCCGTCATCGAGGAAATCAACCGACTGGCGGGTGGAAAGGCCATTATTTGTACCGGCGTCGGTCAGCACCAGATGTGGGCTGCGCA
>JABDKF010000201.1 GCA_013003155.1 Woeseia sp. | reverse complement strand
GACGGGGCTTCTGGCCCGAACACGATGTTGAACGGAATGCCGTACCGGCCATGGCGTTCCAGGAATCTCGCAATCTCGTCGTCAGGTCTCGTCCAGTCGGCTTGCATCGCGATAACCGCTTCGTCGCCAAGCCGGTCAGAAATCAATCCACGATCCAGCACCAACGTCTTGTTGGCCTTGCAAGTGAGACACCAATCAGCTGTGACATCCACAAATACCGTATGGCCTTCCGATACGTGTCGAGCGATATCCTGCGGAACGAATGCCTGCCAATAGGTGGTCCCGGTCGAAGCCTCGGAGTACGGTTGCGAGGAAAACAACCCGACGCCCACGAGCGGTATTGCGAGGCTGGCGGCCATCAAGATGCGCCGCAGAGACACGGATGACCAATCCGTCATGGCCAGAAGGATGAGCACGCCGGCGGATACGGCCACCAGCACCGTCGCGCGCCACCCGGCCACACCGACGAAAACGAAAAGAAGCCAGGCGGCAGTCGCGAGCAAGAGAACGCCGAGCAACATCCTGACAAACAGCATCCAGCGTCCGGGACGTGGTAAACGTTCGATCAGTGCAGGGCGCGCGGCGATCAGAACATAAGGCGAAGCCAGGCCGATGCCGAGTGCCGTGAAGACGACGAGAACGTCGACCGCGTTACCGGCCAGAGCGAATGTAATCGCCGTCCCGAGAAACGGAGCGGAGCATGGCGTGGCAAGAATTGCCGCAAGCAGGCCGGTCCCGAAATCGGCAGCATATCCGGCGCGATCGCTCCCCGCACCGAGGCGGTCCTGAATGCCCACTGGCAAGGCGATCTCGAACAGGCCGAACAAGTTTGCGGCGAAAGCGGCGACCACGATGAACATCAAAGCGACAAAAATGGGGTTCTGAAACTGGATGCCCCAGCCGACCGAAACGCCGATCCATTTTAGAACGAGAACAAGCACTGCGAGCATCCAGACGAATGTCAGAACACCAAGAGCTGAAAACAGAAAGCCATTGCGGATCACACGTCGGGGCTGGTCCGACACTTTCAGAACCGAGGCGAGCTTGATCGACAAGACGGGAAGAACGCAGGGCATGACATTGAGGATCAGCCCTCCGAGGAAAGCGATCGCTGCAATCAAAACCAGCTGAAACGGGCCGCTTCCAGATGCGGCACGGGCATATGGCGGGGCAGGGATGTCCGCACTCAACTCCACGGGAGCCGTGACCGCTCGACCCGCGTCCGTGACGGTCACGAGAGGCGCTATGTGATCGTCCGACCATGCGTTCAGCGGAATCCGAGCCCAAAGCTCCGATCGGTCTCGACTGAGCCGGATCTCTGGTTTGCCGAAAGTCACAAGCGGTCCGAACTCGGGAAAGACATCGACCGTCTGAAACGGTTGGCTGCTCTGCGCGGTCACGATTAGCGAGGAGGTCTTTGTATCAAAGGCAACGGTATCGATCTCAATATCGCTTTCCTCTGGCGCGGCCGGCACCTGAGAAACGAAAGTGGCGATTGCGTTGGCGGATGTACGATCGATACCAGTGCCCTGGGGCAGGTCCAAAGCGAGATCGAAGGCGTGCGGTACGCAAACGTTGGAGCACGTCAACAGCGCCACGCGGGCGCGCAATTCTAAAGGCCCGCCTCGATCTTCCAACATCACCCGGATTGGCAGGACGACCTCGCCGGAATAGCCGAAATTCTCGATGCCGAAGGCTTCAAACCGATCCGGTGCGGGCCAGAGGATTTCCGCTAAAGCGAGATTGGATGAGCCCGTCCAGTCGATTTCGGGAGCCAGCCCGACTTCACCAGGCGTTCGCCAATACCCTTTCCAACCGTCACCATATTTAAGGACCAACCCAAGGGAAACAGAGACAGCGTCCGGGGCGACACCGTCTTCAGCCGAGACAAGTCGAGCGTTGACCGCCGGGTTCGAAAATATGGTCGACTCCGCGGCACGAGCCCCCTCGGTCAGTGTGAGAGCAACCAAAGAGACGACAAGCGCTAGAAGGCAAACAGAAATCCGAGAAGTCGTGGCACGTTTTTCCATTCAGCGCAGCGCTTCAGGGAGCGCAGCGAGAGCCGTCTCAAGATCAGTTATCGGCAAGCCGCGCGCGATCCATCCAGGGCCGCGGCGAGACCCAAGCATGCCTTCCGAGACGTCGATGAAGCCCGGATATCCGGCGCGCTTGAGGGCTGCGAGCAGCCGCGCGCTACGACCCCCAGTGGCACAAATCAGAGCGACGGGTTTTTCTGCAGAAAGATCGCGGGCGGCAAATAGCCGTTGCTCGAAACCTCGCTCGTGCATGCTGATAGGCCATGCACCCTTCGCCAGACCGGTCTCGGTCCATTCCGCACGTGTACGCACATCGATCAGGGAAATGGCATCGTCTTCGAGCGCGTCAGCAGCCTCCTGAGCCGACCAGATGTCGCGGGTAACCGCCCGCGCAAGACCGGGCATCACACTGATGCCCGCAACGAGCGCTAGGAATTGTCTTCTCTGCAAGCGGTCTCCAATCCTCATTGTACAACCTTAGCAAAAGATCTTTTCGGGGTGGAAGGTATCACGCGGACTTACAGGCTGAATCCCACCCCTCCTCGCGTTCCATATCGATAATTTTGCGGAGCATCCTATCGCTGATTTGCCCTTGAACGACCGTACGGCCAATGACGAGTGCAGGTGTGCCAACAAAGGAAAACACACGCGCAAGAGCGGAGCTGTTTTCCAATTCTCGGACAACCTGGGCGCTCTCCATGTCCGAAACCAATTGATCCTTATCGACGCCAAGATCGTCGGCGAGGCGGGACAGATATTCAGGCGACGCTTGGAACGGTGTTTTCATAAGTCTCTCGTGGAACGAGACATAGGCGCCTTGACGTTTCGCTGCCAAGGCAGCTTTGGCAGCGAGGTTTGAGCTGTCACCCAGCAGAGGCAGTTCATGCCAAGCGACCGCGACTTCATTCGGCATCGAATTTGTCATCTCCGCCAGCCGCTTGGTTTGAACGCGGCAGTATGGACAGTAGTAATCTGAGAATGAGGCCATCGGCACTCTGGCCGCGCTTGTCTCGAGGTCACCATAGAGTACGCCGCAGATATTGTCTGAAACACGCTGGAAAGCGGCTTCCTTGCGCGCGACAATGTCGGCATCCTCCAGTGTACCCAACCCAACAAAGGGATCAAATCCGCCCGACGTGTCACCCGCGACATACTTGCGGAAGCCGATTGGGTTTTCGAGCGGCTCGAGTTCCAATTTTTCTGGCAGAAGGGAGGGAATGGTGCGCAAGGCTGCATATCCCGAAACAATCGCGCCGAGCGTCAAAAGGGTCGATCGCTTTTTGGAATCCATGCCACGCCCTTCGTTACTCCATGCCGCAGTCTGCGTATCGTCAAGTCATGGCGCTGGTCAACATTACAAACTGATACAATTCTCGCCGTGAAATCAGGATGTTGAGAAGGTATAACTTATGGCATCGCTGTCGCGCGATAGGCAGTGCAAGTGGAGAAGACTATGTTTCGACCAGGGATACTTGCAGCGTTATTCGCTACACCGGCCTTGGCCGACCCGGATGGCTATGGCCACATGTCCGGCTGGGGATATGGAATGGGCATGATGTTCGGTCCGATCCTCTGGATCATCGTCTTGGGTCTGGTGGTCGCAGGTATCATTTGGTTCGTTCGCAGCTCTGGCGTTGGAGATAAAAGACCGGGAAAATCTGATGCCATAAGCGAACTCGATCTGCGTTTCGCCAAGGGCGAGATCGAAGCAGACGACTATGCCGCCCGGAAAAAGCTGCTGACCGACAAGTAGCCGTACCGAACAAGAACCGGCGGGAGGAGGCCTGGACTCACTCCAGAACTTCAAGTCCCACAACCAACCGCATGAGAGAGGCACAAGTGACCGGCAAACAACTTGGCATGCTCGCTGCCGGTGGATCCGCTATCCTCCTGCTGGCCGCATTTGTTTTTCAGGCGCTTGGCTACGCGCCTTGTGCGATGTGCATCTGGCAAAGATATCCGCATGGCGTGGCAATTGCCGCCGGTGCGCTCCTGGCCGTCGGATTGTCACCTATAGGTCTTCTGGTTGTCGGCGCTTCAGCCGCGGCTACCACATCCGCCATTGGCGTTTATCACACCGGTGTCGAACGAGACTGGTGGCAGGGTCCGACATCCTGCACTGGTTCGGGATTGGATCTGTCGAACCTTTCCGGATCGGACCTCCTTCCGTCAGCATCATCAGGTCCATCAACTCTGGTGATGTGTGACGAGGTCGCATGGGAATTCCTCACGCTGTCGATGGCCAGTTGGAACGCCTTATGGAGCTCTGCTCTTGTCGTGCTGTGGCTCGTCGCATTCGCTCGAGAATGGCAACATCGCCAGGCTCAGAGTACGTATTCGGCCACCTAGCCTTGCAAGTATGCGATAGTTTCGGCGACGACCGTCAGTAACGCTACCGAAAGCCCAAAGCTCAGTATTGCAAGAATGGTCACGGCAAAATTCCGTGGGCCAAGTCTGACGTATGGCCGTAGGACCTGAGACTGTTTGATTGTTGTGATGTACAGCGGCAGCGCACTCACCATCGTGGCGTAGAGATAAACACCCGAGATGTTTTCAAAGAAAGCAGAGCGCGCAAGCGTCGGCGCGACAACGCTCAAAGCCGTTTTGCGACTGCCACCAAACGACCCGAACCAATCCGCTGACAGGACATA
>JABDKF010000125.1 GCA_013003155.1 Woeseia sp. | reverse complement strand
AACTCGCCAGTGGCGCCCTGCTCAAAGAGGAACCGCAGGTGCAGTGGCTCACCTGGCTGTTCCAGGTCATGCCGATCTTTTTTATCGTCGGCGGATACTCCAACGCAGTTTCCCTCGAAAGCGCGCGACGCAAGAATGTCGGTTATGCCGGCTGGCTGGTTACGCGCCTGCACCGACTGGTCGCGCCGCTGCTGTTGCTGTTGTTCACCTGGGCCGCGATCGCGGCGATCATGCACTGGTTCGGCGTCAGTAATCCGGTGATCCAGATGACATCGCAGGCCGCATTGATCCCGACCTGGTTTCTCGCCATATACATCGTGGTCGTTATTCTTGCCCCGGCCAGCTACGCGTTCTGGCGACGCTACGGCTTCGCGTCGTTCTGGGCATTTGCGTTTGTCGCAATCATCGTCGATATCCTGTTTTTTGTCGCCGATCTGCGGTGGCTGGGCTGGAGCAACTATTTCTGGGTGTGGCTTGCCGTACATCACCTGGGCTTCGCGTGGCGTGACGATCGCATGGGCGGCCCGGGCCGACTGCTGGCGTATTCAGCGGCCGGTTTCGCGGCGCTGTGGCTAATGATCGTCCACGGACCCTACCCGGTCGCGATGGTCGGGGCGCCGGACGAAGGCTTGAGCAATACGCTGCCGCCAAAGGCGACGCTGCTGGCGCTCGGCATCTTCCAGTTCGGGGCACTGCTTGCGCTCGAGGCGCCGATGCGACGGCTGTTGAACGGCCTGCGCCTGTGGGCTGCGACGGTCCTGATCAACAGCATGATCATGACCGTGTACCTGTGGCATATCACCGTCATGGTCGTGTTCGTCGCCGTGCTGTTCCTGGCAGGCGGCCCAGGCCTCGGCATCGAACCGGGAACGGCCGCCTGGTGGTGGTCGCGACCGCTGTGGATTCTAATGCTGCTGATGTTGTTGCTGCCTGTCGCTCTGCTGCTGTCACCGGTAGAGCGTCGGTCGCGCGGCGCTGATGCCGTCGTCCCTTCGCCGGTCCGCCAGGTTGCCGGTGCTGCGATGATCGGCCTCGCGATCGCGTTGCTGGCGATGTTCGGCATTCGCGGCGGGCCCGTCGCCAATCTCGATGTCGCTGCCTACGTGCTGTTGATCGTCGGCGCAGGCATCAGCGGGCTGCTGCCGGGCTTCGCAAGAAAAAAGGCCCGGCAATAGCCGGGCCCTGAACGTTTCTGCTGCAGCTCGGTGTCGATCAGCAGTCCTGGTCCTCCGCATCGACGCCGTCTTTCACTTCCTCGCAGGCGTCCTCAATTGCATCTCCGAAATCGTCTCCGGCATCGCCGATTTCATCGGCGGCATCGTCAATTGCCTCGCCGGCACGTTCCGCCGGACCGTCCTGCTCGCAAGCGACAAGTAATAAGCCTGTCAAAAGAAGTGAAGAAAGTTTTAACGTTGTGCGCATGTGATTCTCCTCGTTCGATTCTAAATTTAACCCGACCGGGCGTTTAAGCGCGATTTCGAGCATGTATTTATAAAACAGCAAAGATCGTGCCATGCCAGGGAAACCTGCGCGTCGCCTTCAAACGCGCCATTGGGGCCTGGTTCCTTCGCGTCGAGGCTTATAGTCGGCGGCCTGTAAATGTTGCCGAACTACGAAATTCTTACACGGAGCGCACTGTGGATTCTGCCGCTGCAGCAGTAGTGCGGCCCGTGTGGCAGGCGACTTCAGCTCGTCTGGCACGATGTCTGCATGCATAACACCAGGAGCGAGAATGTTTGCGGCCGCCGTAGCGTGCGCCGCAGCTACAGAGGAGGAACGATCATGCTTTCATGGGCTTTGGTATTTTTTGTCCTGGCGATTATCGCCGGTTTTCTGGGCTTCGGTGGGATCGCCGGAGCGGCAGCCGGAATCGCACAAATCCTGTTCTACATTTTCCTGATTCTCCTGATTATCAGCGCGATCGTAGGAGCTCTGCGCGGGCGCCCGCCGGTCTGAACAGCAATTTTACGTCCGCTGAAGTCACCTCGTGATATGCCGGCGCGGGGAATGACATACAAGGATCCGGCAGATACGGAATTAAACTATGGACACCATTGAGATACTGAAACAACAATTGATCGACTTTTCGAAGGCAGCCATCGCACACACGCCGAATATTGTTGCAGCGATTGTGTTGCTAATTGTTACCTGGGCGGCGGCGAAGCTCGCGCGCAGGCTCGCAACGAAGCTAATGCCCGGTAAGGGAGAGCGTCGATCGCTGACAATTGCGGTACGAAAGATCCTGACGATCGTCGTATGGATTGGCGGTGTTGCGTTAACAGCAGTCGTCCTTTTTCCGAGCGTCAAGCCAAGCAGCCTGATCGCCGGCCTTGGGCTGGGCTCCGTTGCAATCGGTTTCGCGTTTAAAGACATCTTCGAGAATTTTTTCGCCGGCATGCTGATTCTGTTTCGTCAGCCGTTCCAAATTGGCGACTTCATAGAAGTTGAAGATATCGATGGTAAAGTTGAAAGCATTACGATTCGCGATACTCTGGTGCGTCAGACCGATGGCCAGCCCGTGATTATCCCGAACTCTCTGCTGTTCAAGAACCCTGTCACCGTTCGCACGGACAAGGATATGCGCCGTACGCAGGTGATCTGCGGTGTCGGCTATGACGAGGACGTCGATAAGGCACGCGAGGTAATTACGGAAGCAGTTCAAAGCGCCGAATCGGTCATGGACGATCAACCGATACAGGTATACGCGCACGAATTCGGCGCCAGTAGCGTCGACTTCGACATCCGCTGGTGGACCGGTTCCGAGCCGGGCGCCATCAGGCGATCGCGGGACGAAGTGATCTCAAAGATCAAGAAGGGACTGGACGACGCCGGCATCGAGATTCCGTTCCCGTACCGTACGCTGACGTTCAACGAACCGTTGCCGCTAAACCAACAGGCGTCAAACAACGCAGCGTAAATGCAACCACCCGGCCGTTGCGCTCGAGCCCGGGCGCAACGGCCTGAATGCCACTGTGCGACGGATCGCGAGACGCGCCCTGAATACCCCTGTGGCACATTCCAATCCATCCGACTCCATTTTTTGTTACGGCGCTGACAAGATAGTTCCAGCCATTGCCATAATGGTCCTAGCTCCGGGATGGTGCGTGAATCGATAATCAGGCCGTTACAGCTGTTGGTGTCACCAGGCACCCTTTGGCTTATGTCAATAGAAGAACAAGGTGGCGAGCCTGTCGAAGTGGACGCGGAAGTCACCGCCGAACTGGAAATGCTCCCGGATTCCGCACTTGACGTGACGGATAGCCATCAGGTTGTGCGCCCTATTTTCCCCCCGGTCGGGGTTGACTGCAGCGACGCTGACAAGAAGGCTGACCATGGGGATCGTCCTGATCCAGACGGTAAATCGAAACTCGGCCAGGTCGCCGACGCACTCCAATGTTTGCGAGGCGAGCTAAGCGATGTACGTACGCTGACGGAAAAACTCGAGGCAGAGGTCGGCAGCAATGAAAACATCATCAACGCACTGGCCAACGAGGTGGAGTCTACTCGCATGAAGCAAACCAATACGGAAGAGCTGCTCGGACTGTGTCTGAGCGAAATCGAGAAGTTGAAATCGCAGATGATCGAGGCGCAAGATGAACCTGCCGTATCGAAAAGTGCACGAGCCCCTGCAACCAATGGCTCGATGCGGGCAGCGCCAGAGACACCAGTTAACGACGCAGACGATGAGCCACGGGTCTCCAGTGCCGATGGTGCCCCCGCTGCAGGGAATTCGATGCGAGCGCTCGTTGTGCGCAACTGCAGCACAACAAAGTCTTATCCGTTGGACTCCGGCACCGTCAGTCTGGGCAGCAGTCCGGACAATGATATCCGGCTCGGCAGCAGCTATGTCAGCCGCCACCATGCGAAATTCGTCAACAGCGGAACCGATTGCGTGCTTAAGGACCTCGATAGTACGAACGGAACCTACGTCAATTCCAGGCGTGTCAAACGCTATGTGCTGCGCAATGGCGACTGGATCGCAATTGGCAAGCATCGGTTCGAATTCGTCGAACACGATAGTATGAAAAGGGATAGTTAAAGGTGAAACGAGGGTTGGCAACGTCGCCTGCATCCGCTGAGCCCGCATCCGAACGGGTCGTGGACTGGCGCGGCAGGTTCGCAAGTGCATGGCACTACGCAGCCACGTTGGCATCAAGAACGTGGTCGTCACTGCCCATAGCCCGGATGCTGTCCGGTGCGGGTGATTCGTCGAGCGTCGACATCGACACAATCGCGGACCGGCTTGCCGTAAATTCAAGTGGTCTTGACGATGGTCGAAATGAAAGGCCGCGGACCGAGGATGATGCACTTTCGGGGACCCAAACGGAGATCGTGCGCCACTTCCGCGAAATGCAGGTAAAAGCCAGGGACCGGCTCGCGCGCCTGCACCAGCAGGCAGCAAAGGCTGCTGACGCCATCTATATAGACGGTGCCGCGTCTCGACTCACCGATATTCCGTCCCGCTGCCGAAACGAGGCGTTCAGGATAAAGGCCGAATTTCAGCCGCGTATCGACAGGCTCGTTGAAAGAAAGGCTCAGCAGCATAGGTACTACCTCGCTTACCGGGAAAAACATCAACTCGATAGAATCGCGAAAGAACGGTATGCGCCTGTCGTTAGCATAGGCGCAATTGCCGCATTGATCGCCTTGACCACTATGGTTCTGTCCGGATTGTCTTCGACCGCTGCGGCAGGATCACATTTGCCGGGGCTCGGTTGGGCTATGGGTATCGGAATCATTGCAATCGTCCTGCCATTTGCGGTGGGCGCGAATATGCTGCGATTTGTCAATCACAACGACTTGCTGACGAACGCACTCGCATGGCTGATCGCGCTACTGACCGTGGTCGGTATCGCCGGCATGGTGTACGTGTCGACGTACTATCTCGAGCACACGGCGATCGTTGCGGAATCAACGATATTTGGGACGCTGATGGCGATGTCCAATGATCCCTGGTCTCCGGTTGCCAACTTCAGCGCCTGGCAGCGAACCGGCTTAGTGGGGGCCGCGAGCCTGGCTGCATTATTCGTCGGTTACTGCGCTGACGATCCCTACCCCGGCTACGGTGAGGTTCAGCGTGCTTACGA
>JABDKF010000106.1 GCA_013003155.1 Woeseia sp. | reverse complement strand
CCGATTATCGAGGCGGCGACACCGGCAATGGCCGGTACCGGGTCCAGGGCCAGAGCGGTGGCGTTCGGCAAAAGCATGCCGGTGCCGGCGAGGTACAGGCCGACGTTGCTCCAAAGCCACCAGAAGGGCGCCTCACCGCGCCAGGCAATAATCAACATTTGCACCGCGGCAATACCGATCAACGCCGCACCCACGCCCATGATCTGCATCGGGCCAAAGCGCAGCAGCAGCCGGCGATTGATCATCGAGCCCACCAGGATACCGAACGCACCCATCGCAAAAATAATGCCGAAGGCGGCAACCGGATACCCGTAAATGTCGATGATTAACGCTGCAGAGCCTGTGATCATCGCCATGAAGCCGCCGGCTGTCAGCATCACCAGGAGCACGCCCAGGATGCTGCGACGATAGCGAAAAAACTCTGCGATGCTCATAACGAGTTGCCGCAGGATGTGTTGGTCACGCACCGGTTGGCGGGTTTCTGTAAGGCCGCGACTCACGCCGTAAATCATCAGGCCACCGAACAACGCGATCGCAAAGAATGGCATGCGCCAGTCGAACCACGTCACCAGGAATGAGCCGACGATCGGCGCGAGCATCGGCGCCGCCGTGAAAATCATCACCATGATTGTGAGCAGACGCGCGGCGTCTTTGCCGCTTGCGATGTCGCGCACGATGGCGCGGGACACGACGATGCCGACAGACGCGCCGATGCCCTGGAAAAAGCGGGCAACGAGCATAATTTCGATCGAGGTACTGACCGCGCACAGGGTGCCGGCAATCGTGAATATTGCGACGCCTGTGTACAGCACCGGCATGCGCCCTATGCGATCGGACATGAGTCCTGCCGGCAACTGGCCAAGCGCAATGCCTGCCATAAACCAACCAACGATTTGCTGGCCCGCCGCCATCGTTGTCGCCAGTTCCTGCACCATGCCGGGGATGGCGGGCAAACTCATATCAATCGTGACGGCCGCGAGGCCTGTCAGAAAGCCAAGCACCAGAACGAAGCGGCGCCGGCCGGCAAGATGACTATTCATTGTTACTTACTGGTCGCGGCTGCGCCGGCCGGCGCAGAACGTGCAGCTCAGTTCATTGAGGCCCATCCAGTAACTCAATTCGCGAGGGTGGTCAATATCCCACTGCGCGAGGTCGGCAATTTTGCCTTCCTCCAGCGTGCCGCGCTCATTCTCAATGCCGAGTGCGCGCGCCGCGTGGCGTGTGACGCCGGCCAGGCACTCTTCCGGTGTCATGCGAAACTGGCTGGTTGCCAACGCCATGATCGCCCGCAAACTTGCAATAGGTGATGTCCCCGGATTGCAGTCTGTGGCCAACGCGATCGGTACTCCTTTCTCGCGCAACAGGTCGACCGGCGGTACCTGTGTCTCGCGTAGCGTGACGAACGCGCCGGGCAGCAACACCGCGACCGTGCCGGCATCGGCCAAAGCGGCAACCCCCGCAGGAGACGTGTACTCAAGATGGTCAGCTGAGAGCGCGGCAAATCGCGCAGCCAGCTCCGCACCGCCGCAAGCGCTAAGCTGGTCGGCGTGCAATTTAACGTCGAGTCCGAGAGCGCGTGCTGCTTCGAACACGCGCGCAATCTGTTGTGTCGAGAACGCAATTTTTTCGCAATACGCATCAACGGCATCGGCTAATCCTGCCGCGTGCACCGCGGGCATGGCTTCGCCGCAAATAAAGTCGACGAAGTCGTCGGCGTCTCCCGCAAAGTCTTGCGGGACTGCATGCGCGCCAAGAAAGGTAGTATAGACGTTCATGTCGTGCTGCTCGCCGAGCTTTCGAGCAATGCGCAGCAGGCGCAGCTCGGTTTCAAGGTCGAGACCATAACCGGATTTGATTTCAACGGTGGTGACGCCGTTTTGCTGCATGGCGCGCATGCGTTTGCCGGCGGCTGCTAACAGTTCATCATCCGTTGCGGCGCGCGTCGCGCGCACGGTGGACATGATGCCGCCACCGGAACGCGCGATCGCTTCATAGCTGACGCCATTCAATCGCTGTTCGAATTCCTGGGCGCGGTTTCCGCCGAATACGAGATGTGTGTGGCTATCGATCAGTCCGGGCGTCAGCCATTGTCCTTCCGCAGAAAGGGTTGCGTGGGATTCGCCCGCAGGCAGGTCGCGAGACTTGCCAAGCCAGGCAATGCGGCCTTCCCGAACCGCGATTGCGGCGTTTTCAACGATGCCAAACGGGCCACTACCTGGCCGCATCGTGGCGAGATTGGCATCAGTTATGACGAGGTCCCATGGGGGCATTGAAAACTGCGCTCTGGTTGCAATCGGGGCGGCGCAAACGGTAGCATGGCGCAACTTGTATATACAACCTGGAGGAGGTTATTCGGTGGCGGCTGTATTCGCGCGCAAGGCCCTGTTGCCCGACGGCTGGCGTACTGACGTGCGCATCGCGACGAGCAATGGATGCATCGATACCGCCAGGCCGGACAGTAGTGCGCAGGCGGGCGATGTCGAAGCGGGTGTCGTCATACCAGGTTTGTGCAATGCGCATAGCCACGCGTTTCAACGCGCGCTTGCCGGCCACACTGAGCAGCGCGGCCCCGCCCACCGCGACAATTTCTGGAGTTGGCGCGAACGCATGTACAGGCTGGCCGGACTGATCGACGCACCGCGCCTGACGGCGATCGCCCGCCAGGCCTACGGCGAGATGGTGACCAGCGGCTTTACCTCAGTTGCCGAGTTTCATTACCTCCACTCAGAACCCGGCAAAGCGGCATCCGACGCAATGTTCGAGGCGCTGTTGGCCGCGGCGGCAGCAAGCGGTATTCGACTGACCTACATTCCTGTCCTGTACGAACGTGGCGGTTTTGAAAACGAGCCGCTGTCGGCAGAACAGCAGCGCTTCAGGCATACGTTGCCGCAATTCCTGGCGCATTATAAAAGATGCCGTGAACTGGCCGGATCTGCCGCGACCGTTGGCATCGGTGCCCACAGTTTGCGCGCCGTCAGTCCCGAGTCACTGGCTGAGATTGCGCAAGTCTCTGCAGCGGACCGGGTGCCGCTGCACGTTCATATTGCAGAGCAACAACGTGAAGTCGAACAGAGTCTTGCTGTCATGCATCGACGCCCGGTGCGCTGGCTGCTGGAAAATTTTGATGTTGATGAGCGCTGGTGCCTCGTGCACGCGACCCACGTCGATGCAGATGAGCTCAGCGCGATGGCGAGGACAGGCGCCGTGGTTTGTTTATGCCCGAGCACCGAGGCAAATCTCGGCGACGGGCTGTTTCCGTTGGCGCCGTTTCTCGAGCAGGGCGGTCGTATCGCAATCGGCTCTGATAGCCACGTCTCGATCAATCCGTTTGAAGAATTGCGCTGGCTGGAGTATGGGCAGCGCCTCGTTGCCGAGCAGCGCAACATTGCCGCGATCGGGCTGCGCAATACGGGGCGTAGTTTGTTCGAAAGAGTCGCAAAGGGTGGCGCGCTGGCCAGCGGCGTTGCCACGGGACGCATCGCGGCGGGCAGCGTCGCTGACCTGCTGTTACTTGATGATGACGACCCGATGCTGGCAGGCCATGACGCAGAAACCATGTTGGACGCCCTGGTGTTTTCCGGCTTTTCGCTACCGCTGGAACGCGTCATGGTGAACGGGGTGTGGCGCGTAACCGATGGGCGACACGTCGATCGTGAAGCGGCGCGCGCCGCATACCGTGGCGTGGCGACCGACATCCGGCAGCTGTTCGCGGAGCTGGATTAGCCATGGTTAGTGCCCGCACGCCACGCTACCTGCATCTGAAGCAGCAAATCATCGCCCGTATCTCAGCCGGGGAATTAAAGCCGCGCGACCGGGTGCCGAGCGAAAACGACCTCGTGACGTCTTTCGGCGTTTCTCGAATGACAGCAAACCGCGCGCTGCGAGAACTTAACGACGAAGGGTACGTGGAACGCGTCGCCGGTGTTGGCACCTTCGTCGCGGACTTGCGCGCAGCGTCACACGTTCTCGAAGTGCGCAACATTGCCGAAGAGATAGCGCACCGCGGGCACCGGCACAGTGCGAGTGTTCTGCGTTTGTCCAGGCAACATGCTCGCGGAGCGATTGCCCGGTCACTGCAGCTGACACAGGGCGACGACGTTTTCCACGTTCTCCTGGTGCACCGCGAAAATGACAGTCCGGTGCAGCTCGAAGATCGCTACGTCGCAGCGGACTTCGCGCCGCATTTTCTCGAACAGGACTTCACAGTGCTCACACCGAGCGCCTACCTGAGTGCGATTGCGCCCTTGCAGGAAGCCGAGCAAGTCGTGCGCGCGGCAATGCCGAATAAAGCGGTTCGCGACCACCTCGATATGCCGGAACGAGAGCCTTGTCTCGTCGTTGTACGCCGCACCTGGGCACACGGACAAGCGGTCAGTTTCGGCAGGCTTCACCACCCGGGCAGCCGCTTTGAGCTGGCCGGTCATTACACGCCGCCCGGCACCGAGCGCGGCAAAACCCTGAACGAACAACCTGGAAATGCACTATGAATGAGTCTCGCGCTATTAAGGCACCAACCGGCAATTCGCTGACCGCGAAAAGCTGGTTAACCGAAGCGCCTTTGCGCATGTTGATGAACAATCTGGATCCGATGGTGGCGGAGCGGCCTTCTGACCTCGTTGTCTA
Organism: Woeseia sp.; assembly: GCA_013003155.1. Lineage (GTDB taxonomy): Bacteria > Pseudomonadota > Gammaproteobacteria > Steroidobacterales > Woeseiaceae > Woeseia. The sequence continues at coordinate 26,888 of JABDKF010000106.1, read as the reverse complement.
CGGCGGCATCGGGCGCGCGGCTCGCAACTGGGATTGCTACGAGGCCATTGTGCAGGCACTGCGACAGCTTGCTGACGATGAAACACTGCTGGTGCAGTCCGGCAAGCCGGTCGGCGTATTTCGCACCCACAGTGACGCGCCGCGTGTATTGATCGCCAATTCAAACCTGGTGCCGGCGTGGGCCAACTGGGAGCACTTTCGCGAACTCGATCGCAAGGGACTGATGATGTACGGCCAGATGACCGCCGGCTCGTGGATCTACATCGGCAGTCAGGGCATCGTGCAGGGCACCTACGAGACGTTTGTCGAGATGGGGCGCCAGCACTACGACGGTGACCTCCGCGGCCGGTGGATTCTGACGGCCGGTCTCGGCGGCATGGGTGGTGCGCAGCCGCTGGCGGCGACGATGGCGGGCGCATCGATGTTGGCCATCGAGTGCCAGTCCGATCGTATCGATATGCGCTTGAAGACAGGCTACCTCGACAGGCGCGCCGAAACCCTGGATGAGGCGATGGCCATCATCAAGAGCAGTGTTACCGAGAAAAAGCCGCTCTCGGTCGGCCTGCTGGGCAACGCCGCAGAGCTTTTGCCACAAATGCTCGAACGCAGGATTCGTCCGGACGCGGTGACGGATCAGACGTCGGCTCACGATCCTGCAAACGGCTATCTGCCGATCGGCTGGACAGTGGCAGAATGGCTCGAGAAGCGCATCAGCGATCCAGACGGTGTTGCCGCTGAAGCTGCGAAATCGATGGCGGTGCACGTTGAGGCGCTGCTCGATTTTAACCGTATGAAGGTGCCAACCTTCGACTACGGAAATAATATTCGCCAGGTTGCGTTCGATGAAGGTGTACTCGATGCCTTCGATTTCCCGGGCTTCGTGCCGGCGTACGTGCGCCCGCTTTTCTGTCGCGGCATCGGTCCGTTTCGCTGGGCCGCGCTGTCGGGCGATCCAGAGGATATTTACAAGACCGATGCCAAGGTCAAAGAGTTGATCCCGGACGATAAGCATTTGCATCGTTGGCTGGATGCCGCCCGCGAGCGCATCCAGTTTCAGGGACTCCCGGCTCGCATTTGCTGGGTGGGGCTCGGGCAGCGCGATCGACTCGGCCTCGCGTTTAACGAAATGGTCAGGAATGGCGAGCTAAGCGCTCCCGTCGTAATTGGCCGCGATCACCTCGACAGTGGATCGGTTGCGAGCCCGAATCGCGAAACCGAGGCTATGCAGGATGGTAGCGACGCCGTTTCAGACTGGCCGTTGCTTAACGCACTACTCAGTACGGCCAGCGGCGCCACCTGGGTGTCGCTGCATCACGGTGGCGGCGTGGGCATGGGCTATTCTCAACACGCCGGGCTCGTCGTTGTCTGCGATGGCACGGAGGCAGCCGACAAGCGCATCGCCCGTGTGTTGTGGAACGATCCCGCCAGCGGCGTCATGCGCCACGCAGATGCCGGCTACGAAGAGGCGAAGGCTTGCGCACGTGAACATCACCTCAAGCTGCCGATGCTGGAGACCGAAAAATGAAGCTGCATTGTGACGGGCAGCCGGTAACTTTGGCGGCGCTACGAACCATCTGGATCGAACCTGCGCAAATTTCCCTAGGCGACGACGCGCGACGGCGCATTGATGAGTCCGCAGCAGTGGTGCAGAAAGTCGTCGACAGCGGCAAATCTGTCTACGGCGTCAATACCGGATTCGGACAGCTGGCTCAGGTGAGTATTTCCGTTAACGACCTGGCCCGGCTGCAGGAGAACCTGGTGCGATCGCATGCCGTTGGTGTGGGCCCGTTGTTGCCCGACGCAATAGTTCGACTGATCCTCGTGATGAAAATCGTTTCGTTGGCGCAGGGTTATTCGGGTGTGCGCAGCGAATTGATCGACACGCTGTGCGCGCTCGTCAACCACGAAATCTACCCGTCGATCCCGGTCAAGGGATCCGTGGGTGCCAGCGGCGATTTGGCACCGCTGGCGCACATGGCCGGTGCGCTGCTCGGGCTCGGCGAAGTCAGCGTGGATGGCCAGATCATGGCGGCGAAAGACGCGCTCGGGGAGGCGGGTATCACGCCCCTGACGCTCGCGCCCAAAGAGGGGCTTGCACTGCTAAACGGTACCCAGGTGTCGACCGCGCTGGCGCTTGCGGCGCTGTTCCGCGCCGAACACGTGCTCGCAGCGGCGATTACCTCCGGCGCAATGTCGGCGGATGCGGTCAAAGGCAGCGACACGCCGTTCGATGCGCGAATCCAGGACGTACGCGGTCAGCCCGGCCAGGTTACCGTGGCGAGCTTGTTACGCACGCTAATGCAGGGCAGTGAAATTCGCGCATCGCACCTCGAATGCAATCGCGTGCAGGACCCGTATTCCATCCGCTGTCAACCGCAGGTCATGGGCGCCTGTGTTGACGTTTTCGAGCACGTCGCCCGCGTTTTGCAAACCGAGGCCAATGCGGTCAGCGATAATCCACTGGTCTTCGCAGAGTCCGGCGATATTTTGTCCGGCGGCAATTTCCACGCCGAGCCAGTGGCGATGGCGGCAGACTACCTCGCCCTTGCGATCGCGGAGATCGGGGCGATCTCTGAACGTCGCACAGCGTTGTTGATCGATTCGCACTTGAGCGGCTTGCCGGCCTTTCTCGTCAGGGACGGCGGCCTGAATTCCGGCTTCATGATGGCGCAGGTCACTGCCGCCGCGCTGGCCTCTGAAAACAAGTCGCTCGCTCATCCCGCCAGCGTCGATAGTTTGCCGACGTCGGCTAACCAGGAAGACCACGTTAGTATGGCGACCTTCGCGGCACACCGCTTGCACAATATGCTCGACAACGTGTCCAGCATCGTGGCGATCGAGGTGCTTGCCGCGGCCCAGGGAATCGAGTTTCATCATCCGCAAAACAGTTCTGCGGTTATTGAAACCATTATTCAACAGGTTCGCCTGTTCTCGCCGCCGTATGAGACCGATCGCTCCTTATCAGGCGATATTGAGCAGCTCGCAGACTTAATCGATGGCGGTTCCTTCTGCGAGCCGTGTCGCACTGTGTTGCCCAGCTTCGAAGCATGACGGGCGCGGTATTCGAATTTCACCAGGGCAGCTCACCACTGCTGATCAGCGTGCCGCACGATGGTCGGGAATTACCCGACGATATCGCTGCGCGTATGACTCCGGTGGCCCTGACACTGCCTGATACCGACTGGCACGTTGCAGAGCTCTACGCATTTGCGCGGGAACAAGGCGCGAGCATGATCACAGCGCGTTACTCCCGCTACGTTGTGGACCTCAATCGACCGCCGGATGATGCAGCGCTATACGCTGGCAAGCCGGCGAGCGGAATCTGCCCGTCAAAAACGTTTGGCGGTGAAGCGCTGTATACCGACGGCAACCCGATCAATGGCACCGAACAGGACGCGCGAATTAATCGCTACTGGCGTCCGTACCATGCCGAGATTGCTGCCGTTCTAAGTCAAACCCGCAGGAAGCACGGCTACGCGTTGCTATGGGATGCACATTCGATTGCCAGTCGCGTGCCGCAGTTGTTTGACGGTGATCTACCCGTTCTGAACATTGGCACCAACCGCGGCGCAAGTTGTGCGCCGACAATAGAGTCAGAGCTTGTTCGCTACGCGTCCCAAAGCCAATATTCAAGCGTTTGCAATGGTCGATTTACGGGCGGTTACATTACGCGTTATTTCGGCAAGCCGAAGCAAAAAATGCACGCGGTGCAGCTCGAGCTTTCGCAACGCAGCTACATGAACGAGACGACTTTGCGTTACAATCGCGAGCGCAGTGCGCGCTTGCAGCGCGGCCTGCGCGGTTTACTCGATACCTACATACGAGCAGCAGAAACCTTGCACGCCTGAGGGCGCGGCTGTGAATCCGGGGGGCGTATGAGCAGCTGGAAAGGAATTCACGAACTTTACCGGGCAAATCCACTGGAAGCGGATCGCCTGTTATGGGAGCGCGAGTCTGAGCCGCTGTCGCGACGCGGTTTCTTGCGCGGCAGCGGGCTGGTTGCAATGAGTACAGCACTGGGCGCCACCATTCCTTTTGCACATCTGATGCCGGGCGGACTGATACCGGCAGCGCTGGCAGAGACGGTTGACCCGTTTGAACTGCCCGGTAAAGACGGGCTGGTGATACTCAACGATCGTCCGATAAATGCCGAGACACCGGCGCACTTGCTCGACGATGACATTACGCCGGCGAGCCGACTCTTCGTTCGCAACAACGGCATACCCCCAGCGGTGACTGATGCCAACCCGGACGATTGGAACGTCACGATTGACGGTGAGTCTTGTGCCAGACCGATGACGCTGTCACTCGCAGACCTCAAGAAAAAATTCCGGCACCGCACGCTGCAGCTGCAGTTGGAATGCGGTGGCAACGGGCGCTCCGAGTTTTACCCGCCGGCACGTGGCAACCAGTGGACGACCGGCGCCATTGGCTGCCCGGAATGGACAGGAGTGCGCTTGCGTGACGTGCTGGAACATGTCGGTATTAAAGACGACGCAACGTACGTTGCCTACGAAGGTGCCGACGCGCACCTGTCGGGTGACCCGTCGAAGCGACCGATTTCTCGCGGCGTGCCGCTGGCCAAGGCGCGCGAAAACGAATCGTTGCTGGCATGGGCTATGAACGGCGAGCGCCTGCCGCCACTGCACGGTGCTCCGTTGCGCATGCTTTGCGCCGGCTGGCCGGCGTCGGTAAGCGGCAAGTGGCTCGCTCGCCTCATGGTTCGCGACCGGGTGCATGACGGCGAAAAAATGTCGGGGCAATCCTACCGGGTGCCGTGCACACCGGTCGCGCCCGGTACCGAAGTGGCGGATGCCGACATGTGCATCATCGAATCGATGCCGGTGAAGTCACTGATTACCTTTCCACGTTCCGGCATCGTTCACGCGCGGGACGCGGCGCTCGAAGTCCGCGGACATGCCTGGGCGGGCGATACGCGGGTTGCGGGCGTGCACACCTCGATAGATTTCGGCGCGACCTGGCAGCGCGCACGCTTGTCGAAACCTGCGAATCGCCTTGCGTGGCAACACTTTGATGCCGACGTCAAGTTCCCGGCCGAGGGCTATTTCGAGGTGTGGGCACGCGCGACAGATGCCGCCGGCCGTGCACAGCCCATGGTGCTGCCGGGCTGGAATCCGCGCGGCTACCTTAACAACGCCTGCCACCGTATCGCCGTGCAGGTTGCTGCCTGATGCGTTGCTCGCCGCTTCTCGCTTTGCTGTTTTCGTCCTTCGTTATGGCGGCGGATATCGACGTTGCTAGCGGTCTTATCAAGGCGGATGGCTGGGAGCAGGTGCGCATCCATTGCGGCGGCTGCCACTCGCACAAATTGGTCACGAGCCAGCGGGCCGATCGTCAAACCTGGCTCGCGATCATTCGCTGGATGCAAGAGACGCAAAACCTCTGGCAATTCGATGCCGCCACAGAGAATTCGATTCTCAATTACCTGGCAACAAATTACCCTCCGCAGGCGGACAGACGCCGTGCGCCCATTCCACCGCCACTCCTGCCACCGCGACCCGTTGTCAACAGGCGCTAGCAGGAGCAATTTCACGATGGTGTTTCGCCGCAAAAAGCCGGACAAAAAGCGCAAGCCCAAGGAACCGTTTGTAGCGCGCATAAAACGGCGCGGTCGCGAAACCTATGCGCTGGGCAATACCTTAGTACACAATCCGCGCGCGTTCCCCGGACAGGCCGGTGGATTGTTGAAACGTTCGTTCAGAACCATGTGGGATGCTCGCGGCGGCGGTTTCTACGCCTGCGGATTCGTCATGACGTTTATCTGGCTGGAGATCAGTACCCTGGTCGATGAAATTTCTGTGAGCGATGGCGTAATCAGTTTTTTTACCGAGCAGTTCTTTGAATTCCTGTTCCGTTTCTCGGTGCAGTCGATAGGCAATACCGTGCAGGCGTTCATTTGGCCGCTGCTAATCATTGAGCGGTTGGGTCCTGTCAGCATTATTCCTATGCTGGTTGTTTATTTCCTGTTTTCACGACTGTTGAAAGACCCATTGTCAAACTGGTTGTTTGCGGACAGTGACGCAGCGGCCCCTGGCGGTGTGCCTACCAATGTGATGGCGAGCACGCCCAACGCGCACGGCGCCGATGACGATAAGTTGACTTAGTTGCAGCACGGGACACTCCCGCTGCCAACGCTTTTGTGCCGGCAATCTGACCGGCCGTCATAGCATCACGAGGGAAATTGAACTGCGCGGCTAAATTTAGCTGCCGTTCAGCGATGTCGATGCACACTGCAAAAAGAATGATACAAAACTACAAATGAGACTCATTTGCATTTGTTGATCGCCTATGTGTTTCCGTTAGTTTCTGTTGGCCAGTTTGGCGACGGAATGGTTTAGACTCCGCATCCAACGAAAACGAAATTTCACGACACAACAGGAGATGGCCTTGAGCAAGATAGCCAGACGAAAATTTATTCAGTTATCCGCAGTCGCCACGGCGGCATGTTTCGTTCGTCCCGGGAAAGAAGTTCAGGCGGAGGACCTGCCGAAACTCAGCGAAGACGATCCAACCGCGCAGGCAATGAAATACGTTCACGATGCCAGCACCGTTGATGCAGCCGCTCGAGCAAACCCTGCCGCGGAACAGAATTGCGCCAACTGTGCGTTGATCCAGGGTGAAGACGGCGCTGAATGGCGGCCCTGTCAGATCTTCCCCGGCAAAGTTGTAAACGCCAACGGCTGGTGTTCGGTTTGGGCGCCCAAAGCCTGATGCACGCTGCAGTGCGGGCCCGTCGCCGGAGTCGCTAGATTTTGGCGGCGCCGCACGTCCAGCATTTCTATCATGCGGAAACCGGCACGCTTTCCTATGTCGTCAGTGATCCTGCGAGCCGCGACGCCGCGGTCGTGGACCCGGTTCTCGGCCTTGATATCGCTTCCGGTCGTACTGACGACAGCCAGGTAGCGGACATCCTGCAGTATCTCGGCGCGGAGCAGCTCAAGTTGCGCTGGATACTGGAAACCCATGCGCACGCCGATCATTTAAGCGGCGCGCAGCCGGTCAAAGCGCGCGCGGGCGGCAGCGTCGCGATCGGCGCCGGTATCTGCGATGTGCAAGAGTACTTCGCGAAAATTTTCAACCTGCAAAAATCTTTTCGGGCGGATGGGCATCAGTTCGACAAGCTGCTGCTGGTCGACGAAGAGTTTGCGATTGGTGAGTTGCGCTGCCGCGTAATTCCGACGCCCGGACACACCAGTGACAGCGTTACTTATCTTATCGGCGATGCGGCGTTTGTCGGCGACAGTTTGTTCATGCCGGACGCAGGGACCGCGCGCTGTGACTTTCCCGGCGGTGACGCAGGTGTGTTGTACGACTCGATCCAGCGACTATTTGCGTTGCCGCCAGACACGCGCCTGTTTGTTTGCCACGACTATCAGCCTGACGGTCGCGAACTGCGCTTTCAGACCACCATTGCCGAACAGGCTGCGCACAATATTCATGTAGGAAAAAGTCGCACGCGAGACGATTTCATCGCGCTGCGCGAGCGTCGCGACGCCACCCTGCAGCTGCCCAGGCTGATCATCCCGTCGATTCAGGTCAACATACGTGCTGGAAGACTGCCCGCTGCCGAGAATAACGAAGTCTCTTATCTGAAGATTCCGATCAACCACTTCTAGGCTTCAGACCGTCCATCTGGCCCACGGCTCAGGCCTGTGTACAATCCCTGTTTGCGGCCGCCCGGGCGACCTTCAACTTGTAGCGGAGAATAACCTTGTTCAGTACGCTTGAGGCATTGCCATCCGACGCCATTCTCAAACTCATTGCGGAACATGCCAGCGACGCGCGCAGTGAAAAGGTCGACCTCGGGGTCGGCGTGTACAGAACCGAACAAGGAGAAACGCCGGTTCTGGCCTCGGTGAAAAAGGCGGAACGCCAGATTCTCGAAACGCAAACGAGCAAGACATACCTCGGTTCTGGCGGCGATCCCGAATTCAACCTGCTGTCACAGCAGCTCACTTTTGGTGATGACGTCGCGGCAGAACGCATTACCACTTTACAGACGCCTGGCGGGTCCGGAGGACTGCGGGTAGCGGCGGGCCTCGTGCTGCGCGCCCGGCGGGACGCGACGGTGTGGCACAGCAATCCGACCTGGGCCAACCACGTACCGCTGCTGGGCGGAGCGGGGCTGAATCTAAAGCCGTATCCGTACTATGACTACGAATCGCGTTCGCTGGTATTCGACCAGATGATGGACCGGGTTAATGCTATTCCCGAGGGCGATCTCGTGCTGCTGCACGGTTGTTGTCACAATCCGACCGGCATGGACCTCAGCCAGTCGCAATGGAAGGAGCTTGCCGAACGAATCGCCGCGCGCAAGCTACTGCCGTTTGTCGACATGGCCTACCAGGGTTTCGCGAACGGCATTAAGGAGGATGTCTACCCGATTCACTTGCTTGCCGGCATGGTTCCCGAAATGATTGTTGTCACGTCGTGCTCGAAGAATTTCGGCCTGTACCGTGATCGTGTGGGCTCCCTGTCCTTCGTTTGCAGCAATGCCGAAACGGCAGCAACGGTGCGTAGCCAGGCACATAACCTCGTCCGTACGATGTATTCCATGCCGCCGGATCACGGGGCGGCCATCGTTCGGGAGATCCTGGGCAATCCATCGCTGCGGGCAGAATGGGTGGCAGAGGTCGATGGCATGCGAGCGCGCCTGAAGAACATGCGCGTGAGCCTCGTTGCAGCCTTGCGTCGCGAGGCTCCGGATCACGATTTCTCGCATGTCGAGCAGGCGAACGGCATGTTTTGTTTTCTTGGTATTTCTGAACCGCAGGTCGAACGTCTTAAGAAAGACTGCGGTGTCTACATGGTGAATTCGAGCCGGATCAACGTTGCCGGCATTACGCCCGGCAACGTTGATTACCTGGCAAAGTCCATCGCGTTAGTCTTGTGACGGCGGATTGACGTCGCCAGCCCAGACTAGTGTGTCACCCGCGGCGATTTGCAACCGTGCCGTCACGCCCGCGTTCAGTTCGAGCACATAGCGCACGTTGTCAGTCGACGATATCGATCGTAACGACTGGGGTTCGGTATTTTCGACAATCGATGAAATCGTGCCATCGGCTCTTATAAAAAGCATATCGAGCGGCAGGAACGTGTTCTTCATCCACATTGACCGCCGCGCCTCGGCGCGATAAACAAACAGCATGCCGCTCCAGGGCTCGAGCGTCCTGACGTGCATCAGGCCCCGCTGCCATTGTTTACTTTCCAGTGCCAGGTAAACGTCGAAGCGATAGCAGGCGGCGTGACTGGAACTGATAACGATAGTGCTTTGCGCAAAATCAGCGTCGAGCTCAGGGTTTGCCGCTACCGGAATGACGCTGCATGCCGTCAGCAGCAATAAAATAGCGAGCGTTCGTTTCATTGCGAACTCCCGTGCCAATCGACGCGCCCGCCAAATTTGAGATTACGAATCGTGATGCTCTCAGAAGTGCTTATTGCTGCGATAGGCGCAACGCAATAAACGATGCCGTCGATCGCGTAGCTGTCAACACTGCCGGCAAACAGTTCCTGGGAGCTAATGTCTGCCCAACAGGTTTCCTGCTCCGCATTGCTAAAGAAGCGGCCTTCTTCTTCCTCGATAATGGTGATCTTCGCGCGCAGCTCGCGACCGACAACGCCCGCCTGGAGTTCCGGTAGTGCGACGATAATGGCCAGGTTCTGCATTCTGTCGTTTCTCGCAACTTGCCCCGCAAATCGCAATCTGGCGCCCTCGCCGAACGGCCGCGGCATGCCCTCGCAGCGGAGTTCGCTATCTTGCCAGGTAAGGGTGGTGTTCAGCGCCCCATACAGATCGGCATAGAATTCGCCACCGGCCCTGCAATTCGAGCCGACGCCGGCGCTTCCGCCTCGTGAAGAACAGGCGAATACCGTGCTGGCAGCAAGCAGAATTAACGAAAGTCTAAACATGCGGCAGGACTGTGGGGAATTTGGCAAGTTTATGCAATCTCTGCGCCGCACGCGGGTCGTAATCCTGCACAGGATTTTTACCTTGGTTCAAATACTGCGGAGCAAGCCCTACAATGGCACGCCTTCTGGCGTGCGCCAGATTTTCCCCCGGAGTCGCGGATGAGCGTAGCAGAACAATTCCAACAGCTCGAAAACCACGTAGGCAGCCTGATTATTGGGCAAAGCCACCTTATCAATCGCATGCTGGTCGCATTGCTGTGTGATGGGCACCTGCTCGTGGAGGGCGCCCCGGGGCTTGCGAAAACACGCGCCATCAAGGTGTTGTCGGAAAGTATTGAAGGCGATTTTCACCGCCTGCAATTCACCCCGGATTTATTGCCAGCCGATTTGACTGGCACCGAAATTTACCGGCCTGCAGATGGCAGTTTTGTCTTTCGCGAAGGACCTTTGTTCCACAACTTGATATTAGCCGACGAAATCAACCGGGCTCCCGCGAAGGTTCAGTCGGCCTTGCTGGAGGCAATGGAAGAACGGCAAATCACGGTCGGGGAGAAGAGTTACCCCTTATCGTCGTTATTCATGGTGATGGCCACGCAAAACCCGATCGAACAGGAAGGTACCTATCCATTGCCGGAGGCACAGCTCGATCGCTTCTTGTTGCATGTAAAAGTTGATTACCCCACGGTCGAGGATGAGCGTCGTATTCTCATCCTGAATCGCGATGAGGCCAAGGCCGGCCAGCGCGACGCGTTTCAGCCGCCCGAGCGCTTGTCGCAGACCTCAGTCATGGCGGGCCGACGCGAGATCCTCGACCTGCACCTGTCAGACGAACTTGAGCAGTACATCGTCAACATTGTGGTTGCCACGCGCGATGCCGGTCGCGTCGATCCGACCCTGCAGGGGCAAGTGATGTACGGGGCCAGCCCGCGCGCCTGCATGGGCATTGATCGTGCGGCCCGCGCGCGTGCCTGGCTCGCCGGTCGCGATTACGTCGGACCCGAAGACATCCAGGACGTTGCGCCCGACGTCTTGCGCCATCGGCTGGTCTTGAGTTTCGAAGCCGAGGCAGACGGCGTCGGTGCCGATTCAATAATTGAGCGCGTACTCGACGGCGTCGGCGTTCCGTAGCGCGGATTGCAAAGCACCGTGCGACACGATCACCTGCCAATCGACGCATCGCCAGTCAGCGTCAGTCAAAAAGGACTGATTCGGTTGGCGGGACCCGCGCGCGCGATCGCGTTGGACGTGTTGCGCGTGAATTCGCTGCAGGCCGGTGCCTACGTCTCACACTTCAAGGGTCGCGGCATGGAATTCGACGAGTCGCGGCCCTACCAGCCGGGTGACGATCCGCGCAACATTGACTGGCGTGTCACAGCGCGCAGCACCGAGGCTTACACCAAACTTTTTCGTGAGGAGCGCGAGCGACCGGTGCTCATCATGGTCGACTTGCGGAGTTCCATGCATTTTGCAACGCGCGGCAGTTTCAAGTCAGTCCTGGCCAGTCGCACCGCCGCGCTGCTGTCGTGGGCAGCTCACCATCGTGGAGATCGCCTCGGCGGCATCATCTTCGGTGACTCCATGCACCGTGAGCTAAAGCCGCGGCTCGGGCGTCAGGCGGCGTTACGCTATTTGCACCAACTCGTTACTCATGGTGATTGGCAGCACCAGGTCAGTGCGCCGGACAGCGACCCGGCCATACCGTTTGCGGCGGCGATGTCGGCATTGCGTCGCGTGAGTCGTCCCGGCAGCCTCGTCATTGTCATTAGTGACTTCGCGGGCTTTGACCGCGCCACGCAGTCTTATCTCGCCGGCATCGCGCGTCACAACGAGGTGTTGGCAGTCTCGGTGAGCGATCCGCTTGATCAGGAATTGCCGCCACCGGGGAGCTATCGGCTCGTGGCAGACGCGCGTGAAATGTCGATCGACACTTACTCGCAGGGCGCACGCCGCGATTACCGACAAGCTTTTTTGGCACGGCAGGAAGAACTTGCCGATTTTTGTCGGCGCTACGGCATTCACCTTTTAGCCTTGTCGACAATGGATGATCCTGTTGCTGCCTTGCAAAAGGCGCTGGGTCGCCGGGTGATTTAGGCAGCAGCGCTATCATGAATCCGGAAGACATCCCTCTGCGCGACCTGCATCTGCCTGAAGCCATCGGCTGGTGGCCGCTCGCCCCCGGCTGGTGGTTTTTACTCTCGCTCGTTGCGGTCGGTCTGTTATTTGCAGCGTGGCGCGCGCTTGCCGCGTGGCAGCGCGGCCGCCCGCGGCGCGCGGCACTGGCCGAACTTGAACGGCTCGCAACTGAGCACGTCAGAGAGGATGACCTGACGAGTCTCGCGAAGGGATTATCGGCCTTGCTGCGCCGCACGATGCTGGCTTACGCACCACGAACGGACGTTGCACGGCTCACCGGCGATGCGTGGTTGAACTGGCTGGATCGCGGCCTGCCTCGGCCGGTTTTTTCCGCGGGTCCCGGGCAGAGCCTTGGCTGGCTGCCCTACCGCAAGCCGCGCAGCACGGCGGAATCGGTTGACGCTACGGCATTGCTTGACGCAGTAAAGCTGCGCCTTGCGACGCCGCTGCCCGAGGAGACACGCTAATGTGGTCGCTCGCCTGGCCGTGGATGCTGTTGCTCACGCCATTGCCGCTGCTGGTGCGCAAGCTGATGTCGCCGGCCAGCGGTGCACAGGAAGCCGGCCTGCGCGTGCCAAGCCTTGGCGGATTTGCGGTGCTCGCGCATCGCCCGCAGTCCGAGAAGTTATTGAACTGGCGATTCTGGCTGGCACTGATCGCGTGGTTGCTGCTGGTGCTGGCAAGTGCACGGCCCGAACGGGTGGGCGATGAACTCGACGTGCCCGTTTCTGGCCGCAACCTGATGCTTGCGGTGGATTTGTCCGGCAGCATGGACGCCAAGGATTTTGAACTGGCCGGGCGCCGGGTTGACCGCCTTACCGCAACCAAAGCGGTCGCCAGTGACTTCATCGCGCGTCGCGAAGGTGACCGTATCGGACTCATTCTGTTCGGCGAACGCGCCTACCTGCAGGTGCCGCTGACGCTCGATCGGGCAACGGTCAATGTGCTGCTGCTGGAATCGTTCATCGGTTTGGCGGGCGAAAAAACGGCAATAGGCGATGCCATTACGCTCGCCGTGAAGCGCATTCACGACCAGGGTGCCGTCGGTGACGAGCAGGTACTCGTCTTGTTAACGGACGGCGCCAATACGGCCGGCGAAATCGATCCGCTCAAGGCGGCGGAACTTGCCGCGCAAATCGGCCTGCGCATTTACACCATCGGTATCGGTGCAGAGCAAATGGCCGTGCCTTCCATTACCGGCGGTTTGCGGCGGGTTAACCCGTCAGCAGACCTCGACGAGGCAACGCTGACTCGTATCGCGCAGCAAACGGGCGGTCAGTATTTCCGTGCGGTTGATACCGCCGGACTGCAGGACATTTATCGTTTGCTGGATGAACTTGAGCCTGTGGCGGAGCCAGAGGCCGGCTTCCGCCCTGTCACGGCCCTCTATTACTGGCCGTTAGGCGGCGCTTTCGTGCTTGCGCTGCTGATTGCGTTCGGTAATCTGCTGGCCGGCTGGCAGGCAGCGCGCGATGCACGGCGCATGCTGGAGGTAGAGAGCCATGCCGGCTGATTTTCATTTCATGCGGCCCGAGTGGCTGCTGGCCTTACCGCTACTAATCATCGTGACGCTGGCGCTGGCAAGTCGCCGCCTGGCGCCCGGCAGCTGGCAGCGCGTGATAGATCCGGCGTTACTGCCTTACGTGTTGTCCAGTTCCCAACGACGTGCAGGCAATGCGCGCTGGTGGCTGACGCTACTGGGAGGCACACTTGCGATCCTTGCATTGGCTGGCCCGGCCTGGGATCGCGTCGAACAGTCGGTGTACCGCTCGGAGCAGGCGCTGGTCGTGGCACTGGATTTGTCACGCTCGATGGATGCGCAGGATATCTCACCGAATCGCCTCACGCGTGCGCGCCTGAAGATACTCGACATGCTCGGGCGACGCAGCAGCGGCCAGACGGCGCTGGTTGTTTATTCCGCGAACGCTTTCACGGTGACACCGCTGACGAAAGATGTGGACACTGTTGCTGCCCTCGTCAATAGCCTGAGTACCGACATCATGCCGAGTCGCGGCAGCTATCCCGTTACTGCTATCGAAAAGGGTCGGCAGTTGCTCGAACAAGCAGGCGTACGCGACGGTGAAGTTCTGTTGATAACCGACGGGGGCTCGTCCACCGTTGCCGAACAAGCCGCGCGTGATTTGCTGACCGCGGGTTACCGTCTGTCCGTGCTTGGGGTTGGTACGGTTGAAGGTGCGCCTATTCCGCGTGAAGACGGCGGATTCGTGACCGATCGGTTTGGACAAATGGCCGTGCCTAAACTGGAGATCGACGGCCTGCAAGAACTGGCGCAGGCTGGCGGTGGCCGTTTCGCGGTACTCAGCAGCGATAACAGCGATATTGACACGCTGTTGTCCGGTGCCGCCGGCAGCAGTGCTGCAAGTGATGACGATCTGGCTACCGACCAGTGGCGCGAAGAAGGACCGTGGCTACTGTTGCTACTAACACCGCTCGCGGCACTTGCATTCCGGCGCGGCTGGGTATTGCTCATCGTATTCGCCTTGCTGCCGTTACCGCGGCAGGCGCAGGCCTTTGACTGGCTTGATTTGTGGAAGTCGCCGGACCAACAGGCCAGTGAGCTACTCGCCGAGGGCGACGCAGCCGCGGCGGCGGATTTATTCCGCGACCCGGATTGGCAGGCGGTGGCAAACTATCGGGCGGGGCGTTACGCCGAAAGTATGGAAACGTTCGCGGCAGGCAGCGATGCCGATAGCCACTACAATCTCGGAAATACGCTGGCGCGCCAGGGTAAATTCGACGCGGCGATCGCGGCCTACGAAGCCGCGCTTGCACAGAACCCGGACGATGAGGACGCTGTTTACAATCGCGATCTTCTGCAACAGCTTAAGGACGCGCAAGATGCCGAGAATGAACAGAACCAGGAATCGAGCGGTGAGTCCGGCGGTGACGCGCAGCAGTCTGAAGGGGACAGTCAGTCGGATCAGTCGGGTGAACAAGGGGAAGCGGGCAACCCCGGCGACGAGGCGCAGGATGGCGATGCAAATCGCGAACAAGAAGAGCTGAGTGAGGAGGATCTCGCGGCGTTGCAGGAAGAATTGCAGCGTGCCGCTGAGGAGGCCGCGGAGCAGGGCGAGCAAAGCGATCCGGAGCAGGGGCAGGCACAGGCGGATTCAGCCGCGGAGCGGCGCGAACAGGAACAGCAACAGGCGATGGAACAATGGTTGCGTCGCATTCCAAACGATCCCGGTGGCCTGTTGCGCCGCAAGTTCCGCTACCAGTATCAGCGCCAGGGTCGCGATCAGGATGGCAATAACCTGTGGCCGGACGACGAGGTTCAACCATGGTAAA
Source organism: Woeseia sp. (assembly GCA_013003155.1). Lineage (GTDB taxonomy): Bacteria > Pseudomonadota > Gammaproteobacteria > Steroidobacterales > Woeseiaceae > Woeseia. The sequence continues at coordinate 11,516 of JABDKF010000106.1, read as the reverse complement.
CAAGATGCATGTCTCGCGATCGTTCATCGCCAGAGCGCAGGCAGTTATCGCTGCACTGACGTTATTGGCACCGATGACCACGCTGGCTGCCGTCGTCGCAAGCGTCGACCGTGACCAGGTCGAGCTCAATGAATCATTCACTTACAAGGTCACTGTCGACACTGCGATTGATGTCGAACCTGATGTCAGCGCGCTCGAGAAAGATTTTTACGTAGGCACACGCAGTCAACTCAGCAACACTACGATAGTCAACGGCCAAATCAGCCGCAGCCGGACCTGGACCTACGTATTGATGGCGAAGCAGGACGGCATGATCGAAATTCCGGCAATCGAGGTGGCTGGCGAATCAAGCAATACAGTGCCAATCATCGTAAAACCGGTATCGAGCGCCGCGCCCGGCGAGGCGGATATTTTTGTTACCGCCGAAGTCGATTTTGCCGAGAGCTATGTACAGGCACAGGTGCTCTATACCTTAAAAGTCTATCGCGCGGTGGCAACCCGCCAGCCACGCCTTTCTGACCCGGAAGTATCAGGCGTTGATGTGCTGGTCGAGCTGGCAGGTGATGAGCGTAGTTACGACGCCTTGCTGGATGGCAAGGCATACAACGTTGTCGAGCGGGTGTATGCCCTGTTTCCGCAAGAAAGTGGCGAGCTCCGTATCGCCCCGGTGCGGTTCGAGGCGCGCGTGCTTCGGGATGGCCGCATCACCGGGCGCAAGGTGTTCCGCTCCGAAGCAGCGACTGTGAGTGTGCAACCCATTCCGCCTGCCCCCGCCGCTTATCCCGACGCGGCCTGGCTGCCCGCGCGGCAGGTCGGGTTGTCAGAGGACTGGTCACGCGATGTCATCGAATTGCCCGCCGGCGAACCAATCACTCGCCACGTTACGGTCACGGCATTGGGCCAGCTTTCCACGCAAATTCCCGCCATCGAACCTGCGCAGTCCGCCGCGTTGAAACTGTATCCCGACAAACCGGAATTAAAAGACTCCGCGGTCAGCCAGGGAATTCTCGCAGAGCGCAGTGAACAATACGCGCTGATAGGGGTGCAGCCCGGCCCCGTCGAATTGCCGGCGGTCGAATTGCCGTGGTGGGATATCACCGCCAACGAATGGAAGATTGCAGAGCTGCCGGCCCGCACCCTGTCAATACTGCCGTCAAACGAGGCACAGCCGCAGCAGCCGACACCCGCAGCGACCGCGGTACCCGCCGAGACCCGTTATGTCGACGATCCATTCTGGCGCCGTGTTAGTGAGGGCCTCGCGCTACTCTGGCTGATAACAATTTGCGGCTGGTGGTTTTCGACACGCCAACCACGTCGTGAAATTGCGCGTGTTGAACCTGAGGTGCCGCTGCACAAACAACAGGCGCGGCTCATCAAGAAAGCGCGCAAGGGGGCGCGCGAGCGTGATGCCGATGCCGTCAAGCAGGCACTGCTCGAATGGGCAAAGCTGGAGTGGCCGAACAATGCGCCGCGCAGCGTCGGATCGATCGCGAACCGCGTTGCGGCACCGTTGCGCGAAGAGTTGCTGGCACTGTCTGCGGCAAGCTACGGTCCGGCACGTGACGCGAACTGGGACGGCACGACGCTCGATAAGGCGCTACGCAACGTATCTATTGTGTCTGCCACGGCAAACGACGCCGCAAAGGAGGTGCTGCCGCCACTGATGCCACGGCGGAGCGCCTGATACTACCAATGGCCGGTGTTGCTCATTGATGCCCAGGGTTCTGCCGGTGCAAGCGCGTCACCTTTTTGCAGCAGTTCAATCGAAATATTGTCGGGCGATCGGACAAACGCCATGTGACCGTCTCGCGGTGGCCGGTTGATCGTCACGCCACCGTCCAGCAGGCGCTGGCAGGTTTGGTAGATGTTGTCGACCCGATACGCGAGATGACCAAAATTGCGGCCTTCCTGGTAGTCCTCCGGATCCCAGTTGTGGGTCAACTCGATCTGCGCATCGTGATCGTTGGGTGCTGCGAGAAAGACCAGTGTGAAACGGCCCTGCGGCACCTCTTTTCGACGCAGCTCGACAAGCCCGAGCTTGTTGCAGTAAAAATCCAGCGACGCATCAAGGTCGCTTACCCGGACCATGGTGTGCAAATATTTCATGGCGTGCCTTACCCGTATTGAATCGTGATCGGCTATGAGAACACAATGCGCCGGTACTGTGCAGCATCAAAAGAGCAATGACATATGCATCGAATTCGCACAATCACGCTCGACCTTGATGACACCTTGTGGCCGATCACGCCTGTCATCAAACGGGCAGAGCGCGCGCTGTGGGCCTGGCTGGCCGAACATTACCCGCGCATCCCAGCGAAATGGGATCGCGCAAGTGCCGCCAGGCTGCGCGCATCGGTGGTCGCGGATCACCCGGACAGGAGTCATGACCTCAGGTTTCTCCGGCAAAGCGTCCTCGCTCGCATGGCGGCATCCTGCGATTATGACGTTGCCCTTGTCGACCCCGCGTTTGCCGTTTTCGACGAGCAGCGCAACACGGTTGAATTATTTCCCGATGTTGAGTCCGGTTTGTCGCGTCTGCGCGCCACATGTCGCCTTATCGCATTGACCAATGGCAACGCGAGCCTCGAGAAGATTGGTATACGTCATTTGTTCGATGATGTGATTACCGCGGTTGCCGCAGGGGCGGCAAAACCGTCGCCGAAAATATTCGAGCTTGCTTGTGAGCGCGCCGCGGCACTGCCGGAAGAGGTGCTGCACGTTGGCGATCACCCGCACCTCGATGTTGACGGCGCGCGCGCTGCGGGCATGCGCACCGCCTGGGTGAACCGCAACGGGGAGTCCTGGCCCAGTGAACTTACGGGCCCCGATGCTACGGTGACCTGCATGAACGAGCTTGCGGACTGGTTGCTGCCTCTTATCAAAAAACAGGAACAGCATTGATGGAGACTGCGGCCGGCAGGCCACTCATCTTGTTTATTCCAGGCCTGATGCCGAAGCCGGCACCGGAGCTTCATCGATCGGCCTTGCTGCGCTGCCTGCATGCCGGATTGCAAAAAGCAGACGCGGAAGTTGCGCGCCAAATTCAGGCTGACGCGAATGCATTCGACATCGTCAGCTGGACTTACGATTTTTACGGCGTGCATCGCGATTTCTCGCTTGATGCGCCATTCATCGATGAATTGTTGCAAAAAGACGCGGCTAACGAAGCGGATCGCAAGTCTGCAAAGTCCTGGCGGCGACGGGCATTACGTTTCGTTTATCGCATCGGTGACGGGCTGCCATTCCTGATTCCACGGCTTGCCAACGAAAAATTGACATTGCATCTGCGCGATCTGCGTCGCTACGTCCAAAATCAAAACGATATTGCTGAGCACACGCGACGCCTGTTGACGACGCCGCTGAAAGTCGCGGCGGCGATCGACCGGCCTGTATTGTTGATCGCGCACAGCATGGGTTCGGTCATAGCGTTTGATTCACTGTGGCAGCTTGGTCGTGATGCGAACTTCGAGAGCGAACTCAGTGCGCTAATAACTTTGGGGAGTCCGCTTGGACAGCGGTTCATTCAGCGACGCTTGCTGGGGCACAAACTTCCCGACGCGGAGCGCTATCCTCGCGTGATAAAGCGCTGGATAAACATCGCAGCCGTGGGGGAACTAACCGCCGTCGATATGACGCTCGCCGATGATTTCGCAGCAATGTCGCAGCGGGGCCTGGTAGAAAAAATCAGCGATTTCGCTACCTACAACTGGTACCGCGAGCACGGCATCCTCAACGTGCATGCGGAATACGGTTACCTCGCCAATCGCGACGTCGCGCTGCACGTCGCCGGTTGGTGGCGCACGCATCAAAAATAGCTGCGCGGAAGCCGGAATGCCGCCGCCGCGACATTCCGGTCAGCTCCCTACGGAGCCGAGCTCTCGAGGTCAGGTTTGATGATGATGTCGATGCGGCGATTACGCGCACGACCGGCAGCTGTTTCGTTGTTTGCAACCGGTTGAGTTTCACCGAAGCCTGTCGCAATCAGGCGGTAGTCCGGAAGGCGCATCGCGTTGATCATGTATTGCTGAACGGCGCCTGCCCGGTCCTGCGACAGTTTCTGGTTTAGCTCGTCACTGCCGTGGGAATCCGTGTGGCCTTCTATGACCAGCTCACTGCGAGGGAAAAGGTCTATAGCGCGCTCAACTTTCGCCAGCAAGTTGAAGCTTTCCTGCTTGATTTCCGACTGACCGCTATCAAATGTAAGACCAACGAGGCGCAGGATAATCGTGTCGCCTTCGCGGAAAACGCGTGCTTCTTCGCGACCAAAGAGTTTTTCAACCTCTTCGAACTGCGCCTTGATACGTGCCTGTGCCTCAAGTCTTTGCACCAGCGCCGCACGTTCCTCGGTCGCGCCGCCAAGGCGTTCGTCCAGTGCACTGATCTCTTCTTCCGTTTCGGCGAGCCGCAACGCGTATTCTTCGTTTTGCTGCTCCAGCCGTTGCTTGTCGGCGCGAAGAGTTTCAACAAAGTCAACAAGCGTCGCCTGCAATTCGTCAGGACCGGTTGCCATATCCGGCACAACGTCCGCGGCACCGGCAATTTCACGCAGTGGCTTCTCCCAGTCCAGTATCAGCTGTTCTGTCGACAGGTCGCGATCTCGAACTTTTCGTACGACTTCCGACAAGTGGATAGCGTGACGCGCCTCATAGTTAGCTTGTTGCGCCAGATTACGCGGCATGTCGGTGTCGTAACGATTTTCGTTGAGTTCGCGTTCGGCATCGGCCAGCAGTTTTTGCGCTTTCTCAAGCGTTGCCGGTGCGTAGCGGCCGACGCGCGCGCGGTCGGCATCTTCCAGTAGTTGACGTGTTTCAGTCAGATACTGCGCCTTGATGGCTGTGAGTTCCGCATCCCGGTAGTGCGCGGTTGCTTCAATGTCCAGGCGTTTAGAGCGTTTCAGATCTCCGCGTTCGAGATAGCGAATCGCATCGGCAAATTCTCGCTGCGCGTCCTGCCATTGTTCGGCCGCTAACTGCGGCGCTTTAGCGTTGGCCGCGTCTTGCCGGCTTTTCATTACCTGCGCGAGAACTGTGCGTGCAAGTTTCGCCGCTTCCGCTGCTCTAGAGTAGTACTCAGCAGCCTCGGAAGTCTTGTCACGTACGTATTCGATATTGCGGCCGCGTCGCAGGCCTTCTTCCGCATCTTCAAATGCTTCTGTTGCACGCTCGTAATTGCGTGGCGACAGCAACTCCGCATTTGCGGCGTCCGCAAGCTCCAGTGCAGCGTCCGCTTCCCCGAAGAAGGTCTCTCGCAAGGCGTTCTGTGCCAACGCGCTGCTGAACAGCACAAGTACACCGAGAGAAACAGCTAAAAACCTTATTTTAAATACCATAACGTAGTCCAGTGGAGCCCAGGGGTTGCGGGGTGCTGCCCCGCGTTGGGGCGGATATTACCTGTGATTGCCGGCAATTTCTGCCGGATTTGCGGGATTTTACCCTTTGTCAGCGCGGCCCCGGCAATGCTGACTTGTGACGAAAGTCACTGTTTGGGATTCGACCAGCGTCAGGCCTGAAAGTTTGTGCAGTGGCTCACAGATCAAAATCAGGGTTCCAAGTAACCTTCCTCCATGGCTGCCAAGTACTACACACAGTTCTTGCTTACCGACGCAGACTACCGCGGCGGTAACGAATTCAGCGGAGTTGTCGAACTTAGCCGCCCCATGGATATGGACTGCGAGACCGCCGATATCGAGGCTGTGCTCGCGAGGAATTTCGACCTGCAAAAAAACGCGGTAAAGCTCCTTAGCTGGTCACGATTACATTAGTCATCTCTCTTCTGGCAGATTTTTCCCCCTGATTATCCCGGCTCACGCCGGGATTTTTTTTGGTCCTGACGAAACTGAATGGGCAACCCGCCGGTGGCGGGCCTGTCGTCCCATGGGCAGTTGTGCGAAAATGCCGGGCTACACCCGAACCTGTCGGCATATGGCGACGACAAGAAGCCCCGACAAGAAACCCCGACAAGTAACCGAATGAGTAGAAAGACCTTTAATGAGTAACGACCCAAAATCTTTTCAGGGCATCCCAATTGTCCCGTCCGGCAAGAAGTACCGGACTGAAGTCGGCTTTACCGCAATCAAGAACGGCGTAAAGGCGCGCAGCGATGCGCCCGCCAGACTGACGGGCGGCAAGCCAAAGTGGCTAAAAGCACCGATGCCCAGCGGTCCGCGTTTTTCCGAGGTCCGTCGTACGGTTCGCGATCATCGATTGAGCACAGTGTGCGAAGAGTCGATGTGCCCGAACATTGGCGAATGCTGGAATGCCGGCACGGCAACCATCATGGTCATGGGGTCCGTGTGCACGCGAGCTTGCCGTTTCTGCGCCGTAGACACGGGTAACCCGCGCGGCTGGCTGGATGCCGAAGAGCCGCAAAACACGGCACGCGCCGTGCAATTGATGGGGCTTACCTACGTCGTAATTACCTCTGTCGACCGAGACGATCTGGCTGATGGTGGCGCTGGCCACTATGCCGCGTGCGTGCGTGCTATCAAGGCGTTGACACCACAAACCGCGGTTGAAGCATTGACGCCGGATTTCAGTGGTAACACGGCTCACATCGAAACGGTGGTTGATTCAGGTCTTGAGGTCTTCGCACAAAACGTGGAAACAGTAGAGCGCCTCACGCAGCCTGTCAGGGATCCTCGTGCCGGCTATGAGCAAACGCTGCGGGTACTCGAGCATGCCAAAAAATACAGGCCCGATGTCCTTGTAAAGACCAGTCTGATGCTGGGGCTTGGCGAAGACGATCAGGAAATCATCCAGACGATGGATGACCTTCGCTCTTGTGGCGTCGACATACTGACGCTGGGTCAATATCTGCGCCCGACGGCAAACCACCTGCCCGTCGAGCGCTATGTGACGCCAGATGAATTTGCCGCTTATCGCAACGAAGGCCTGGACAAAGGATTTCTCGAAGTCGTCGCCGGTCCGTTGGTTCGCTCCAGCTATCGGGCAGAACGGGTTCTTGAAAAGAACAACGTCGGCTTTGCAGCCTGCGGCTCCTGACGAGTTATCTTCATGACTGAATTCCTGGCCGCATACGGCCTGTTCCTGCTGAAGACCCTGACCGTTGTCATCGCAATTGTTGCCGTGATCGGCGCCGCTGCCGCCGCGGGACGCAAGGCGACCAGCGACGAGACGCTCGAAGTCGAAAATTTGAACGATCGTTTTCGTAGCCTTGCTACGGCGTTGAAGCGCGCTGTGCTCGACAAGCAACAGTTCAAGATCGATGCGAAAGCGATCAAGAAAAAGCTAAAACAAACGACAAAATCCTCGGCAAAAAGGCCGCGCACTTTCGTCATCGACTTCAAGGGCGATCTGAAGGCAACCGCCGTCCCGTCGCTGCGCGAAGAGGTTAGCGCTGTCCTGGAGGTCGCTGAAGCGGATGACGAAGTTATCGTACGTCTCGAAAACTACGGCGGCGTCGTGCATGAACACGGCCTTGCCGCATCGCAACTGGTGCGCCTGCGCGACCGCAAAATTGCATTGACCGTGGTTGTCGATAAGGTCGCGGCAAGTGGCGGCTACCTGATGGCCTGTGTCGCAGACCGCATCGTCGCGGCACCTTTCGCTATTCTCGGGTCCATTGGCGTTATCGCCCAGCTGCCTAATTTCAATCGCATGCTCGATACTCACGGTGTCGATTTCGAGCAAATTACCGCCGGCGACTACAAGCGCAACGTCACGATGTTTGGCAAGAATACCGATGACGACCGTGCACGCCTGAAAGAGCAGCTGGAAGACGTGCACACCCTGTTCAAGTCGGCCGTAGCCCGTTATCGCCCCGATCTCGATCTTGCCAAGGTCAGTACTGGCGAGCACTGGTACGGCGCGCGCGCCCTGGAACTTGGATTAGCCGACGAGCTCTGCACCAGCGACGAATTACTTGCTGCCCGTGTTGCAGAGCGCGATTTGTACAGCGTCAGTTACAAGATCAAGAAACCGTTGCAAAAGCGCCTGATCGCGAGCGTAGACAGCGCGCTCGAAAAACTGGACTCGGCGCGCTGGCGTCGGGGCTTCGAGTCACGACTGCCGCGCTGAAGTTGAGGCGTCACATGGAACCGTGTGCAGCTCCGCGGGTCCAAATACACTCACGCCATTACCGGACTTTGACGACCGCCAGATTGTGAGGAAATGCTGATGAACCGCACGCTTTATATGGGTCTACTCGGCGTAACGCTGATTGCATTGCTGGTTTCGGCGTGCAGCTCATCGCCTACCGGTCGCAAACAGCTGGTCCTGAAGTCGGAGGCTGAACTTGAGCGAGAGGGCACTCGCCAATTTCGTATTATTCAGGAGCAGGCGCCGTTAGTGCAAAACGGCAATACGATCGACTACGTCGCCTGCGTGGCGGACGCGATCGTCGCAGTGGTAGAGGGCGAAGATGCAGATTTGTACTGGGAACTTGCTATCGTGGACCAGCCCGATGTCAACGCACACGTCCTGCCTGGCGGCAAGATAGTGGTGAAAGCCGGGCTGCTTGGTGTCACCGAGAATCAACACCAGCTCGCCGCTGTTCTGGGTCACGAAGTTGCTCACGTCACCGCCCGGCATGCGAATGAGCGTGCATCCCGCGCAGCAGTTACCGGAGTCGGCATCGACATAGCGGCAATATTGCTGGGCGGCGGTTACAGTAACCAGACGCGCGGCGCGTACGAAGCGCTGTCAACAGGCGCTGCTCTTGGCATCATGAATCCATTCAGCCGTAAACAGGAAACTGAAGCAGACATTGTTGGGCTGCATTACATGGCGCGCGCTGGTTTCGACCCGCGGCAAAGCGTGGAACTCTGGAAAAACATGAATGCAAAGAATCAGACTAAGATTCCGGAATACATGTCGACCCATCCATCAGGCGACACCCGGATTGAAAACCTGGTTGCCGACTATCCCGTCGCGTTGAAACTTTACAACGAGGCAAAAGCGCAGGGCAAAGATCCGCAGTGCGGTAATTAACCGCCGCCAAGGCATGCCCGACAATTCGTTTAAAGATCATTTTTCCGGTCATGCCGCGGCCTACGCGAGTGCGCGACCGAACTACCCGCCATCCCTTTTCGATTTCCTGGCCGACAATTGCGCGGCTCGTGACTGCGCCTGGGATTGCGCGACGGGCAACGGCCAGGCTGCACTCGAGCTTGCCGGCCGATATCGACGGGTTATTGCCACGGACGCGAGCGCGATGCAGATTGCCGCCGCGCCGCCTCACGAACGACTTGAGTATCGTGTCGCTACGGCTGAAAACAGCGGGCTGGAAACAGCTTCCATCGATCTCGTAACTGTCGCACAAGCTCTGCACTGGTTTGATCTCGATCGCTTTTTCGATGAGGTTAGCCGTGTCGTTAAGCCGGGCGGAATGCTGGCGGTGTGGTGCTATGGCCTCTGCCAGGTGACGGCTACGATTGACCGCATCGTGTTTGATTATTACGAATCGCTAGCCACCTGGTGGCCGCCCGAACGGCGCCTCGTGGAACGCGGCTACAGCGACATAACGTTGCCATTTGCGTTGGTTGAATGTCCTCAATTCACCATGCAGCAGGACTGGTCGGCCGATGACATGCTGTCGTACCTCAACACCTGGTCGGCGACCCGGCGATGCAGCGCGGATACGGGCAGCGAGCCGGTAGCGGCCATCGCGGCAGGGCTGCGGGCCGCGTGGGGTCCTGCCCTGCGAGCCGTCAACTGGCCCCTGTTTCTGAAGGTAGGCAGGAATCTCTGACCGGCGACTTTGCCAGCGGGATTTGATTTCTGCGAGAATCAGCGCAGGCTCATTGTTTGCCAGCCAAGGTGCGCACCATTCATAGACTCCGTTTAGCCCTGTTTCTTGCTCTTTTCGCCGCTGTGCTGCCTGGCTGCAGCACGCTCGAAGGGTTTTTTGATAACAGCCGTGCCACGCACTCGACGACAGCGCTACCTGCCGACGGGCAGCCGCTCGCCGAACCGCTCAGCCGCAATTTTTTCGTGCTCGCGTCACCGCAGGACTCGATCGTTGGCGAATTGCAGCTCGTGCGCATCAACGAAGGCGATACGTTTTCGGATCTGGCGCGCGAGTACGGACTTGGCTACGACGAAATTGTCGATGCGAACCCGACCGTAGATCCATGGATTCCAGCGGCAGGTACCCCGGTCCTGTTGCCGACACAATATGTACTCCCTGACGCAAAGCGTCGCGGCATCGTCCTGAACATAGCGGCGAAACGACTTTTTTATTATCCGGACGCCGCTGACGGCGAGCCGCAAACGGTGCTGACTTACCCCATCGGTATCGGTCGGGTCGGTTGGGAGACGCCACTGGGTAGCAGTACCGTCACCGCCAAAGCACGGGATCCCCACTGGTACGTGCCCATCTCCGTACGCAAGGAACATGCTGCAGCAGGTGACCCTTTGCCCTCAGTCGTGCCGCCAGGACCCGATAATCCGCTGGGGCGTCACGTCCTGAAACTGGGCATGCCGGGTTATCTGATACATGGCACCAATCAGCCGTACGGTGTGGGGATGCGTGTCAGCCACGGCTGCGTCAGGCTTTACCCGGAAAATATCGAATCCTTGTACGAACTGATCGCTATCGGCGAGCCGGTCGCGATAGTGAATCAGCCGCACTTGCTGGGCAGGCGCGATGACCAGCTTTTTTTCGAAAGCCACCCGGTGCTGGAGGATCATGCACTGGATACAGAGCAGCATATTGCCGCGCTGACGAAGAGCGTTAGCGACGGCGGATTGTCGCCGCTTGCGCCGCGTAAACTCGAGGCGCGACTGCTCGCGATCGCAGACAATGCCTATGGCATTCCCACGCGCTTGCGGCGTGGCAAAGGCGACGAGTACTTCGAGGAAGCGTTGCTCGTCCGAAATACTGTTGAACCCGATCCCAATGCGCCAACGCTGTCCGAGGTGCGCGAAATTATGGATGCAATGCCGGCCGAGGAAGCGGCGACGGCAAATTAATGAGCGAATGGCTCGACATCATGGTTGCGGAGGTCGCGCGTCGGCGAGAAGAAGACGCTGCCGCAGCAGCCGAGGCGGCGCGCCGCGCCGCTGAAGATAAAAAAGAGCGCGAGCCTCAACAAAAGTAACGCAGAAAATCCCGCGGCAATGCGTCCTTGCTGACACGCTCGCTGGCCACAACGGGTAGCGCCGCGGCGTGATAACTCTGCCAGAACAGCGGCGTCATGCCGCGATTGCTTGCGACACCTATATCATGCAGCAGCGCCGCCATTGCCTTGCCGGTGTAAGTAGCCTCGAGCGTCATGCCGAGATCGCGCTCAGCCAATGCAATCGCGCGCTCTGTGTCGGCATTGCTGTGCGCATAGCCGGACCCGAAAAACTCGTGCCGCAAGGTCAGCTTAATGTTCCTCGCCAGCGTGTCGGGTATGTTGTTGTCTAGCCGGTGCAGCATGTATGCGGTCTTCGTGGCCAGTCGTCGCAACAGGGTCTCGTCAGTGATGCTGCTGGGCGTTATACGTATTGCATGAACCTCTGTAGGGAGTTTGCAAAGCGCGAAACCGAGTGCCAGGCCGACTGCCGTTCCCA
>JABDKF010000103.1 GCA_013003155.1 Woeseia sp. | reverse complement strand
TCGACGCTATTTGCTCGTGCCGAAGAGAACCCCAACAACGAACTGAAAATAGCAGCTACAACGCAAGCAAATGCCCACCTTGAAATGCTGATACTGGGCCCAGAAAATTCTGACCGCAGTGAAGCCTCGTTTTTAGTTCTGCATTTGAAACTCATCAGGTCGGTAACCAAAATCGTTAGTTTTTTTGTGCCCGCCAGCCAAGAGCTGCAAATTTCCTTAACGTGATATTCGCTCCTTAACTCAGCCCCCACATTAAAACACGCAAGAATCGAGCCAAATAAAAATAATAATCCATTTGTCAGTTTATTACCGACTATTTGTCAAGTTATTATGGAATACTCCGATCCCGCACAAAGTGAATGTGTAAAAGAAACTGACAACTAATAGCAGGCTTGTTGTCCGTTTAGAAAATTCCTTTGAAATTTTTCATGCATGGAGTCGTGAAATTTCTGTAAGTAACCGACAGTAGCCGTAGTACTTTTTATCGAATTTGCTGCACGCCAGTAAGCATTGTAGAAATACAGCATTCGTTGCCCGCTCCGAGTATCGTACCGATGGAATAATCACGAACGCGATTGCGGCTCGTGCATTCTCTAAAAGTAGCGCCAAACCGGTTTGCCTGGCGGCAATAGCGAGTGGGAACCACCCGATCCCATTTCAAACTCGGAAGTGAAAACGCTTAGCGCCGATGGTAGTGTGCTGTCTCCCAATGTGAGAGGCTGCTCTCGGCCATCCGTGGCCTTCGCGGCACTTGCACATCCATGTGCTGCGTAAGACACGGCCAGGCTCTTATATAGAACGCCGCAGCTTTTAGTTGCGGCGTTTTTTTTATTTTTTTTAGGGGAGATCATTCGATTGCTTAATGGGTTGTACGTATCGAGTTTACCGGTGAGCCAAAGTGGCGACTCAAAAATACCCTTCATGGCGTTGATCCTTTGCCGATAAGGCGTTGCGCCTGAAATACCGGTGTCTCAATCATCACTCTTTCAAAACCGGCAAGACAACGGTCTCCGACGACTACTTTATTCGCGAGCGCGACGCCACGATCGCGATGGCCAGGCAGAGAATGCCTGTACCGATGACCGCGCTCTGCAATCCCCAGGTGTTGGCCGCCGCACCGACTGTGAGACTGCCAAGCGCGGTGCCACCGAAGGCAATCATGCCCCAGAAACTGCTGACTCGACCGCGCAGCTCATCATCGACAAGTGTCTGGATGAGGATCTGCGAACCCACACCGGACAGCGACAGGGATATACCCAGGCATGCAACGACGACCAGCGCAATCTGGAACGTATCTATTGCGCCGAGGCCAACGACGAGAAGTCCGGACACGCTGATTGCAATGTAGAGCACGCCGGTCGTCAGCCATTGCGTGCCGCGCGACAGTATCAGCCCGGTCAAGACAGCCCCACCGCCGATCGCGGAGGTCAACATGGCCAACGCCGCAGCGCCGCCGCGGTACACGGCATCGGCAAATACCGGCAGCATCTCGAGCGCCCCACGGCCAAATACCGAGCCAAGCGCTGCCACGATCAGCGGGCTGCGCAGCCCCTTGTGATTGAACGCGTACCTCGCGCCATCGACCAGTTCAGTCCACGGATGCTTTCGCGCAACGGGCGGCTTGCTCGAAGGATTGAGGCGGACTACGAGCATGGCCCAGATCACGGTCAGGTAGCTGACACCATTGATGACAAACGCTGTGCCGACGCCCCAAATCGCGATGACAAGACCTGCGATTGCGGGACCGATGAAGCGCGACAGGTTAAAGGATACGGAGGTGAGCGCGATGGCGCTTTGCAGCTGCCCCCGCTCGACGAGGTTTGGCACGATGCTCATTCTGACGGGCGCGTGCGCGCCATCGAGAATGCCCTGCATCAGCGACAGGAGCACGAGTACACGAATGTCGATGAAACCGAGCGAGGTGAGCAGGCCCAACAGCAGCATGTTCACGACGCTTAGTGAATTGATAAGAATCGAGGTGGCGCGGCGATCGAAGCGGTCGGCCAGCACGCCGAAGATCGGGCCAAACAAGACTGCCGGCGCAAACTGGGTAAAGGCCACAATACCCACCCAAAGCTCGGATCCCGACAGTTGCCAGGCGAACCAGGCGAGGGCAACTCGATACATCCACAGGCCGTGCAACGACACCGTGTTGCCGGAAAGATAGATAAGGAAATTACGAGACCTGAACGCGGAGGAAATCATGCCGCCTGAAGTTTACCTTTTTGTTCGTTAACGCGTTGGGGCTTGCGATAATCAACGCAGTGGTAAATAAAAGAAGAAGCTGAAGGGACGGCTGAACACAGTGTGATCTTGATCGGACCGGAAACCCTGTGAGAGAAGAGGTTAGGTGAGACAAGGAGTTAGGTGAGAGGAAAAGTTACGTGTGAGAAAAAGTTAGGTGAGAGAAAAAGTTAGATGTAAGAATAAGTTAGGTGTAAGAAAAAGTAAGTGTAAGAAGAAGTTAGGTGAGAGAAGAAACCCTGTTGTAGAGGAAAACCTGTGGGAGCGGCTTCAGCCGCGATTGTCGATTTGCTAAACAGCAGCGAATAGTCTGGCCACTGTTTAATTCGGTTTTGGGGCACGAAGATGTTGATGATGTTTGTCCCCGCTCTATGCAATATCTTAACGATACGCTCGTTGATCGCGGCTGAAGCCGCTCCCACAGGTAATGCGACAGATAGGGGGCTGGCCCTTGTTCATGTACCTCGATCGCGGCTGAAGCCGCTCCCACAGGCAATGCGACAAAAAATTGTCCGAATCCTATTCATGCACCTCGATCGCGGCTGAAGCCGCTCCCACAGGCGATGCGATAAATCGGAGTCTGGCCACTATTCATGCGCCGCGCTCGCGGCCGAAGCTGCTACCACAGCCAATTTTTTGCCTCGATCGCGGCTGAAGCCGCTCCCACAGGGGATTTGATAAATTAAGAGTCTGGCCCAAATTTGCAGTGCTTGGTATGAGAGGCTATTGCCGTTGATTGACAGAGTGACATTATTCTTATCGAGCCTCGTGCTGGTGCTTTCCGCCTGTGGCCTTTCGGAACCTGATGTTCCCCGGGTTCTTTATTTCGATCCACCGGAAGGTCGCGTTCAGGGCGATCCAAATCGCGTTTTCATTGAGCATCAGTACATAGTCAAGTTACGGCCGGACGGTTACGATCTCAGTGAGCGAGAGCACTACACCGGCGATTTCATGTTCTACCAGAACCATGCCTGGAATCCCGACGATGAAGTTATTTACGTCTACAGGGTCAACTACAAACCGTCCGAGCACTGGTTAGTGTCGCTATCTGTGCCGGGTGGCGAGCTTGAAGCCGTGTCGAGGCTGCCACCACACGGGAAGCGCGGTAGATCCTCGTACTCGCCATTGTTTGCTTACGACACGCGGAACGAGACGCTCGTGGTGGCCGATGCACAAAACCCCTGCGGTGCCAGACTTAGAAACATCTGGTACGTCTACGATACAAAGGACGACGACTGGGCGACCTACAAACTCGACAACTATGCATTTACCACGCTGGATTTTGACAGGTCGACCGGCAACTTTTTTGGCGTCGGAGCGCATTCCAAAAAAGGTGAGCTGGTTGTAACACTCGATGCTACTGGCAATGTGCTCTCTGAGACAAAAATCGATTTATGCGCTGCATTGCAACCAAGCCAATTTGGCTATGAGCGACAGTTTTTCCGAAGCCAGCTTGTTGACGGTAGCGTGCATATCTACCGGCACCTCTACTATGGCAAGCACGCCGAAGCGGCGCCTTATTGGGGCCGACAACTCTACACCGTTGACGTCGAGACTGGCGCAATTGAGCTACGCTAGCCGTTGTATTTTGTCTTGCTGTCGTCGGCCATCGACGACCATTTGCCATTGAATACCGGCCCTGTCGCAATCGTAGCTTTCTTAATCACTCAGCTGATGAAAGTGTCGGGAATTATTTCTCACGCCGCAATCAACGCTTGCTAGAGTAGGGCAGATGAAATACTCACTGTCGTACCAGGAGCCTGTCGAGCTCAATGACGGCAAAATCGTCACATTCCGTGCGATACAGCCATCGGACAAGTCCGCCTTGAGCGATGCATTCGAGGAACTGTCGCTGGAATCTCGCCGCCGGCGGTTCTTGGCATCCAAGAGTGGCTTGACTGACAAAGAGCTCAACTACTTCACAGAAATCGACGGCGTGAATCATTACGCCATCGTGGCCGTCGTGACGACGGCTGAGGATGGCGCCCAGAGCGGCGCCGGTGTGGCGCGAATCGTGCGCACCGACGATGATCCGGCCGCCGCCGAGCTGGCCATTGTGATCGCGGATGCCTGGCAACGCCGCGGTATCGGTCGCAAGCTGCTTGAACGTATTGTTGCCGTGGCGTCCGAACGCGGCATCAAGAGGATCCGCGCCATGTCATTGGCTGACAACGACCAGCTGCGTGGTTTGCTCGAGAAGTACGATGACGGTGTTGAGGTAGGCCCTACCAGGAGCGGTGTCCTGCAATTCACTCTTACCGTGCCCCCACCCGATCGGCATGCGGCAATGGATGCGATGATCAGCATCCTGCGTCTTGCAGCGCTGGTGGAGGGCACTGATGTCCAGTTGGAAAAAAAAGAAGAAGATCGTAGTTGCTAAACAGTCGCTAAGGTCGTCGAGGGGCATCCGGTAGGCGTTCAGGGCTGAGCCAGTGCTAGAATCCTGAGAGACAAACGCTGACCACAAGCGAATTGATGCATTGCGTTCTATATAATTTTGTAACATGTATTCTGGCCCATTAATTCCCGGCCGAACTACTGAAGCGACGAGAATAGCGGGTGAAAATCGGAGCAAATATGGCTCACTACATTGACGGATTCGTTTTACCGATTCCTCGCGACCGCCTGGACGAGTACAAGCGCATCGTCGAAACGGCCGCGGAAATTTGGAAAGAGCACGGCGCGCTGGATTACAGGGAGTATGTCGGCGATGACTTGCTTCTGACCGGAACCCGTTCATTCACCGATCTCGCAGCCGCAATCGACGGTGAAGCCATTGTATTCGGGTGGGTTGAATTTGAATCTCGCGAGGCACGTGACGTAGCAAACAAAAAGGTTGCGACAGACCCCAGGATGGCAGAGTTGATGAATTCATCGAACTCAGGTTTTGATGCTAAACGTATGGCTTACGGGGGATTTCGATCGTTCGTTCGACTGGCTTGCAGCGATACCGGATAACTCACCGATGCACTTGCGGCGAAAAGAATTGTTTATCGACAAAATCAGCTGTTCGGTCGTTCTAAATTAGGATGACGGCTATCCGGGCGATGCCAACAATCGAGTTAACTGGCAAGTAGGCCAAAAGCGGATGGGGTGAGCCCTGCGAATCTTCGAACATAGGGAAAAATCAGTAGAGCATCAATGGACTATCTATTAAATCTCGCGACAGACCCGGCGGCATGGATTGCGCTGGCGACGTTGACAACTATGGAAGTGGTTCTTGGTGTCGACAACCTGATTTTCATTTCCGTACTGTCCAACAAGTTGCCTGAGCACCAGCGATCGAAAGCGCGCAAAATCGGCATCGCGGCTGCCCTCGTGCTGAGATTGGCACTACTCGCCACCATTGCGCTTATCGTTAAACTTACCGCGCCCTTGTTCGCCCTCTTTGGACACGCGTTCTCCTGGCGAGACCTGATCCTGATCAGCGGCGGACTTTTTCTGGTCTGGAAAGCAACCACGGAAATTCACAACGCGGTAGATACTGATTCCGGTCCGGATCACCTGAACCCCGCCGTGGTAGCGACCAGCATGGGCGCTGTTGTCGGCCAAATTCTGATCCTCGACCTGGTTTTTTCCCTCGACAGCATTATTACGGCCGTTGGCATGACGACCCACATTCCGATAATGGTTGTCGCAGTCGTCATAGCCGTTGCGGCAATGCTGCTGGCGGCAGACCCGCTGGCGAAATTCGTTCACGCCAACCCGACTATCCTGATGCTTGCGCTGTCTTTCCTGATGCTCATTGGCACCACGCTAATCGCTGACGGATTCGGCGCGCACGTACCTAAGGGCTATATCTACGCCGCGATGGCATTTTCCGCGCTGGTCGAAGGCCTGAACATGATGGCGCGACGCGCTCGACGCCTGAAAGCGGCCGAAAAATCGAACGCCTCGTGACAGACAACAGGACCAGCAATGAAAGTTGAAGGCACGCCCAGCAGGGAACAGCGCGGCGCCCGCGGCGCTTGGCGCTTGGTCTGTAATCGCAGCGAGCCGGTCAGAGGCTTTCCGCATCGCGCAATTTCTGCAGGTGCGTCGTTACTCGCCCTGATTGCATTGCGTCCTCCACCAAGGATTGCAGCGCCTGGCCGGCGCGAGCCTGCTGCAGCCTGGCGATAATCTGGCCGCGCACATCTTCAAAGGCATTAAACGTCGCCTCTTCTTTTTCAACCAGGCGAACGACGTGGTAGCCATAGTTGGTGTAAACGAGTTCGGTCACCTCGCCAACCTCAAGCTCGCTTACCGGCCCGCGCAGCTCCGGCAGCAATATGTCGGCAGCAAATCGATTGCGCTCTACGAACGTGAGGTCGGCATCGCTTTGCCTGTGTTGGGCCAGTTCGAGGTATGGCCGTCCCTCGCGTAGCTGACCCTGCGCATAAATAGCCTTGTCCGGTTCCTTGTAGACGAGATGCTCGATCAGGTATTTCGCCGGCACGGAGAACAGGGCCTTGTTTTCTTCGTAATAGGTTTTCGCCTCTGCCTCGTCCACCTCGATATCGTCTGCAAAGTGCCTGCGGAAAGCATCCGCCAGCACGCGCTGCTCAAAAAAGGCAAGGCGTGCCGCCACCTCTTCGTTATCGTCCAGCTGTTCCTCGCGAGCCGCAGAGGCGAGCACGCGTTGTTCGACGTAATTGTCAAGCAGCCGTTGCTGTTCGCTGGCGGGCAAATTCGCATACTGCATCAGCGGATTGATCTGCTTCAGGTATAAATAAAACTCATCGACCGTAACCTTTTCGTGGCCGAAT
>JABDKF010000095.1 GCA_013003155.1 Woeseia sp. | reverse complement strand
TCCCGTGCTTGCAATGGATGGTCAACGTTTCGCCTTGCCCAGGATAACTCGCCGTGGTCGCAAACAACTGACCGACTGCGCCATTTTCGAACAAGAGCCCGGCCACGACAAAATCCTCGGCTTCCATCCGGTGAAATCCAGTGGTCGCGCACATGGCGGTGACTTCCTCTACCGGACCGGTCAGGGAAAGCATCAGGTCCAAGGCGTGAATCGCCTGACAAATCAGGACGCCGCCGCCATCTCGCTGGTACGATCCTCGCCCGGGTTCGTCATAGTACGACTGTGGCCGCCACCAAGGCACGTTGACTTCCACCGCAATGATCGGACCAAGCTCGGCCAACTGCTGTTTCATATCCGAAACGATTGGCCTTGCCCTGTGTTGCAGCATGATGCCAAATGGCAGCCCCTTTGCTTCGCAATAATCGACGATGACCGTCGCGGCCTTCAACGTGCGCTCAATCGGCTTTTCCATCAGGATCGGTTTGCTTGCGCCGGCAAGCACATGGACCGTGTCGATCCGCGCGTTCGGAGGCGTGGCCACCACGACAAAGTCGATGCGTGGATCGTCGGCCATATCTTGCAGGCTTTCGCATGTCCGCGCGCCCAGATCGGCGAACCGTTCTTGAAACCTTGCGCGGCTTTCCGGCGAAGGTGCAAACACGCGCGCCAGTGCAACTGTCTTGGAGTTGCGAAAGGCGGCACCGTAAGTATTGGCGACCATACCCAGCCCAATCAACCCTGCGCGCATCATTCTACGTCATCCGATCTTCTGCAGATCCCAGCGAAGGGAATACGTTGAAACTGCGCTGACGGGAAGTCGGGTTGGTCACCAGCTACCCGAAACGCGACTTCAAGACTGATTGTCGGCTGGTCGGCGTCGCGACTGAGTTTTCCTGCGGGGCGGAACCAAGACCATGATAGCCGGACAGTAATCCCTATCCTGAGCCCGGCGATCCTGTAATTAGTTCTTGCGCTAACATCACTGAACGGATTTAAATTTTCGCTGTGGGGCCGAGGGCTCCCGATCGCTAACGAAAAATATGCTGGGTACAAACCCCGCAAGTTGCGTTGAAAAATGGGAGGATACCAATGAAGCGCCTAACAACTCTATTCACCGGAACCCTGATGGTTGCCGGCGCCGCGGCTATGACTGTGCCGACCGTCGGTTACGCAGGAAGTCATGGCGAGCGTTATGTCATGATCACTCATACACAGGGCACCGACCCGTTCTGGCCCGTCGTCGAGAAAGGCGGTCGCGACGCCGCCGCGGCTGTGGGCGCGACGCTGGAGTATAACTTCGATGTGTCGGGTGATATGTCCGCCATGGCAAAGCTGATCGAAGCCGCCGCGGCATCGCAGCCGGATGGGATAATCGTGTCGCTCCCTGACGCTGCGGCGCTTGGACCGGCGATTCAAGCCGCGGTCGCTGACGGCATTCCAGTCATCACCATGAACTCCGGTCTCGAATCTTCGGCTGAACTTGGTGCCCTGATGCACGTCGGACAGCCCGAGCGGGACGCCGGCTTTGCGGCTGGCAAGCGTGCAATGGAAGAAGGTGTGACCAAGGGTCTGTGTTTGAACCAGGAAGCATTCAACACTGCTCTGGTCGATCGCTGCACCGGTTATTTCGACGCCATGGGCGCCGATCTGAACCAGATCGATGTATCCAATGACGTCAGCCAGATTGAAACCCGGACCGCAGCGGCGCTGCAGGCCGACCCTGAAATCGACGGTGTGCTGGCTGTTGGCCCACACGTCTGTGAGGCTGCAAGCAAGGCGATTGATGACGTTGGCGCAGAAGTGCACCTGGCTTGTTTCGACCTGAGCCCTGGTGTGATGGATCTGATCGAATCCGGTGACGCCTCCTTCACGATTGATCAGCAGCAGCGTCTCCAGGGCTACATGCCGGTCATCGTTCTGCACCTCTACAACAACTCTGCCGGGCTTTTGCCGGGTGCGAACATTCCTTCCGGCCCCGGGTTCGTTGACTCAACGAACGCAGCCGCGGTCAAGGAACTCGCGGGCATCGACCGCTGATCGGTCGGGCATAGAGATCATAGGGCAGGCGGGGAAATCCCCGCCTGTTCTGTTATTGGGGAACAAAGACAACAAGAACGTGGGGACAGGATGGTCGAAAGCAGCGAATCTGACCGACTGGCGCAGGAATCATGGTTTCAGCGCACGATAAGACGACCCGAGATCGGCTCGTTC
>JABDKF010000094.1 GCA_013003155.1 Woeseia sp. | reverse complement strand
GTGCGCATGTCGCTGGGTGGCGTCCGCGATGAGGCGGAAATTCGCGGCCATCGGCGCACCTACATTGGTTCGATGCCCGGCAAGATAATTCAGAATCTGTCAAAGACCGGCGTGCGGAATCCGTTGTACCTGCTCGACGAGATCGACAAGATGGCGATGGATTTCCGTGGCGATCCGTCCTCGGCTTTACTCGAGGTACTGGACCCGGAGCAGAACTCGACGTTTGCCGATCATTATCTTGAGGTCGATTTCGACCTGTCCGACGTCATGTTCGTGTGCACGGCCAATAGCCTGAATATTCCCGCACCGTTACTTGACCGCATGGAAGTTATTCGCATTCCGGGTTACACGGAAGACGAGAAACTTAATATCGCGCAACGTTACCTGATTCCAAAACAGATGAAAGAGAACGGCCTGGAGAAACACGAAGTAACAATCTCCGAGGGCACCGTTCGGGACATTATCCAGCACTACACGCGTGAATCCGGCGTGCGCAACCTCGAGCGAGAAATTTCGAAAATTTGTCGCAAGGTCGTGAAGTCCCTGTTGCTCAAGTCTCGCACGTCAGCCGTACGAGTCCTGCCTAAGGGCATCGAAAAGTATCTTGGCGTGCGCCGCTATCGTTTCGGTAAAGCGGAGGAGAACGACCAGGTCGGGCAGGTAACCGGTCTCGCCTGGACCGAGGTTGGCGGAGAATTGTTGACTATTGAGGCCGCCGTGGTCTCCGGTAAGGGCAAGCTTACGCACACAGGTCAGTTGGGCGACGTCATGACAGAGTCGATTCAGGCCGCGATGACAGTCGTTCGCAGCCGTGCCGGCGTGCTCGGAATCGACGAGGACTTTCATCAGAAACTTGACGTCCATGTCCACGTGCCGGAAGGCGCAACGCCGAAGGATGGCCCGAGCGCTGGCGTCGGAATGTGCACCGCGCTGGTGTCGGCATTGACCGGCATTCCGGTGAAAAGCGATGTCGCAATGACGGGTGAGATTACGCTACGTGGCGAGGTTTTGCCGATCGGTGGCCTGAAAGAAAAGCTGCTGGCGGCACATCGCGGCGGCATCACGACGGTCCTGATTCCCCAGGAAAATGAAAAGGACCTGGCAGAAATACCGAAGAACATCAAAGACAAGCTGGACATTGTTGCGGTGAAATGGATTGACCAGGTGATGCAACATGCCCTGACGCATTTGCCCGTGCCGGCCAAAAAGCTGGCGGAGGACAAAGCGGTCAGCAAGCAGCCCGATGCGGACCAGGAAACCACCGACACTGCACGACCGCACTAAATTCACCCAGCGGGGCCTGCCTGCCCCTTTGTTGACGCTGATTTGGCCGCTTGGTATAAGCTAGCCCTAATCGCGTCAGCCATCTTTTGAGCAGATGACGCGCCGGCCGACAGAACAGTTGATTCTGTCCCGGTTTCGACACACAGGTCATCCTGACGTTTGGGCAATGATTCGGATGATCGCAGGGGCTGCGGAACGCTGACCTGGCATTCCGTGTTTTTAAATCCACATTCCTAATCAAAAGGTGAATGCATGAATAAGGGTGAACTGATAGAAGCGGTTGCAGATTCAGCGGATCTTTCTCGCGCCGATGCAACGAAAGCGGTTGACGCAGTTCTGGATAGCGTTACACGCACCTTGTCAGGCGGTGGCACCGTATCGCTTGTCGGCTTCGGCACATTCTCCGTTAAGTCCCGCGCAGCACGCCAGGGACGCAACCCACGGACAGGCGAAACAATCCAGATCAAGGCGAGCAAAGTGCCGGGATTCAAGGCTGGCAAAGCCTTAAAGGATGCCGTAAACTAGCGCGCCTTTCGCGACCTGACCGGATTTTCAGAGCTTTTTTCTGCTCTGTTTTACCGCTTGGTAGCGAGATAGAATCCGCGGCCGCGCTGCGAGTTCGAGCGGGTGCTTAGCTCAGCTGGTAGAGCATCGCCCTTACAAGGCGAGGGTCGGCGGTTCGATCCCGTCAGCACCCACCAGTTACGGAGTGGTAGTTCAGTTGGTTA
>JABDKF010000086.1 GCA_013003155.1 Woeseia sp. | reverse complement strand
TCAAGTGACCATCGCGTCCACTTTATTGACGGCGATGACGATCACCGCAGTATCACCTTCGCCGAACTTGTCGAGGGAGCACTGGCGTGCCTGAAAAGCTTCCAGGAGCGTGGCTTTTCCGCGGGCGATGAAATTGTCATTTTCACGGACAACAACCAGGAGTTTCTGACCGCCTTTTGGGCGGCCATACTCGGCGGCATCGTGCCCGTGCCGGTGGCCGTGGGCATTAGCGATGAGCACCGGCTCAAGCTGTTTCGCATTCTGCGGCAGCTTGAGCGCGCGTCGATATTCAGCAACGAGCGTTTGTTTTCCCGGCTACGCGATTTCGCAACGGAGCGAAATGATGCCGATATCCTTGAGCTGCTCGACAGCCGTGGCGTTGTCAGCGGGGAAATCGCAAGCGACGGCGAAGGTGTTGTGCATCTGTCGCAGCCACGCGGTCGTGCCTTCATACAATACTCATCCGGTTCGACAAGCGCACCGAAAGGCGTCTGCCTGACCAATCGAAACGTCTGCACCAATATGCATGCGATTGTTAAGGGTCTCCAGTTAACACCGCAGGATCGCTCGTTCAGCTGGATGCCTCTGACACATGACATGGGCTTGATCGGCTACCACATCAGCATGCTGACAGCGGATATGGAGCAGGCCATCATGGACACCTCGGTGTTTGTCCGTCGGCCGTTATTGTGGTTGCAAAAGGTCACGGAGCTGGGCTCGACCGTGCTGTGCTCTCCAAACTTTGGCTACAAGCACTACCTGAAGGTGTTTGAGCGCAAAGGGGCAGGGGAGATCGACCTTTCCCGCGTGCGGCTGTTATTGAACGGTGCTGAGCCTATTTCGGTCAGCCTGTGCGAGGAATTTCTCGCTGCGATGCAGCCATTCGGGCTACGTCGCGAGGCATTGCTGGCGGTCTACGGCCTGGCGGAGGCGACGCTTGCGGTCACCCATCCGACGATAGGGCAAAACTACAGCTACATAACACTCGACAGACATCGGCTGCGCATCGGTGAACCGTACGTCGAGTGCGCAGAAGATTCGCAAGACGCCGTGCGCTTTGTGCGGCTCGGCACACGCTTTGACGGCTGTGAGCTGCGCATCAGCGATGATCATGATGTCGAGGTCGCCGCCGGGCACGTGGGCCATGTGCAACTGAGCGGCCCCAATATCACCGAGGGCATTTACGGCGACCCGTCGGACTCCGCCGAGCTATTTACGAGCGATGGCTGGCTCCGTACCGGAGATTGCGGTGCGATCGCAGACGGCGAGCTGATTATTACCGGGCGCCACAAAGAAATCGTCATCGTCAACGGCCAGAATTATTCGCCGCACGATATTGAGGAAGTCATTTGCGAACTTGATGAGCTTGAGCTCGGCAAGGTCGTGGTCGGCGGTGCCAGCCCTGCAGGTAGCCAGGGCGAAGAGCTACTGGTTTTTATCTTGTTCCGGAAGGATCCCGAAACGTTTCGGGAACTCGCTGCCGCTGTGCGCCGGGTGGTTGGCGCACAGATCGGTCTTGAAGTTGACCATGTTATTCCCGTCACCCGGGTTCCCAAAACAACCAGCGGCAAGATTCAGCGCAACATGTTGGTCGAAGCGTATACCGAAGGCGAATACGATGACTTTATTCGTCGCGAACAGGCCATACTGGCTGACGCCGTTACCAAGCCCAGCGACGCGGATCCGCTGGTCAGTGAACTCGAGGCAATATGTGCCGAATTCTCTAAAGACAAGATTGTGG
This sequence comes from Woeseia sp., assembly GCA_013003155.1. Taxonomy (GTDB): domain Bacteria; phylum Pseudomonadota; class Gammaproteobacteria; order Steroidobacterales; family Woeseiaceae; genus Woeseia. The sequence continues at coordinate 377 of JABDKF010000086.1, read as the reverse complement.
GGCCGGACGACAACCTCTTCGAAGTCGGAATAAGCTCGCTGACCCTGACCGAGATTATGCTGGCCATTGACGAGAAGTTTCCCGGCAAGGCCGATATTAACGATCTTTTTGACTACCCGACGTTGCGTGACCTGGCGCGATTTTTGCGCGAATAGCTAAACATTTTTTCTGGAGTAACAGCAATGCCCTATGCAGCGCTCGCCGGAACGGGCTCCTACCTGCCGGAACGGGTCATGACCAACCAGGAATTTGAGGCGATCGTTGATACCTCGGACGCCTGGATTCAGGAGCGCACCGGCATCAAGCGACGGCACGTCGCCGCCGACGACGAAGCAACATCCGACCTGGCACTTGCCGCGGCGCGGAACGCACTGGCA
>JABDKF010000080.1 GCA_013003155.1 Woeseia sp. | reverse complement strand
ACGTAAGTCACCGAATTCTCTAGACATACCACGCGAGCGGGGGTTCCTGGACGAGCGCTGTCTGTTCTCGCAAGGACAGTATGTGTTCGTCCCAGTAGCGTTCGGTATTGAACCAGGGAAAAGCCTGTTTGAAAGCAGGGTCTTCCCAGCGTCGTGCCAGCCAGGCGGCGTAATGCATCATGCGCAGGCTCCGCAATGCTTCTACGAGGTGCAATTCGCGCGCATCGAATCTTCGGAATTCTTCATAACCTTCCAGCAGAACCGTTAGTTGTGGGGTTTGTTCATCGCGATCTCCGGATAGAAACATCCACAGATCCTGCACGGCTGGCCCACTGCGGGCGTCATCAAGGTCGACAATGTGGACGCGATCCTCCTGGACCAGAACGTTTCCTGGATGAAAGTCTGCGTGCAGCCTCAGCTCTTGCGTGTTGCCGGCGCGATCAAAGGCGAGCTCGACATTTTCGAGCAGCAACTCCACGATGCCCTCGTACACAGTTGCGAGATCGTGCGGTATGAATTCGCTATCGAGCAGGTAATCGCGCGAGTCATAGCCGTAACTTTCGATGTCGATATGTGGCCGATGACGAAATTCGCTGCGCTCGCCCTGCAGGTGCATGCGCGCAACGAACCGGCCTAGCTGACGTAACAGGTCTTCGTTATCAAGATCCGGCGAGCGACCGCCAAAGCAAGGCGATACGGATAGACGAAAATCACCCGACTGATGCAGCGTGCGTCCGTCAATCTCAAGAGGTGCGACGACGGGAATATCAGCGCCGGCCAGTTCTGCCGCGAACGTGTGTTCCTCCGCTATCGCGGCGTCGCTCCAGCGACCGGGCCGGTAGAATTTGGCGACCACGGGGCGCGCGTCTTCGATACCGATCTGGTACACACGGTTTTCGTAACTATTGAGCGCCAGCAGGCGTCCGTTGCAAGCGAAGCCCAATGCTTCGAGCGTTTCGAGGATGTCATCAGGCTGCAGGTCCTGGTAGGCGAGTGTTTCGTCGCCGGCTTCACTCATGCCTGCAGCCGTTTGTCGCGCTTGCGCTCGTTTTCGCTCAGCAGTTTCTTGCGCAGCCGAATATGGCGTGGCGTCACCTCGAGCAGTTCGTCGTCGTCAATAAACTCCAGCGCCTGCTCCAGCGAATAGCGGATAGGAGGCGACAAGACCAGGTTTTCATCGGTGCCGGCCGCGCGCACGTTCGTCAGCTGTTTGGCTTTCGTGGGGTTCACCACGAGATCGTTTTGTCGACTGTGAATGCCGACAATGCGGCCTTCGTAGACGGGTTCGCCGTGATCGATAAACAGGCGTCCCCGCTCCTGCAGGTTAAAGAGGGCATAGGCAAGCGCCTTACCTTGCACCATCGAGATCAGCACGCCGTTGTTGCGCTGGCCCAACGGCTGTGTGATGTGGCGATCGTATTTTTCGAACACGTGGTAGATCAGTCCGGTGCCTGACGTTGCAGTCAGGTACTCCGTTCTGAAACCGATCAAACCGCGGGTTGGGATGCGGTAGTCGAGCCGCATGCGGCCTTTGCCATCCGCCAGCATATTTAGCAATTCGCCCTTGCGCTCAGCAAGTCGCGTCATGACGGCACCCTGGTAGTCTTCCTCGAAGTCCACGGTCAGCTGTTCCCAGGGTTCCAGGGTTTGGCCGTTTTCCTCGTGCAGTATGACTTCAGGACGAGAAACGGCCAGCTCAAAACCTTCACGCCGCATGTTTTCGATAAGGACGGAGAGATGCAGTTCACCGCGGCCTGATACCCGAAACTTGTCGGGGTCATCCGTCCCTTTCACACGTAGTGCAACGTTGTGCTTGAGCTCCTGGTCTAGACGCTCCCGGATTTGCCGGCTCGTCATGTACTTGCCGTCCTGGCCTGCGAACGGCGACTTGTTAACCTGGAACGCCATGCTGATTGTCGGCTCATCGACGGCCAGCGGCGGCAGTGCCTCCGGCGCATCGCGCGGGCACAGGGTATCCGAGATATTCAGTTCGTCAATGCCGCTGAACACGACGATGTCTCCTGCCGACGCTTCTTCGATCTTGCGTCTTTCCAGGCCATGGAAACCGTAGAGCTCCAGCAGCCTCGCATTGCGTGCCTTGCCGTCGGCGGCTACAACGCTTACGGGTGTGTTGGTTTTTACCGAGCCGCGTTGTATGCGGCCGATGCCCAGGACACCGACGTAGGGGTCATAAGACAGGCTCGATACCTGCAGCTGCAATGGACCGTCAGGCACGACGGGTGGATGCGGCACCTTGCTGATAATCGTTTCCAGCAGTGGCTGCATGTCGCCACTGCGCGCCGCTGAATCTTCGCTCGCGTAGCCCTCCAGCGCAGAGGCGTAAATCACGGGGAAATCGAGTTGCTCATCATTCGCACCGAGGCGATCGAACAAATCGAATGTTTGGTCGAGTACCCAGTCTGGTCGCGCGCCGTCGCGATCAATCTTGTTAATCACAACAACGGGCACGAGGCCGCGAGCGAATGCCTTTTGCGTAACGAATCGCGTTTGCGGCATCGGCCCGTCCACGGCATCGACCAGCAGTAACACGCTGTCGACCATCGACAGAACGCGTTCCACTTCGCCACCAAAATCCGCGTGCCCCGGCGTGTCGACAATATTGATGTTGTAGTCGCGAAAACGGATTGCTGTGTTCTTGGCCAGAATCGTGATGCCTCGCTCACGTTCCAGGTCGTTGGAGTCCATGACACGGTCAGGGACGACCGCCCGCTCATTGAGCGTGCCCGATTGTTTGAGCAATTGGTCAACAAGAGTGGTCTTGCCATGGTCGACGTGGGCGATAATGGCGATATTGCGGAGTTTTTCGAGATTTGACATGGTCGGGCACGGCGTTTGAGAGGGCGCGGATTATAGAGACCGACCGGCCCAATTGATACGAGAAAGCGTGGAAAATCGCGATCTTGCGGTAAGCTTGCAGCCCCACTACCCGGAATGATGATTTTGAGCAGCGATTTGCCGACCCCCACTGTCTACCGCCACGTTACCCGGGAAATCGATCGTGCAGCGCCCGGGCCTGCCTCCATCGCCTTTTTCGATTTCGACGGCACGCTAATCTACGGTTTCTCGATCGCGAGTGTGTTCCGCGAGCGCGTCCTCAGTGGCAAGCTGGGCCCGCGCGAAGCAATTACCCAATTCTTCGGCATGATCACGCACGGCATCAACGGCAGCGACTATGCGTTGCTGCTCGAGGAAGCGGCAGAGTTGCTGGCCGGGGTGCCTGAGCAAGAGTTTATCGATCTCGGCGAGCGCGTTTTTGAAAAGTACCTTGCCGGTTCGGTTTACCCGGAGTCGCGCGCGCTGTTGCGCGCTCACCAGAAGAAGGGCCATACGGTTGCGGTGTTGTCTTCGGCGACCCCTTACCAGATCAGTCCCACTGCCCGTGAGCTCGGTATCGACCACGTGTTGTGCAACCACTTTGACGTTGAAAACGAGCGTTTTACCGGCGAAGTGCAGCATCCGATCGTTTTTGCAAAAGGCAAACTGCATGCCGCACGCGAGTTTGCCGCCGAACGCGGCGTTGATCTCGCGGACTGCTGGTTTTACAGCGATGGTCTGGAAGATTTGCCATTGTTGGAGAAGGTGGGGCGGCCACGGCCGCTGAACCCTGACGAAACGCTGCGCGAGATCGCGTTGCGGCGCGACTGGCCGATACGCGATTTTCACAGCCGCGGCTTGCCGGGCGTCAAGGAGTTTGTCCGGACCGGCCTTGTGTACGGCGCGTTCTTTTCGGCGGCATTGCAAATTATTCCTACCTGGATCTTGAACCAATCGCGGCGCGAGGCGGTGAATCTCGCGGTCACCACCTGGGGTGAATTTGGCAGCGCGCTGGCAGGCATTGATGTACGGGTGCGCGGCGAGCAGTACGTCTGGGAGCGCCGCCCCGCGGTGTTCCTGTTTAATCACCAGAGCGCCATCGACGTTTTGATTATTGCCAAGCTCTTGCGCCGCGACTTTAATGCGATTGCCAAGCAGGAAATCGCGTTGAATCCATTGGTCGGTCCCGTTTTTCGCGTTGCAGATACGGTCTTTGTCGATCGGCGTAATCACGAGAAGGCCATCGAGTCGCTGCGCCCGGTTGTTGAATCTTTGCGCTCCGGCCTGTCGCTCGCAATCGCGCCGGAGGGCACGCGCAGCAACAGTGATCGGCTCGGGCCGTTCAAGAAGGGCCCGTTCCATATCGCAATGCAAGCGGGCGTGCCGATTGTCCCGA
>JABDKF010000052.1 GCA_013003155.1 Woeseia sp. | reverse complement strand
ACCGCGCCAGGTTTGGCATCGAAGCAAGCACCATGAAAACGTCCTGCAAGTGCCCCTTCTTATGCATCGTTTCCAACGCACTTGCGCTGAGAGTCTTGAGCTTGTCTTCGTTAATCGTATAGAGACCATCAAGGCCTTGCCGCATACCGTTCTCAAGCTCGATGTCGACAGCGACCGGTTCGATCAGTTCGAGACCGACGAGCAGCTGGGAAAACGATTCGCTTACGGCATGACCCTGGTGAATCGTCTTTAATACCGCGCTGATGCGTTCAAGATAGGGGGTCTCACCGCCCTGCGGCAGGAAGACAGGTTCACCATCGGTTTTGCTGACGCTCGGATGATCCGTATCGATATGTACGACCGGCACCTGGCTTGGCATACCGTCCAATTCCTGCTCCTGGAACCCGATCAGGAAAGGCTGCCTTTCGATCGTCAGAGGAATACAGCTCGCATCCCATCCGGACTCTGAGAGAAAAAGATTCTCATCGTTGCCGAAGCCGAGCAGCGCTATTGTCTCGAAGTGTCCCGATTCGGCATTCTTGTAAAAGAACAACGGATACTCGTTCTGTAGTCGACCGAACTCGACTGGAAAGACACGCGCCACGTTGACGTTATCGCCCTGATCCGCGCCATAAACTCTGTTTATGCGCAGGTCCTTGTGCGTTACGTTGTCCAGCAGCACGTGATTCGTCATTGTTGGTCTCTGTTGACTGTCTTACTGTTTCTTACTGGCGCTACGCGGCATCCGACTTCGGAAGTCCTCGCTTATTGATTATTTCAAGCAACTCCCGGTTGCCGGGCAGATTCGGCACTACCTGTCGAGCCTTGCTGGCATTGCCGGCGAATAGCTGATCCGCCTTCCCGGCGGCGTCCGCCTGGCGTGAACTGAGCCTCGCTTGCGTCCTGTATCCCATGCCGCAAAGCACGTACTGGTAGCTGGCCGCAGAGAAAACTTCATCGACTTGCGAAAAATCCTGCCGCCCGGGGGCTTGGTAATTCCAGAGTCGCAACAAATCCTGCAGGCTGTCAGGAACACTTGTCGCCTCGCGATTGTCCGCCCAGTATTTGGTGTCATCGCGCTTACTCAATACGTAATGAAGTTTAAGGAAATCAATGATGCGATCCCAGCGGTACAGGAACCTGTCATTGTAGCGTTTTGCGACGATGTCCATGACGCTGCGACTCGCGGGTAACTCCTCGCTGATCATCCTGGCGGCCAGTTCGACGAGGACAAGCGCGCTTGCCTCCAGCGGCTCCAGGAAGCCGGCCGACATACCCACCGCGACGCAGTTCCGGTGCCAGAACTTCGCCCGGTGACCGGGCGTAAACGAGATCTTGCGCGGTTCGACGTCTTTTGCGGCCATGCCTGACGTCTGCTCGATATAGTCGCCGAGCACCGCTTGGGCGTCATCATCCGTGGTATGGGCACTTGAATACGTGTAGCCGATTCCGCGGCGTGTCGTCAGCCCGATATCCCATATCCAGCCTGCGCCCCGGGCGGTGGAAATCGTCTGCGAGGCTATCGGGCTGTTGTTGTTCGCGTAGGGCACCTGCACGGCAAGCGCCGAGTCATTGAAAAGAATGCTCTGCTTGTCCAGGTACGGAACCCCGTAGTGCTTGCCCAACAGCAGAGCGGCGAAGCCCGTGCAGTCGACAAACAGGTCACCTTCGATATCGCCATTGGCCGCCGTCCGAACAGCTCTTATGTCGCCGTCAGGGTCACCATCGATTGACGCGACGTGATCCAGCACGTGGCGCACACCCAGTTTCTTTGTGCAATGGCGTTGCAGTAGTGCTGCAAACTTTCCGGCATCGAGGTGATACGCATAGTTCGCGACGTGCGCGTACTCGGGGGTCTGCGCCTGCTTGGGCGCCAGGTTTCGATCGCAAATCTGTCCCTGAATGCTTACGGCGTCGACAAAGGAAACGTTGTTGTTCTGCTTTTGCCAGAACGGCACGAGGTTCAGGTCTATGTAGCCTGCGGGCGCAGAAAACGGGTGATAGTAATAGTCATCGTCCGCGCCAGTCACCCAGCCAACGAACTTCGTACCTTGCTTGAACGCACCCGAACACTCGGTAAGAAATTCGGTCTCCGTGAGGCCGATCATCTGCAGTGTCGTACGCATCGTCGGCCAGGTGCCCTCGCCGACTCCGATGGTCTTGACATTCGGTGACTCGATCAGGGTGACACAAACGCCAGCATCGTCACGGTATTCGCTGGCGAGCAAGCCGGCCGTAATCCAGCCGGCGGTGCCGCCACCCACGATCACGATCCTGCTAATCCTGTCTGTCGATGCTTCACTCATCTCGATAAAAAAAGCCGCTGCAAGCAGCGGCTTTTATCTTACGCTGAACTCAGGGGATTAAAAGTTATAGCGTGCACCAATATTGTAGCGGGAGCCATACTCGTTGCCTCGCTGGAACTGCTCGGGATAGCGAATGAAACTGCGCTGTACCTCGTCAGTAATGTTGATTGCTTCAAAGAAGAAATCGAGCTGGTCGTTGAAATGGTAAGTCACATTCGCATCGATCGGTGAGTATTCCTCGGTAAACACAGGTGATGCAAACTCATCAAAGCCGGTCAGGAACTCGTCACGCCAGTTGAAAGCAACGCGCGCCGAAACAATGTCGTTCTCATAGAACACCGACAGGTTTGCGGAATCGCTCAGGCCCGGCAAGGCAAACTGTTTATTGACGGTATCTCTGTCCGCATCGACGTCACCGTTGACGACCGTATAATTAGCCTGCACGCCCCAGCCGGTATCGCCAAACATATGCTGGACGGCGAGCTCCAAGCCAAACAGGTTGCCGGTTTCGGCATTGTCCGGGAAGGACTGCGTAAATACGAAGAGCGGATCGCCTGGCTGCGCCAGAATCGGGTCAGTCGGGTTGGCGCCGCGATTCTGGTTGATTCTCGCGAACACCGCCTGGTCATCGGGACTGGTGCCTTCAGAAATCAACTCGGCCCGCGCCTGCTCTGCCTCGGCACCCATATATACGTCGAGAACGCCGTCGATCGTGACGTCCTCAAAGGTCGTTACAAGGAAGTTCTCTACCTTCTTTCGGAAGTAGCCGATCGACGCGTAGCTGCCATTACCGTAGTACCACTCGATCGACAGGTCCAGGTTATCCGAAAGGTACGGCAGGAGATCCGGGTTACCGCGCGATATGTTGGCGGATGTCGATTGCGGCCGGCCATCGAAGCTCGAGGTCGGCTTCAGGTCGCCGATCGGCGGACGTGCCAGCGAGCGGCTGAATGAAAGCCGCGCTATTACGT
>JABDKF010000038.1 GCA_013003155.1 Woeseia sp. | reverse complement strand
GCGTCCGCGCAGGTATACAAGTGGACTGACGCCGACGGTGTCGTGCATTACTCGGATCAGCCCACACCGGGCGCCGAGATTATCGACATCCAGGAAAACACGATCCGGACGCGGCGCGCCCGCGTTGCGCCGCGATCGGCACCCAGTGACGAAACGCCGGATACTGCTGCCGCGTTCTCTTATGAATCCATTTCTTTCTCAGCCCCGGTGTCCGAGCAAACGCTATGGAACATTGGCGGCAACCTGAGCGTAGCGGTCAGCCTGACGCCGGGACTGCGCCCGACGCACCAGGTGAGACTGTATTTCGACGGCGAGATGCGGCCGATCAACGGCTTGGGCACCCAGCTCGAGGAAGTTTGGCGGGGGGCGCACAACCTCCAGGCGGAAGTGGTGGACGAAAACGGCGCCCTCTTGATTCGCAGCGAGCCCATCCGCTTTTTCGTGCAGCAGACCTCGATTCAGAACTGAACGACGATCTACTAAGGTCCGGGCCGCCAGACATGCCCTTCAGCGCTGCCGACATTCTTGAACACCTCGATACTGCGGTTGTGGTTGTTGACCGCAACTTGTTCGTGCGCCAGGTAAACCCGGCGGCCGAAAATCTGCTCGGCGTAAGTGCCAAGCGTGCGCTGGGTGCGCCATTGCTGCCGCTGCTTGACGACGACGAAACGCTCAAACATGTTCTGGCCAGCGCGCTCGAGCGGGGCGAGACTTTCGCGCACGAGTTGGTGCTCGCGCCAAGCGACGTCCATGCCTCTAGCCGCATGGTGGAGTGTCGCGTCACGCCGCGTTCGCATGCTGATGACACGGACTATCTCCTGGTGGAATTAATCGATGTGACGCGCCGCATGCGCATCACTCGCGAGCATGCGCTGCAAATTCAACACGGTGCCGGTCGCCAGATGGTCCGGCAGCTCGCTCACGAAATTAAAAACCCGCTGGGTGGTCTGCGTGGCGCGGCGCAATTGCTGGAACGACAGCTTCCGGGCGCGGAACTGAGCGAGTACACCCGCGTGATTATTTCCGAAGCAGACCGGCTGGCGGCGCTGGTGGATACGCTCCTCGGACCGGGTGGGCCACCCAACAAGCAGCCGCACAATATTCACGAGTTGCTGGAATACGTGGTGCGCCTTATCGAGCCGCAGGCGAGTGACGGATTAAAAATTCTCAGAGAGTACGACCCGGGCCTGCCGTTAATCGCAGTCGACCGCGATCAGTTTTTGCAGGCCGCGCTAAATCTTGTCAAAAATGCCTGCGACTCACTCGAGCATCAAGGCACGCTGACAATTCGGACCCGCGCGTCGAATAACTTCACGATAGGCGATGTCCGTCATGGCACGATTGCATCAATCGAAATCGAAGACGACGGGCCGGGAATCCCGCCCGAACTTTGGGACTCGGTTTTTTATCCATTGGTCACGAGCAGAGACGATGGCACCGGCTTGGGCTTGCCGGTGGCGCAGGAGCTGATCAGCCGGCACGGCGGCCTCGTTGAATTCGAATCCCGGCCGGGGCGCACCGTTTTCTTTATCCGCTTGCCGCTTGCGACGGAGAGCCGCGATGCCGATTGAAAACGAATTGACCGTCTGGGTGGTGGACGATGATCAATCGGTGCGCTGGGTGCTGGAAAAAGCGCTGCGCCAGGCCGGCTACGCGTGCCGCGTGTTCGAGCGGGCGGAACCTTTGCTCGCCGCAATCAACGAAGACACGCCCGATGTCCTGGTGACTGACGTGCGTATGCCCGGGATGGACGGTCTGCACCTGTTAAATCGACTGGCGACGCAAACACCGGACCTGCCAATTATTGTCATGACGGCGCATTCCGATCTGGACAGCGCGGTGGCGGCCTACCAGGGCGGCGCGTTTGAGTACCTGCCAAAGCCCTTTGATATCGATGAAGCGATAGAGCTGATTCGCAAAGCGGCGGGCCAGCGTGCCAAAGGTGTCGGCCCGGCAGCGCCGCAACTACAGGAAATTCCCTCGCTGATCGGGCAGGCACCTGCGATGCAGGAAGTGTTTCGCTCGATAGGCCGGCTGGCCGGTTCCAGCATGACGGTGCTGATAACCGGCGAATCCGGCACCGGTAAAGAACTCGTGGCGCGCGCGCTGCACGAACACAGCCCGCGGGCGGACAAACCATTTGTCGCGCTCAATACGTCGGCCATCGCCGCAGAATTACTGGAGTCCGAATTATTCGGCCATGAAAAAGGCGCCTTCACCGGCGCCGATGCGCGGCGTGTTGGCCGCTTTGAGCAGGCCAACGGTGGCACCCTGTTTCTCGACGAGATTGGTGACATGTCGCCGGCCTTGCAAACACGCCTGTTGCGCGTGCTTGCGGAGAGCGAGTTTTATCGGGTCGGCGGCCAGACCTCGATCAAGGTCGACGTGCGTGTGATCGCTGCCACCCATCAGGACCTGGCACAGGCCGTGCGCCAGGGTCGGTTCCGTGAGGACTTGTTCCATCGGCTGAATGTCATTTGTATCAATACGCCGCCGCTCCGCCAGCGCCGCGAGGATATTCCGGTACTGCTAAAACATTACCTCGGCCAGGCGGCCACGGAGCTCGGTACCGACGCGAAGGCGCTTGATGCTGCAGCGCTCGAAGCGCTTACCCGCTATGACTGGCCGGGCAATGTGCGGCAGCTCGTCAACACGGCACGACGCCTGACTGTCGCAGCACCCGGCAACGTCATATCCACTGACGATCTACCCCAGGAACTGGGCGGTCAAACGTCGGGCGAGCCGGAGTGGTTGCCAATGCTCGGCGCGTGGGCCGAGCGCAGGTTAACCACAGACGCCAAAGCGCCGCTGCTTGAAGAAGCCCTGCCCGCATTTGAAAAGATATTGATACGCACGGCGCTCGCGCACTGTGGTGGTCATCGTCAGCGCGCGGCGCAGTTGCTGGGTTGGGGCCGCAACACACTGACGCGAAAAATTCGAACCTTGCAGATGGACGATACGGGTCGCGTCTCAGGCGACAAGTGAACCCACCAGTTCGTTAATCGATGCAATGCCGTGCCGTTGCAGGTAGGCCAGCAATCCTTCGTTGATCTTTTTGCACAACAAGGGATCGTAAAATAGTGCGGTGCCGATCCCGATCGTGCTTGCGCCGGCAATAATAAATTCGAGCGCGTCCTCAATCGTCGTTATACCGCCCTGGCCAATGATGGGCACGCCCAGCGGACCCGCAACTTCGTACACCTGATGCACCTTTAGCAATGCAATCGGCTTGATAGCCGGGCCGGACAGGCCGCCCTGGACGTTACCTATGATCGGCTTGCGATGTTCCGTATCGATCGCCATGCCCATGATCGTATTGATCACCGCGAGTGCGTCGGCCCCCGCCTCGATGCAGCGCCGCGCGTTCTCCCGGATATCCGTTTGATTGGGCGATAGCTTGGCGATGATGGGTTTTGCGGTTTGCTGCCGACAGGCAGCGACCACTTTAGCCGACATGTCCGGGTAGTTGCCAAAAGATACGCCGCCCTCTTTGATGTTGGGGCAGGAAATATTGATCTCGATCGCATCGATCGGCGAATCATCGAAGCGTTTCGTTACGGCGGCGTAATCGTCAATGGTCGAGCCGCAGACGTTCGCAATAAAACGCGTCTCGTCGAAGTCGAGCGTCGGTAGAATGTCATCGATGACCTTATCCATGCCAGGATTTTGCAAGCCGATCGCGTTCAGCATGCCCATCGGCGTCTCGCTGATGCGGTGCGGCGGATTGCCAAGTCGCGGCTCACGAGTTGTGCCTTTCAGAACTACGGCGCCGACATCGCGGTTCGAAAAACCATGAACACGGGTATATTCCTCGCCAAAACCCACACAGCCCGACAGCAACACGAGCGGCGAGTCCATCGCGACTCCGCAGAAGTCTACGGCGAGCGGCGAGTCCTTAAGCCTGGCGGCGGTTGCGGTCATTCTTTGATCACTTTGAAGGCGACTGCCGTATTGTACGCAACATGCTGCACCTGATTCTGTATGAGCCTGAAATTCCGCCGAACACCGGCAATATCATCCGGCTGTGCGCGAATACCGGTGTCGGCCTCCACCTGATCAAGCCGCTCGGTTTTCAGCTTGACGACACGCGTCTGCGGCGCGCGGGGCTGGACTACCGGGAATTTGCGAACGTCACTACTCATGAAAGTCTCGACGCCTGCCTCGCGCAACTACAGCAACCCCGCCTGTTTGCACTCAGTACGCGCAGCAGCACACCCTACACGGCGGCCCGTTTTGTCGACGGTGACGCCTTTCTGTTTGGACCGGAAACGCGCGGTTTACCCCAGTCCGTACTCGATGCCTTGCCCGCAGAACAGTGCCTGCGACTACCGATGCGGGCGGCCAGTCGCAGCCTGAACCTGTCGAATGCTGCGGCTGTCGTTGTTTACGAGGCGTGGCGGCAACTTGGGTTTGCTGGCGACGCCCGGGCTGACTAATGCCTGGCGCGTGCTGCGCGCCCTTGCGAGGCCCATGCAACGCGGACTGATTTACTCGGTCTTGAGCGAGCGGCTCATCAAGGTGCGCACCGCCTCCGCTGCCGGGCGGCCCTCATGTAGCACGCCGTAAACTTCGAGGCAGATCGGCATCTCCACGTTGAGTTTTTCGGCCACCTGCTTGACGGCTTTTGCCGCCAGCACACCTTCAACCACCTGCTGAATCTCGTGCTGCGCCTCGTCAATGGATTTGCCCGCGGCGAGCAGCAGGCCCATGCGCCGATTGCGGGACAAATTATCGGTACAGGTCAGCACCAGGTCACCCATGCCGGCGAGCCCCATAAAGGTTTCCTGTCGGGCCCCGAGCGCAACGCCGAGCCGGGTCATCTCAACGAGGCCGCGATTGATCATGGCGATGCGTGTGTTCGCACCAAAGCCGAGGCCGTCTGAAATGCCGGCGCCGATGGCGAGCACGTTTTTGACGGCGCCGCCAACCTCGACGCCGATGATGTCGGAAGACGTATAGGCACGGAACGTCTCGTCCGATAATGCCCCCGCCAATTCAGCCGCGAAATCGGGGCTATTCGCTGCGATCGACATTGCTGTGGGCAAACCGTCCCCCACTTCACGTGCGAACGTTGGTCCGGACAGCACGGCCAGCGGCAGCTCGTCGCCGAGCACCTCGGCGACAACCTGGTGCGGCAACTTGCCAGTAGAAAGCTCGAAGCCTTTCGTCGCCCAGCAGACGCCAACGCCTTTGCCCAGCAAGGGTTTTATTTTGACAAGCGTCGTACGCAGACCGTGACTCGGCACGGCGACCAGCACGATGCCTGCTCCCTGTAGCGCTTCTTCAAGCGTCTCGCGCGGGTGCAGCGTTTGCGGAAACCGCGCACCCGGCAGGTATCGCTTGTTCTCACCGTCTTGTGACATCGCCTCGAGCTGTTCGCGGTCCCTGCCCCACAAGCGCACGTCGCGTCCGCGCCTCGCAAACTGTAGCGCGAGTGCGGTGCCCCACGAGCCGGCACCGATAACGCAAATGGCAGTTTCTGTTCCTGTAGGAGTCATGGGCTCAGTTGACGGTGACGTCTGCCTTGTCATGTTGTGCATCAGCCTGCTGAGCGGCAGCCTGCTTGCGGCTTTCGGCGTACAGCATGTCGAAATTAATTGGCTGCATCACGAATTCCGGAAAGCCGCCCTTCGACACGATTCCCGCGATCGACTCGCGCGCATAGGGGAACAGTGTGCCCGGGCAAAAACTGCCGACGATAGCGTCAAACTCTTCAGCGCCGTAACCGGTAATCTGAAACAAGCCCGCCTGATGCAGCTCGATCAGGAACAGCGTTTGTTCCTCATGCTTGGCCTCAACGGTAATGGTCAACACTACTTCGTGCATATCAGCAGGCGCTGGCGCGTGTGAACTGCGCAAGTTTAAATTGGTCTTCGGATTCCATTTACCGGAAGCAAATACCTCCGGGCCCCGCGGCGATTCAAACGAGAAATCCTTGATATAGATCTTGTGAATTGCAATTTGCCGCTCGGGGGGTGCTGCTTGCTCTGCCATGTTACGGTCCTGATTGATAATGAAAGTTTACTTAGGCGGCGCCTCGCCCGACATAATTCAGCGGCGCCCCAGCAGCGGATCGAGCGCGTCCTGCTGATCCAGTTCGTACACTTCATCGAATCCGCCGATCGGCTGGTCGTTTACGAATATTTGCGGCACTGTCGAGCCACCACTTAGCTCCTCCATCTGTGTGCGCAGTTCCTTATCGTTCGCCACCGAAATTTCGTCGAACTCCACTGACTTTTTCTTGAACAGCATGCGCGCGGCACTGCAATAGGGGCAGGTCGGTGTGGCGTACATCACTACTTTCGCCTGCTTGCTCACCCTCTGTCGCGCGCCTTGATGTCAGCGCTTCTTTTTGAGTTTCTTGCCACCGACCACCGGCAGGCCCGCTTCAGACCAGGCGGTCATGCCGCCACGCAGAGCGTAAACTTTTTCGATGCCTGCTTTCTGCAAACGGTCAACCGCACGGTTCGCCGCGCTGCCCGCGTCGCACACGGCGACGATTGCCTGCTTCTTCATACCGTCGAGCTTACTCGCCTGTGCATCGAATTCGTCGAAAGGAATATTCCTTGCGTTGACAATATGGCCTTTGGCATACGCTTCAGCGCTGCGCACGTCGACAACGAGGGCATCCGCATTGATCAGCTTGACGACGTCCTGCGGTTCGACGCTCGTAAGGTTGCGCGCTTTTCGTTGCAGCTCGCTGAACAAGAGCATGAAAAAGCTCAGCACGAGGCCGACTGTGAGGAGCACGTGATTAGAGGCGAATTCGAAGTAGCGATCCATAGGTCTGCAAATGGCTGTTGTCAGTGGCGACCGCAGCATGGGCGGCACCTGTCCGGCCGGGCAGTATAACAAGCTCATACGCGCAACGCCCCGCCCTACCGCCCTACGGCCGCTTGGCACTACACTGCGAACAATGAAAGTGTCGCTCAGCATCCTATGCACAGTGATCTGCCTTGCCGTAGCCAGCGTTGCGGCACAGGAGCCGCCGGCGAGCAGAATTAAGGAGCAGGAGCTGGCGGACGTTCGTGACAAGATCAGCCAGTTGAAACAGACCATGGACGCGCGCGTCGCCGAGCGCGATCAGGTGACGGGCGACCTGCAGGCCGCTGAGGCGCGCATCGCCGAACAGCGCCGGCAGTTGCGAGAGCTTGCGCGCCAGAAAGAAGCCAGTGAAAGGCGCAAGCTCGAACTGGAGAATCGGCTGCTCGAGTTACAGGCGTTGCTCGATAAAGAGGCCGAATTACTCGCGGCACAGGTGCGGGCGGCGTACGTCAACGGCTCGCAGGAGCGATTACGCCTGTTGCTCAATCAGCAGGATCCCGCCGAGCTTGGCCGGCAGCTCGTTTATTACCGTTACCTGAGCACCTTTCGTGGTGCGAATATCGAACGCATGACCGGGCACCTCGAGGAGGCAACGCGGCTGCGGGACGGCGTTGCCAGCGAAGAGCAACGCCTGGAAGGCCTCGCTCGCAGCCGCTACGCTGAGCTCGCCTTGCTGAATGAGGCGCAGGAAGAGCGCCGCGAGTTGTTGACCTCGCTCGAGAAACAGCTTGATGTTGAGGGCGCAGAAATGCAGCGCCTCGCCGCCCAGGAGAAGGACCTCGCGCGATTGATAGCGGAGCTGACGAGCATCCTGTCGGACTACCCCATTACGGCTGAGGACCCCTTCAGCAATTTCAAGGGGCGCCTGACCTGGCCGGTTGCGGGATCGCTGCTGCACGAGTTCGGTCAGCCGCGCGGTAGCGGAAGCATGAAATGGAACGGCGTTGTATTGGCCGCGCCGCGTGGCCGCGAGGTGCGCACGATCTATCACGGACGCGTTGTGTTTGCCGACTGGCTGGCCGGTATGGGGCTGCTGGTCATTGTTGACCACGGCGAAGGCTACATGACGCTCTACGGTTATAACGAGTCTATCCTTGCGAACGCCGGCGACTGGGTCGCGCCGGGTGATGCGATTGCCACCGTTGGCGATAGCGGCGGTCAGCAGTCGGCGAGCCTGTATTTCGAGATTCGCAAGGGGACGAACCCTGTAAACCCAAGCAGCTGGGTAACGCGTCAGCCGCAGGGCAAGCGCTAGCGCGGCACGCCCCGCACAGCAAAAACAAAGTTGCTGTGCTATCGTCCAGCGGCTTAAATAGACGCTTAGCAGCTGTTACCTGGAAATCGTATGCCATTGAAAATTCGTGCCATTCTGGTGCTGGCCATTGGTACCGTGATGGGCCTTGGTCTGTCGCTCGGCGGTACCTGGGTCGCTGCCCGAAATGCGCCAACACCCACGGCACAGGCGCTGCAACAAGCCCGGCTGTTCGCCGAGGTGATGGAGCGCGTCAAGCACGACTACGTTGAACCCATCGGCGATGAAGAACTGCTCGAAAGCGCCATCCGCGGCATGGTCAGCGACCTCGATATTCATTCGCAATACCTCGACGCACGCGAGTACCACGACATTCGCGTCAGCACCAGCGGCGCCTACACCGGTGTGGGCATCGAGGTCAGCACGCGCGACGAAGAAATTGTCGTTGTCGCACCGATCGACAATTCGCCGGCGCAACGGGCGGGGATCCTCGCAGGCGACGTCATCATAGCGATTGACGGCGCGTCCGTTGCCGACGATGGTCTGCGCAAGACCATTCGGCGGCTGCGGGGTCGGTCCGGCACGCCCGTTACCCTGACGATTGTGCGGCAGCCGGCCGATGAGCTGCTGATCTTCGATTTGCAGCGCGACAACATTCAGGTCGCCAGCGTGCGCCATGAATTGCTTGAACCGACCATTGGTTACGTGCGGGTCGGACAATTCACTGACAGCACCGCCGGCGAAGTTGCGAGTGCGATTGATGCCATGACCGACAGTGCGCATGCCAATGGCGATACGCTGGCAGGAATCATTCTTGATCTGCGTAACAATCCCGGCGGCATCCTGGACGCAGCTGTCGATGTCTCAGACCTGTTTCTCGATGAGGGTTTGATTGTGTCTGCGGAGGGCCGGACACCGGAAGCACGTTTCGCGCGGAATGCACACCGCGGTGACCTCCTGGATGGTGCGCCGGTGGTGGTGCTCGTTAACGCCGGCACCGCATCGGCATCAGAGATTGTTGCCGGCGCGTTGCAGGATCATCACCGGGCGTTAATTGTTGGCACCAAAACGTTTGGCAAGGGTTTGGTGCAGACCGTCATGCCGCTTTCTCGAGGCAGGGCGATCAAGCTAACGACGTCACGTTATTTCACGCCGTCCGGTGCATCGATACACGAAACAGGTATCGAGCCGGATGTCTTCGTGGAAAGCAGCGTTGCCTACCCGGGCCTTGCGCTCGATGAGCGGCTTGACCACATTGCCGACGAACAACTGCACGAGGCGCTCGATCAAATACAGTTGGCGCCCATCATGCATAGCCTCGCCCATTAAGTCGCGGAGCCGCTTTTCGATGTCAGGTCGCTTGCCGCGCATGCTATTGCTGCTAATCACCTCGCTCGCGTGCACGGTAGAAACGACCGCCGCCGCGAGTGACAACGTTACGATCGCCAGCGCGATCACACGCCCTCGCATCGCGCTTATCATTGATGATCTCGGCTACGGACTGGCGGCCGGTCGACGAGCCATCGAATTGCCGGGGCCTGTTGCCTGCGCTGTTTTGCCCGCCACCCCGCGCGCCCGGGACCTGGCCGAGTTTGCTGCCCGACAGGGAAAGGAAGTGCTGCTGCACCTGCCGCTGCAAGCGCAGAATGCGGACCATTCCGCAGATCCAGGCGTTATGCACCTCGACATGAGTCGCGAGCGCTTTGCCGCCGCATTTGCAGAAAGCATTGCCGCTGTGCCGCACGCTTCCGGCGTCAACAATCACCGCGGCAGTTTGCTCACCCGCCATCCTGGCCATATGCGCTGGCTGATGGAGGAATTGCACGCACGCGAGGGATTATTTTTTGTAGACAGTTTTACGACGCATCAGAGCATTGCGTTGCAGGCGGCGATCGAGGCAGGCGTGCCGGCAGCCCGCCGCGATGTTTTCCTTGATTCAGACCGCAGCGCCGCGGGCGTTGCGGCCGCTTTTGAAAGACTGAAAAAACTGGCGCGTCGGCGGGGCTCCGCAATCGGCATTGGCCACCCCTACCCCGAGACGCTGGAATTTCTCGAGCAGGCGCTGCCTGAACTGTACAACGAAGGTATCGAGCTCGTTCGCCTCAGCGACATTATTTACGATGGCGACTGAACTGGTGCGGTCGGTACCCCTCTAAACAACCACGATTAGCCAGTGACGGTCCGTTTGTGAGTCGAACAAGAATTTTCTTATCCCGCGCTATAACCGCATCAGCACTGTTGCTGCTCGCCGCCGCCGTGGCGGCGCAGGGTTCCAAGGGTGAGGCGACCACAGAGGCGTTGGGCGACACTGCGTGCACGATGCAGTACGACCCCGTTTGCGGGATCGATGGCAAGACTTACAGCAACGATTGCGTGGCGGCCGCGGCGGGCGTTGACATCGTCGGTTTCGGCGAGTGCAGTCAATACTCTGCCAATGAATGCGGCGAGCGCTTCGAGCCTGTCTGCGGTGCTGACGGCAAGACCTATGGGAATGCCTGCGTTGCAGAGGCGGCCGGCGTGGAGGTTGCCACGATCGGGCTGTGTGAAAAAGCGGCCGCTTGCGGTGAGGAATTCGCACCCGTTTGCGGAGCCGATGGCAACACCTACAGCAACGCCTGTTTTGCCAGCGCGTCCGGCGTAGAGGTCGAGTTCTCCGGATTGTGTGAGGTAGGCGAGGACGGCTGCGATGACGAGTTCGTGCCGGTCTGCGGCGAAGACGGCGTAACGTATAACAATGCCTGCCTCGCCAGCGCCGCTGAAATTGCTATCGCCGCGTTGGGCGCATGTTCAGAAAGTGGTTGCCCCGATATTTTTGAACCGGTCTGCGGCACCAATGCGCGCAGTTATCGCAATCGCTGCGAGGCGGAACAGGAGCGGATTCCGGTGCAGCGGGAGGGCGCCTGCGACCCGCAGGACTGCCCGGCGATTATTTCCCCGGTGTGTGGTGATGATGGCGCGACCTACGACAACGCTTGCAAGGCGGAAGGCGCTGGCGTCAGCACTTTTAGCGAAGGCGCCTGTGGTGTGCGTCCCTGCCCGCGGCTGTACGTTCCGGTTTGCGGCTCAAACGAATTGACCTACGGCAACGCCTGCCAGGCAGAGCGCGCGGGCGTGCGGATCAAACACGCGGGGCTTTGCGAGGAGCAGGGCGCAAACTGTCCGCGCACTTACCAGCCGGTGTGTGGACTTGACGGCAACACCTACGATAACGACTGCCGGTTGAAGAATGCCGGCAAGACGATGGCCTACGCGGGCGTCTGCCTCGGCCAGTAAGGCAGCTTACTCGTCCCACGCGGCGCGCAGCCGCCCGTCACCCTGGTCGCGATACGGCAGCCACGCAAGCCCGAACAGCTCGATGTGAATGTCCGTCGATTTTGGCCTCACTGTTACCTCGTCGAGCTCTTCTGTTTGGGCGTCGAAGCTCGTATCCAGGGCATCGATTTCTTCTTGCAGAGTCTTGTTCAGCTTGCCGATTTCCGCCTGCACCTTGGCCTGCGTCTGTTTGGCACGTTCGACATCCCCGGCCTCCTTGCGCGCGCCGCTCGCGGAGCGGATGGCGGTGCCTACCCGACTCGCCGTACTCGCCGACAAGCGCTTGCGCCCCAATACGGCGCCAAGGATAGCGGTGCCAAATGACAAGGCCGTATCGAGTTTTTTCTTGCCGCTTTGCTGTGCTTCGCGCTCGACAGCCTGCGTTGCCCGCAACAAGCGGTTCTCAAGTGTTGTTGCTTTCGTCGCGTAGCGCTTACGCAGTTTCGCAATGGCCTTGTCGCGCTCTTCGCTGGCGCGTAGCTGCAACCGCACGCGAAAATCGCCTTCCGACTCCGCGACTTCAGAGGTCAACTTGAAGCGCTTGTTCTTGTAGAGAGAGATCGTTTCGTTCTGCCGTATCCAGCGCGCGTAGTCTTTTCGCCACTTGGTGTAGTTCTTGGCTACGCCCGCGTCAGCGGGGCAATCGGCGTAACGGCTGTCAGGCGCAGCCTCGGTGTCCAGGTCATCTGCGTCGATGGCAAACGGTTCAGCATCATCCCAGTCGACGCCCACCGGGCCATCTCCGAATTCAAGCGTATGAACGCATTCCCGATTATCGTCGATCTTGTAGCGCGCGCTTGTGTAACCAATATCGACTGCCCCCAGCAGGCGTGGGTAGTAGACAATGTCGCCGCCAGTCGCTGGCACATAATATTGCTGAATGCCGGGCGGCAGGACGGGGGCGGCAACAACTTTCGCTGCTTTCTTGACGCTCGGGGCAGCGGCAGTCGCCGTTTCGGCCGGCGCGCGATCCTGCATCAAGGTGCCTATCTGGTCACGCGTCAAAGGGCCGGCCAGATAGGACATGACCCAGCGCGTACCAAATACCACGTCCTCGTCTTCGTGCACGTTGTGCAACAGGAAGCGGCGCTTGCCGAGGCCCGCGAGTGTGCGTTCCATTTTTTGCTTGTCGAAAGTGCCGCCCTGGCTTGCGCCTTCAAGGCCCTCCATGACACGCGCCTTGTCGCGTTCGGTTTGCATACGTCCTATAAACCAGGTGCCGGTGTTGGACAGGCCTTTGTAATCGAGATCAACCGGGTTTTGCGTGGCAAGCACCAGCCCGACGCCGTACGCCCGCGCCTGTTTCAACAGGGTCAGGAACAAACGCTTTGAAGGCGGGTTCGCGGTTGGCGGCATGTAGCCAAAGATTTCATCCATGTACAGAATTGCGCGCAGGCTTGAGGTGCCTTGTTGCGCGCGCATCCAGGCGATCAGTTCGTTCAACAACATCGTGACGAAGAACATGCGGCTTGCTTCATCAAGATGGGCGATGGACATGATCGATGTGCGCGGTTTGCCGTCGCTGGTGTAAAGCAGTCCCTGAGCGCTCAGCGGCTCGCCCTGCATCCAGGCATCGAAACCCGGTGCAGCCAGCAGATTGTTCAGGCGCATCGCAAGGCCAAAGCGATCCTTCGAGGGGTAAAAAGATTCGAGGTCCAGCACGCCGACCTTGTTCATCGGCGGCGCCTGGATTGCGCCAATCAGCGCAGCGATATCGAGGCTGCGGCCTTCTCGCCAATTGTGATCGAGAATTTGTGACAACAGTATGTGTTCGCGGCTGGTGATCGGGTCTGCATCAATGCCGATCAGCGACAGGATGCCGGTCGCCGTAGCCTGTATCCGCTCGCGGTATAAATCACCATCATTCAGCAACGCCTCCTGTGGCGCAGAGAACGACTTCAGCACTGAGATCGGCAGACCCGCTTCGCTGCCCGGCGTGTAAATCGCCACGTCCGAGCTTTGCTTTAGCTTGGTGATGCGCTTGCCGTCCTGCCCCCAGCCTTTCAAGCCCTTCTTCCAGAGCGCAGCCTGGGCCGCCGCGAATTCGTCCGGGGTTTGCCCCTGGTCGAGCGCGGCGCGTTCGTTGATCCAGGGCCGGAAGTCCTCAGCCTTGAGTTTGGGAAACGTCAGCATCAGGTTGCCGAGATCGCCTTTGGGATCGATCGCAATCACCGGGATGTGATCAAGGGCTGCCTCTTCGAGCAGGCCAATACCCAGCCCGGTCTTACCGGAGCCCGTCATGCCTATGATGACGGCATGCGTCGTCAGATCCTTTGAGTCATACAGGACCAGTTCCTCGGCGCCTTTGCCGCTCTTCTTATCACCGTGCCTGCCGAGATAAAACGCACCCAGCTTTTCGAAATCGTGCATTAGCCCTGACTCCCCGTTATTTCAACCTTGCGCCAGATAGCGACGCGCTTTGCTTCCCCGACAGCATCCATGGCGCTGCGCGTCGCGTCACCAGCCGCAGGTCCGATCGCGATTCCTGACCTCGAGCCAGTTCATCAACGGCTGGAAATAATCAATAATCGCCGTCGCGTCCATTTCACGTGTGCCGGTCAGTTTTTCCAGCGTGTCCTGCCACGGCTGGCTGGCACCGGCTTCGAGCATGGCCAGCAGGCGTGCTCCTGCTTCCTTGTTGCCGTAGATAGAGCATTCATGCAACGGGCCTGTGTGCCCCGCCGTTTCGCACAGCGATCGCTGAAATTGAAACTGCAGGATACGCGCGAGGAAATACCGCGTGTAGGACACGTTGGCCGGCACATGATACTTGGCACCCGGGTCAAAGAACTCCTCGCCGCGGACCCCGGCGGGCGCGATGCCCTGGTAGCGCGTACGCAGCTCCCACCAGGCTTTGTTGTAATCGCCGGGCGCCGTCTTGCCGGAAAACACATTCCAGCGCCATTCGTCGATCAGTTTGCCAAACGGCAGGAACGCAATTTTGTCGAGGGCCTGCTGCATCTGGCGATTGATCGTCGCCTCGTCGCTCGTGGCGGCGGATTCGATCAGGCCTACCTCGGCGAGATAGCCAGGCGTCATCGACAACGTGATCGTGTCGCCGATCGCTTCATGAAAACCGCCGTGCGCGCCGGTTTGAAACAAGGGCGGCTGGTCTCTGTAAGCGCCCTGGTAATAGTTGTGACCCAGTTCGTGATAAATCACACGCAGGTCTTCGTACGCGGGCTCGATACACATCTTGATCCGTAAATCGTTACCACCGTCGAGGCCCCACGCGCTGGCATGGCAGACGACCTCACGGTCCGCCGGCTTTTTGAACATCGAGCGCTCCCAAAAGGTTGCGGGCAATGCGGGCATGCCGAGAGATTCGTAAAACTGTTCTGCGGATTCCACCATACTTACTGGCGTGTAATTCTGTGCGGCTAGCGCAGCATCAACATCCAGGTCGCCGACGCCCGGGTACGGTTCGAGCAGGTCGTAAATCTCGCCCCACTCCTGCGCCCACATATTGCCCAGCAGATGCGCAGGTATGGGTCCGTCAAGCGGCACCTTGTCGGTGCCGTAGTGTTCTGCAAGTTCTGCGCGCACATGACAATGCAAGGCGTCGTACAGCGGTTTCACCTGGTTATAGAGACGCAACGATTCCGCCTCGAAAGCTGCCGGCGACATGTCGTAGTTGTCTTTCCACATTTTACCGAGGTCGGCGTAGTTAAGTTCGCGCGCGCCTTCGTTGGTGAGCTCGACAAACCGCTGATACATCGCGCGCATCGGTATCGAAATGGTGTGCCAGCCGCGCCACGCGTCCAGCTGCTTGTCGTAGTCACGGCTCTCGGCAAGTACGTTCTCTAGATCACCGAGGCTCAGACAGGTTTCTTCGCCACTGCTCTCGGGGCAATACTTACCCGCGCCGTAAAGGCCACCGAGTTCGGTCGAGAGCGCCGCCAGCTCCTTGCGCTTCGCGAAGTCGTTCGGCGCCGGTTCCGAGGTACTAAGCGTCAGCAACTTCAGTGCGCGGGCGACGTCAGGACGCAAATCCTCACGCGCATAGCGCAGTGAGTCGGCAACGGTAGCGCTGTGCCAGGCAGCGTATTTTTCGCTGGCCTTGGCGGCGACGATCGCAGTGTCGAGGATGATGTAGGTCGACCTGACCCATTCAGCGGCGCCAGACTCACGCCTGAGCTCCGCTAACTCATCGTTGACGCGAGCGACGAAATTAGCCGCATTCTCGTCGTCATGTGCATCCGCTTCGACGCGCACCTCGCAGGCCGCGAGCACGCACACGGTGGATAAAAGCAGCAGTTTTTGCAGTGAGAATATTTTCACTAGTGCACACCGCCCATGAGTTTCCTTAACGGCTTGGTGAACAGCAGCAAGATGATGCCGGTGCCCGCCGTGGTCAGCACAATAGTCAGGTACTGGCTCGGAAATGCAGCGACGTTGTCCGGATCGAAGTCGCCGGCGATCTGGCCCGCGATCAAATTACCCAGCGCGATCGACACAAACCAGATGCCCATTAATTGCCCGACGTAGCGCTTGGGCGCCAGCTTGGTAGTGGCCGACAGTCCAACGGGCGAAAGGGCAAGCTCACCGAAGGTGTGGAACAGGTAGGTCAGGATCAACCAGGTGGGCATTGCCTTATCGCCGCTGGCAACAATCGTCGAGGCAATAACCATCATGCCAAAACCGACGGCCAGCAACACGAGGCCCAAACCAAACTTTGCCGGCGTCGAAGGATTCAGGTTGCGCTGTGCCAGCCATACCCACAACCAGGCAAATACCGGTGCAAATATGATGATGAATATTGAATTGATGGACTGGAACCAGGTGGACAACAAAGTGATCGGACCCAATTCAAGTTGCGTATACCGGTCCGCGAATATATTCAGCGAACTGCCGGCCTGCTCGAAACCGGACCAGAACATCGCCGAGCCAACCAGCAGAGCAATGAACACGTAAATTCGTTTGGCTTCCACTGGCGTCAGTTTGCCGAACATAAACATGTTGATGAAAAATACGGCGGTGACGGCGAGGATGACGTAGGTGGATCCGCGGGAAATGGCTACCGGATCAAGGTCGAAAGTGCCGCTCAAACCCAGTGCGGTAAAGATCACGATGAGGGCGACTCCGACAGCTACCATCATCCAACCGCGCCGCCGCGAAGCCGCATCGTGATTCGGGTCCGCCGCATGAGCCGGCTCGAGACCGGCCTCTCCGAGGTACCCTTGAGTCATGCGAAACTGAATCAGGCCGAACAACATGCCCACGCCGGCGGCCGCAAAACCGTAGTGCCAGCCAAAGCTCGCACTTTGTGCCAGCGAGCCGCAGACCAGCGGTCCCAGCATCGCCCCGAGGTTGATACCCATGTAAAAAATGGAAAAGCCGCCGTCGCGGCGCGGGTCACCGGGTGTGTACAGCTCACCGACGATTGCACTGACATTCGGCTTCAACAGACCGGTGCCGAGCACAACCAGTAAGAGTCCGATAAAAAAAGCGTTGGTCGAGGGAATCGCCAGCACGAAGTGACCGGCCATAATGATAATGCCGCCATAAAACACGGCGCGCTGCGCGCCGGTCAGCCGATCGGCAATCCAGCCGCCCGGCAACGCGACAAGGTATACAAGTGCCGTGTAAATGCCGTAGATCGCTGTTGCGGAAGCATCGTCGAGCTGCATGCCGCCATTCATGATCTGGTCGGTCATGAACAAGACGAGTAAAGCGCGCATGCCGTAATAACTGAACCGTTCCCACATCTCTGTAAAGAATAGTGTGGCCAGTCCGCGTGGATGGCCCAGCAGTTGTTTGTCGTTTGCAGCGTTAGCCGCAGTGGCAACGGAATCCGTCATGAATAGTCTCTTTTTGCTAGCAGCGGTACCGATGGCCCGCCGTCTTAAAATTCAGGCCTTGCGGCCCGCCCCACTTTCTATCGAGCATACACATTAGTTTGTACGCAACGAAATAACCAAACGCAGGTCGCCCTGCTTACTTTTCCGCCCCCCCGGCTGCCGAGTCTTCCTCATTGTCCGACGCGACAACGCGCGACATGAGAATACCCAGCTCGTACAACAAGTAAACCGGCACAGCGAGCAGCGTTTGGCTGATGACATCCGGCGGCGTCAGGAACATGCCGATGACAAAAGCACCGAGAAATACGTAAGGGCGCGCGCTGGCGAGCTTCTTTCTTGACACGAGGCCGGTCCAGACGAGTAGTACGGTGGCGATTGGCACTTCAAACGCGAGGCCGAACGCAAAAACGATGGTCACGATAAATGACAGGAACTCGCTAATGTCGGGCTGGACCTCGACATCCGCAGGCGCGATTTGCGTGAAAAAGCCGAAAATCAACGGGAATACGACGAAATACGCAAACGCGATGCCGGCATAGAACAGCAAAATGCTGGTACCCAACAGGGGCACCGCAAAGCGTTTTTCCTTGCGGTAGAGGCCCGGCGCGATAAACGCCCATACCTGGTACAACACGACCGGCATCGCGAGAAAAATCGCGATATAGAAGGTCATCTTGAAAGGTGCGATCAGCGGCGAGGCAGGTGCCGTTGCGATCATCCGGCCGCCCGGCAAAACTGCGAGCAACGGCTTCGAGGCTATAGAAAATATTTCACTGCTAAACGGTAGCAGCAGGATAAAAATTCCCACTACCGCCAGGGCAACTTTTAACAGGCGTGAACGCAGTTCGACGAGGTGCGATAGCAGCGTACCCTCTTCCAGTGGCTCTGCGTTTTCTGAAGATGTTTGCTCGGTACTCGCGTTCACGCCTGCCCTTTCTCGTTCTTGTCTTTCTCGTCAACGGCGGACGCTGCGGCGTTGCTTGCCCCCTCGTCTGCCGGACTGTCGCCGACGCCGGTGCCCGCGCTCTCGGCATCATGAGCTGCAGACCAGGTGTCGTCTTTTTCGGTGTTGGCTGTTGTGGTTGTTGCAGCAAGGCCGGCTGCGCTGGTGGGGGGTTCAAAGCCCAAGCCTGAGTGTTTGGTTCGGGCGGGCGGCACGATGTCCTGGATATCGCCCAGGTCCATTTCTTCTTCAAGCTGACGTTTCAGGACGCGCGTCATGCGGCGCGCTTTTCCGATCCAGCCGCCTAGCTGATTAGCAACACGCGGCAGCCTCTCGGGCCCCAATACGATGAGCCCAATAAGCAGAAGTATTATCAGCTCGCTGAAGCCGATTCCCGACACGGGCGGTTACCGGTGTTCTTCTTTCTTGTCGGACCCGGCTTCCGGGGTGGTGTCGAAGTCCGCGTCCTTGGATTTGTGGCTTAGCTGCTCCGCATCCTCTTCCTTGTCGGCGTCTGACATGGCACCGCGAAAACCCTTCACGGCGCTGCCGAGGTCTGAGCCAAGACTTCGCAATCGTTTGGTGCCGAAGATGGCCAGCACAATGACCAGGATAATCAGCAGTTGAACAGGACCGATGTTGGCGAACATCTTTACGTGTCTCCCGGGGCATGGCCCCTAAATTTAAATTGCGTCTCGCCCCCGCCGACACAGGCGGCGCGCGGGACGCGAATTATGATCATGATACGCTACAAGGCGCAACAAAGCCGGTCCCGATCGCGATGATTTCATTCAGGATTCCAGCCAAAATGTGACCGGTCCGTCATTTGTCAGGCTGACCTGCATGTCCGCGCCAAAGCGACCGCATTCTGCAGCGCCAATCAGCCCGCGGCACTCGGCAACGAGCTGCAGGAAGTATTCCTCGGCCTTGTCGGGAGGCGCGCCATGCGTAAAGCTGGCGCGCATGCCCTTCCTGGTATCGGCCGCCAACGTGAACTGCGGCACCAGCAGCAGGCCGAAGCCGGTATCGCGCAGGCTGAGATTCATACGGCCGGTATCATCCGCGAAGACCCGGTAGCCCGCGATACGTTCGGCCAGCCGCCGGGTATCCCGCGGCGTGTCGTCGCGGTGCACGGCGGCAAACACCAACAGACCGCGCTCTATGCGGCCTACCGTCTCCCCGGCGATGCTGACGTCCGCCTCGAGGACGCGCTGCAGTAACCCGATCAATTTCTGGATACCTCCCGAAATGCGGCGCGCGTTGGATTACCGGCGCCGCGGGCAGTCGAGTTTATTTCAACAACGGCGAATAACAACGGCATATCCCGTGGCGCGCGCGTGGCAGTCTGGGCGGTACGGGCGGCCGCGGCGATGTCGGCCGGGGTGCAGGCCCAGGGAAGAGCCCGAGAATGCGCCCGTCCACGGAAGGAGTGGCCCCAACCTCACGGTTGGGGCCATTTTGTGTCAAATAAAACCACTTTATTTTAATATTCCGCGGTTTCTAACAATTATTTACCACTTTTTTCTTTAAATACGCATGGTGGTAAATGAAATCACAAAAGTTCAATATGGGGACGAAAGGTGGGATTGTCCGACTCGCGACAAAGCCTTTGCAGTCTCCCCGTCCCACACTACACTGCGGGGCCCTGTACCTAGTCGGAAGGAAGCCTGGCCCATGAAAAGACGCGAATTTGTAGGAGGGTTGGCGCTGGCCGCCGGCGTGACCGCTTGCGGACCTGACAAGTCGGCCGAAAACAGCAGCGCCGCAAGCACCAGCCAGACATTCAGCTGGAATCTTGTCACGTCATGGCCGCCGGGACTTCCCGGTCTGGGCCTGGGCGTTGAGAACCTGGCGGAGAATATAGAGCGGGCTTCTGGCGGCAGGCTCAAAATCCGCGTCTACGCAGGTGGCGAACTGGTGCCGGCGCTCGAGGTTTTTGACGCGGTTCGTTCAGGCACGGCACAAATGGGTCACGACGCCTCCTATTATCATCGCGGCAAAGTTCCTGCGGCGCAGTATTTCACCGCGATCCCGTTTGGCCTGAATGCCAACGAAATGAACGCCTGGCTTTACTACGGCGGCGGCGTCGAACTCTGGCAGGAACTGTACGCGGACTTTGGGCTGGTGCCCTTTCCTGCAGGTCAGACCGGCGTGCAAATGGCCGGCTGGTTCAACAAGGAAATTAATACGGTCGACGATCTTAAAGGCCTGAAGATGCGCATCCCGGGCTTGGGCGGAGAGGTGATGCAGCGCGCGGGCGCTACCCAGGTCACCGTGCCGGCCTCGGAAATCTTTACGTCATTGCAGACCGGTGCGATTGACGCGGCTGAATGGGTAGGTCCGTACAACGACCTGTCGCTGGGGCTGCACAAGGCCGCGCGCTATTACTACTACCCCGGCTGGCACGAGCCTGGTCCGCTGCTCGAATGCATCATCAACAAGGAAGCGTGGGATACCCTGCCGAAAGACTTGCAGGCCATCGTCGAGGTCTGCTGCCAGGCAATCAATCTCGACATTCAGGCCGAATACATTTGGGGCAATGCGCAGGCCCTGCATGAACTGAAGCAGGACTCCACGGTCGAGCTGCGCGAATTTCCTGCGGACGTGTTACGCCTGCTGGAAAAGCATTCGAGCGACATCGTCAATGAATTGTCTGAGCGCGACCCGTGGGCGAAACGCCTGCAGGATTCGGTCACGCCGTTTCTCCAGAAGTCGAACGAGAACCAACGGGTCAGCGAATACTCATTTCTGAAGGCACGAATTCCGGGAGAGTCGTGAAATAGCTCGCCCTAGCTGCCGTAGATCTGGTTCGGCAACCACGTGGCGAGTTCGGGGAATGCTGCGAGAATCAGCAGCATCAAAAGCTGAATCGCAACAAACGGCATCACGCCGCGATAAATATGTCCGGTGGTCACCGCAGGTGGCGCGACACCGCGCAAATAAAACAACGCAAAACCAAACGGCGGCGTCAGGAAAGAGGTTTGCAGATTGATGGCAATCATGATGCCCAGCCACACCGGATCAAGACCCATTGCGAGCAGGACGGGCCCGACTATCGGCACCACGACAAACGTGATCTCAATGAAGTCGAGAACGAACCCCAGTACGAACATCAGCAGCATGACGACCAACACGGCAGCGAAAACACCGCCCGGCAAGCCTTCCAGCAGCGTCCGCACACCTTCATCGCCGTCGTAGCCGCGAAACACCAGCGAAAAAACAGAAGCGCCAATCAGGATCAGGAATACCATGCTGCTGATTCTGGTTGTGCCCTCCATGATGTCTTTCAATCGCGGCAGATCCAGCGCGCGCCGTTGCACGGCGATCAACAGGGCGCCTGCGGCACCGACGCCGGCCGCTTCAGTCGGCGTTGCCAGTCCCGCAAGTATTGAACCCAGCACCGCGATGATCAGAATTAGCGGCGGCGCCAGTGCCGCCAGCAGCTTCACAAACGAGACGTCAGCGTCGTCGTCGGGTCGCGCCGGCATGGACGAGGGGCGAACAATTGCGACGATGAACAGGTAGAGCATGTAAAGCGCCACCAGCAACAAGCCCGGTAGCAGGGCGCCCGCGAACAGGTCGCCGACTGACACGGTCTTTGGCGAGAAAATGCCTTGCTCAAGTTGCGCCTGCTGGTAGGCGGACGACATGACGTCGCCCAGCATGACCAGAATAATTGACGGCGGAATGATCTGGCCGAGTGTGCCGGAAGCACAGATGGTGCCGCTTGCAATCTCTGGCGAGTAGCCGCGCTTTAACATCGTCGGCAGCGACAACAAGCCCATCGTAACGACGGTTGCGCCAACGATTCCGGTGCTCGCCGCAAGGAGCGTGCCGACGAGCGTCACCGCGATGCCGAGTCCGCCGCGCAGTCGGCCGAACAAGGCACTCAGTGTGTCCAGCAACTCCTCGGCAATACGCGCGCGCTCAAGCGTTATGCCCATGAAAACAAAGAGCGGCACGGCAACGAGAGTTTCATTGGTCATGACGCCAAAGATCCGGCTGGGCAGGCCGGTCAGGAACGCGGCCTCAAACCCACCGCCAATGACTCCGCCCATGGCGAATATCAGTGCGGTGCCGGCGAGCGAAAATGCCACCGGAAACCCGGCCAGCAACAGCACGACCACCACCACGAACATCAACAGCGCTACATATTCCATGTCTTACTGGCCGCGCAGGTCTTGAAGGCTGCGCAGCAGCATGGCAAGCCCCTGCAACGCGAGCGCCAACGGCATCAACAGCAATACAGATTTCAACAATGGAATAGCCGGATACGGCAGGCCGCCCGTATCGCGTGAGATCTCGCGAATCTGCCAGGCGCGCTGCACGTAGTCGAATGCTTCAAAGAAGATATAGCCGCACAGCGGAAATACAAACAGCAGCACGCCAAGCAGATTGACCGTGGCTTTTTGCCGTTCGGTCATATCGCGAAAAAAGACATCCACCCGTACATGTTCGTCCTGCTGCAGCGTCCAGGCGGCGCCCATCATGAAAACTACGGCGTGCATCCACGTCAGTGATTCCTGCAGCCAGATCATTCCGAAATCGAACGCGTAACGCATGACCACAATGATCACCGTAACGATGACCATCAATAACGTCAGCCAGGAAGTCGCTTTACCCGTGGCGCGGCTGAAGCTGTCTATCCTGTCGCTGAGGCTCTCTTTACTCATCAAGTACTGGTCTCGTTGCTTGCGCGCAAGCGCTTTAGAAATACGGTCATTTCCTTAGCCGCCTGCCGGTCACCTTGCGCGTTGGCGGCCTCGATACCGGCCGTAAATGCGGCTTTGGCCGCGGAGGTTTTGCCGGCGTCAGCACAGGCTTTGCCCAGCAGCTTCCACGCTGCTGAATAGCTGTTGTCGTGCTCCGTGGCCTTTTGCAAATGAACCATTGCGGCATCGGGTTCACCGGCAAGCAGGTATTCGTTGCCGATCGCAAAACGTAACAACGCAGAGTCCTGTCCCTGCTCCAGCATGTTCAGGAGGGCCTCGATTCTTGTGCTCATCTAATGACGCCAGAAGGTCGGCGTGATAAGTACCAGCAGAGTGAAAATCTCGAGTCGTCCGAGCAGCATCGTAACGACCGAAATCCATTTCGCGGGATCACTGAGTGTCATGAAGCCGGCAGAAACTTCGCCGAGTCCCGGTCCCAGGTTATTCAAAGTTGCGGCCACGGCCGAGAACGCCGTGACCTGGTCAAGCCCGGTCGACATCATGAGCAATAACATGATGCCAAATACGATGATGTAGACGGAGAAAAATCCCCAGACGGCGTCGATAACGCGCGGCTGTACCGCGGAGTTGCCGAGCTTGACCGGAATTTCCGCACTCGGATGCACGAGCCGGGATATCTCCCGAAAGCCCTGTTTGTAAACGAGCAACCAGCGAATCACTTTAATGCCACCTGCGGTAGACCCTGCTGAGCCGCCGATAAAGCTGGCAAAGATCAGCAACACCGGAATCGCGCCCGGCCAGGCTGCGTAGTTTGCGGTAGTGAAGCCGGTTGTCGTCGCTATCGATACAGCCTGAAACACGCCGTTCAGCACACTCTCGCTCATGGTGCCGTAGGTGCCAAACCACAGCAGCGCGAGCACAACGACTGTCGATAAGGTAATGAGAATGCTGGCGTAGGCGCGAAACTCAGGATCGGAGGAATAATGTGTTATCTGTACGAAGCGCCAGGCAAAAAAGTGCAGCGAAAAATTTATGCCCGCGGCGAACATGAAAAAAATCGCAATGATATCGATGGCCGTGCTGTTGAAATAGCCAATGGACAAGTCGTGTGTTGAGAAGCCGCCGATGGCAACCGTCGAAAACGCATGGCATATCGAATCAAACCAGTTCATGCCCGCGATCCAGTAACCGACCGCGCACAAGGTCGTAAACGCGAGGTAGACGTACCACAGAGCCTTGGCCGTCTCGGTAATTCGCGGGGTCAGCTTGTTATCCTTGACGGGACCCGGCGTTTCAGCGCGATACAATTGCATACCGCCGACGCCCAGCATGGGCAGGATCGCAACCGCGAGAACGATGATGCCCATACCACCGAGCCACTGCAGTTGTTGCCGGTAATAAAGGATGGCTTTTGGCAGTGTGTCCAGACCGGTGAGCACCGTCGCGCCGGTTGTTGTCAGCCCGGACATCGATTCAAAAACGGCATCGGTGAATGACATCGACGGCACTTCGGCCAGGTATAAAGGCGCCGCACCAAAAGCGCCCAGCACCGTCCAGAACGACGCTACGACGAGGAAGCCGTCCCGCAAGCGCAGCTCGCGCCGCTGTTTGCGCACGGGCGCCCAGATCAAAATTCCAAAGGTCAGCGTTAGCGCGAACGCCTCGACAAACGGGATCCAGGAATTTTCGTCAAAGATGAGACTGATGACTATAGGCGGCAGCATCGTGACGCTGAACATCATCAGCAGCAAGCCCAGAATGCGTTGTACGATTGTCCAGCTCATGATGGGTTTCTATCGCACGCTGGCTAGACGAAAGACACGCCAACCTGAAAGAGTTTTTCCAGGCTTTCGATTTTGCGGCGGTCGGTCATGAACAGAATGACATGATCGTCAGATTCAACAATTGTGTCGTGATGGGCAATTATCACGGTTTCACCGCGAACGAGCGCCACGATCGTGGTGCCTCGCGGCAGTGCGATGTCTTCGATTTTCTTGCCCACAACCTGTGATTGTTTATCGGTGCCGTGTGCGACAGCCTCAATAGCCTCGGCGGCGCCGCGCCGCAGCGAATGCACTTTGACGACATCGCCACGGCGGACATGCGCAAGCAGAGAGCCGATCGTTACCTGTTGCGGGGAGATAGCAATATCAATCGTGCCGGACTCAACGAGTTCTGCATACGAGGGCCGATTGATTAACGCCATCACCTTGTGGGCGCCCAGTCGCTTGGC
Source organism: Woeseia sp. (assembly GCA_013003155.1). Lineage (GTDB taxonomy): Bacteria > Pseudomonadota > Gammaproteobacteria > Steroidobacterales > Woeseiaceae > Woeseia. Next base: position 14,456 of record JABDKF010000038.1, on the reverse strand, counting down.
CAGCATCGCCGATAAAATGTTGGCCTCCTCCGCGTTGGTAAGCGCGACAAATACGTCGACGTTGTCGATATTTTCCTCAAGCAGCAATTCCTCGTCGGCCGCATCTCCGTGCAATACGATGGACTTGTTAAGCCGTTCGGAAATTACGCGCGCGCGCTGCTGGTCGCGCTCGATGATCTTGACCTGGTTGGTTTGCTCGAGAGCCAGCGCAAGGCGCACACCAATATTACCGCCGCCGGCGATCACGACGCGACGTACCGGGTCTTCCAGCTTGCGCATTTCGCTGATGAATACCCGAATGTCTTTGCGAGCTGCGATGAAAAAGACTTCGTCTCCTTCTTCGATGATCGTGTCGCCTTCCGGAATAAGCGACTGGCCCGCGCGGTAGATGGCAGCGATACGTCCCTCGGTATTCGGAATGTGCTCTTTCAGGGCCGATATTTTTTGCCCGACCAGCAGCCCGTTGCGATCGGCTCGCGCACCGACGAGGCGCACCCGGCCTTCGGCAAAGTCGAGTACCTGCAATGCGCCCGGGTAGAGAATAAGCTGTGCAACGTATTCGCAGACCAGTTGTTCAGGACTGATACGCACATCCACCGGGATCGCATCCTGAGTGAACAGCTTTTTGGAGTTCATGTATTCCGCTGAGCGAATGCGCGCGATCTTGGTCGGCGTGTGGTAAAGCGTGTAGGCAATCTGACACGCAACCATGTTGGTCTCATCCGAATCTGTCAGCGCAACAATAATATCCGCATCGTTGGCGCCGGCACGTTCGAGTACATCGGGGTAAGCGGCATGGCCAACTACCGTGCGAATGTCGAGGCGATCCTGCAGATCACGCAGCACACCGGGACGTGTGTCCACGACGGTAACCTCGTTCGCTTCCTCGCGGGACAGGTGATAGGCGGCCGAAGAGCCAACCTGACCAGCGCCCAGAATCAGAATTTTCATCGCTCGATATCAGGTCCTGAACAGTCGATGTGAAAATGCGACGCAAGCGCCTGTTCTTATTCTTGTCTGCAAAGGGATTCTACATCAGATCAAGGTTCGCATAGCTCAGAACGAGCCATTTCGTGCCCGCATTCTCAAAGTTAACCTCCACACGGGCGTGAGCGCCATGGCCCTCACAGTTGAGGATCACGCCGTCACCGAATTTTCCGTGTCGCACGCGCTGCCCGAGCCGCACGCCGATCTCCTCGGCCGCCCCGGCGCGCAGGTTCGCCGACGTCGCAATTCGGCGGTTTCCCTGGTGTTGACGCAGGGGTCGGCTGGTCTCGATTTTCGGTCGAATCTCCTCGACCAGGTCCTCGGGCAATTCGGCGATAAATCGGGACTGCTGCGCATAACTGTCCATGCCGTGCAGGCGGCGCTGCTCCGCGTAGGTGACATAAAGTACCTCGCGGGCGCGCGTAATACCCACGTAACAGAGTCGCCGCTCTTCTTCGAGGCCATGCACATCATTTAACGAGCGCTGGTGCGGGAACAGGCCGTCCTCCATGCCGCACATCACGACCATGGGAAATTCGAGGCCTTTCGCTGAATGCATCGTCATCAGCTGTACACAATCTTCCCAGGCATCGGCCTGCCCTTCGCCTGCCTCGAGTGCAGCGTGCGCCAGGAATGCATCGAGCTCATCCATGTCTTCGTCCGCATCGAGCACGAAACCGCGCGCGGCGCTGACCAGTTCTTCCAGGTTTTCTATGCGCGTTTCGCCTTTCTCGCCCTTCTCTTTTTTAAAGAACTCAATAAGCCCGCTGAGATTAATGACGTGATCGACTTTGTCGGCGAGCGACAAGTTCTTGATATCCCGACTCATGCCTTCGATGAGCTGCATGAACGCCAACACGCTTGCGCTCGCGCGGCCGGCAAGCGTATCGCTAGCAACGGCAGCAGCCGCGCGCCACATTGAGGTCGCATTGGCCCGCCCGTAGGCGCGCATCGTTTCGACGGTGCGTGCACCAATGCCGCGGGTCGGACGATTGACGACGCGCTCGAAGGCACTGTCGTCGTCGCGGTTCGAAACCAGTCGCAGATAGGCCAGCGCGTCCTTGATTTCCTGGCGCTCAAAGAATCGCAGGCCGCCATAGACCCGGTAAGGTATGCGCGCGTTCATCAGCGCTTCTTCCAGAACGCGCGATTGCGCATTGGAGCGGTACAGGACAGCGGCGTCCGCACGCGCATTGCCTTGTGCGCTCCAATCGCGCAAACGGCCAATGATAAAGTCAGCCTCATCACGCTCATTGAAGGCGGAATACACTTTGATTGCCTCGCCATCAATACCGTCAGTCCACAGGTTCTTGCCCATTCGCGAGGAGTTATTGGCAATGACGGCGTTCGCCGCTTTCAAAATATTTGAGGTAGAGCGATAGTTTTGTTCGAGCTTGACGATTCGCGCCTGTGGAAAGTCTTTCTGAAACTGATAAATATGCTCGACGCGGGCACCGCGCCAGCGATAAATAGACTGATCGTCATCACCGACCGCAAACAACAAGCCGGTTTTGCCTGCCAGCATGCGCAGCCAGGCATACTGGATTGCGTTTGTGTCCTGAAACTCATCCACCAGCAAATGGCTGAAGCGACGTTGATAATGCTGCAGAACATCCGGTCGGTCGCGCCAGAGTTCGTGTGCCCGCAACAAGAGTTCCGCGAAGTCGACCAGGCCTCCACGTTCACATATCTCCTGGTAACTTTGATAGAACGCAATGAGCTGTCGACGCGTTTCGTCTCCCTCGTCGTCGATGTGCTGCGGTCGCAATCCCTCGTCTTTTTGTGCGTTGATGAAATACTGGATTTCACGCGGCACCCAGCGGCTGTCGTCGATCTCCAGGTTCTTTAGGAGTCTTTTGATCAGTCGCAATTGATCATCGGAATCGATGATCTGGAAGTTTTGCGGCAACTTGGCGTCCTGCCAATGGCGGCGCAGGAGCCTGTGGGCCAGTCCGTGGAAGGTACCGATCCACAGGTGGTTGACCGGCATTTTCAGCAGCGATTCGATGCGCCCGCGCATTTCCGCTGCCGCCTTGTTGGTAAAGGTGACCGCCAGCAGGCTTTGCGGACTGACACCCTCTACTTCGATCAACCACGCCGCACGGTGTGTCAGCACCCGGGTCTTGCCGCTGCCGGCGCCGGCGATAACGAGCACGGGCTCTGCCGGAGCAGCAACGGCCTCGCGTTGCGCATCATTCAGGGGGTCGAGTATGGGTGTTACGTCCATCTATGCTTCAAGTCGGGCGCGGCAAACGAGAAAGTCTAGCAGACATTAAGCGCAAGGCGCCGCTGCATTTTTTTGCTTACATCAGGTTTTCGTTGCGCGCAAAAAAATCCGTCGAGGACAACGCTGGCTGTCGTCAGTTGTTAATCGGTCTGGATGCTCGGGGCGACAAACATCGCTGCGTAACGAAGAGCAAATTACAGGCTGAGTCGAACAATAAAGTAGTGGTCAACCAGCAGCGCAGCAAACAGCCACATGAGATAGTCAATAGAAAAGCGGAAAACACGCATCGGTAGCTCCAGTCCCTCATCGACGCGCAGTCGCAGCACGTGATAGAGAAACATGCCACCGAGGGCGAGTGCGGCAGCGAGGTAAATCAAACCGCTCATACCGGTAAGGTAGGGCATGATCGTTACCAGCACGAGCAATACCGTGTAGAGCAAAATGTATTGCCGCGTAAAGGTATTGCCGTGTGTAACCGGTAACATGGGTATGTCGGCTTTCTGATAATCTTCTTTGCGCGCAATTGCCAGCGCCCAGAAATGCGGCGGCGTCCAGATAAAAATAATCAGGAACAGCAGCAGCGCGTCGCTGTGAATTTCCCCGGTCACTGCTGTCCAGCCCAGCACCGGTGGTGCCGCACCGGCCGCACCGCCGATTACGATATTCTGCGGCGTCGCGCGTTTCAGATACGCCGTGTACACAACGGCATAGCCGATCAGCGAAGCGAATGTCAGTATCGCAGTCAGGGCGTTAACGAGCAGAGTCAGCATCGCCATGGACGCGATGCACAGCGCCGCGGCAAACGAAAACGCCTGGCGTTCCGTCATCTTGCCTTGCGGCATCGGCCTGGAACGCGTTCGCATCATCTTTTCATCTATGCGGGCGTCAAGGACGTGATTGATAACCGCCGCAGAAGATGCGGCAAGCCCGATGCCGAGGGTGCCGAATATGAGAGCCATGCTGCCCGGCCAGCCGGGCGTCGCGAGAAACATGCCGACTACTGCGGTAAAGATGATCAACGTGACAACGCGAGGCTTTGTCAGCTCGTAGTAGTCACGCCAATGCGCGGTTTGTTGCAGTGTGTTCACGTTATTCAAGAATTCGATTCATCAGCCAATATGCGACAGCTTGAGCAGATGCTCCACGTCATCGACCAGCTCGCGGGGCGTAATATCCGCCGGGAAAAACATCACGAGATTGCCAAGCGGGTCAACAAGAAAAAAGCCATCGGCGCTTCTGCCTTGCGGGTGTAGATTGCTCAATAACTGGCGTGCCGCTGAGTCGTAGACCGCAACAAGCCCCCCGTCATCCTGTTCATCCGGCAGCGTATCCGGCGCTTCCGGCCCGTGCAACAGCACGCGCACCACGCGACTCATGTCATTGCCCAGCATCAGCCGCATCTGGCGCTGCTTGTACAGAGCATCTTCACAGTCCGCTGCACACTCACCGCTTGGCAGGTAAACAAGCATCCAGCGGTTTTCCGCCCGCGCCAACAGCGCCGTGTCACCGAGTTCATCCGCCATATTGACGATCGGATCGAGCAGCGTGCCGTTGTTTGTCCTGCCGATCGGCCGCACGTCACTATCCGAAAAGTACAGCCAGCTTGCCGCGATCAACGGCACTGCGAAGATCAGGGCGACAAGGACAAGCTGCAGTCGTCCGCTGCGACGGGGTGAATTATCGGTGTTCATTTCGTACACGTTTTCCTAGTTGCCAAAGAAGAACGACGAGAACGGTCAAGGCCAGCGCCGACCATTGAAAGGCATAGCCATAGTGCTTCATCGGCCCTTGCTGCGCGGGTTGCCAGTCTCGCACGAAACCGTCATCCACGGCGGCGGACAACAGCAATACGGGAGGCTGAATGGCAAAGCCGGTGACCGACGCCACGTCTTCCAGCCGTGGATACACGGCGACTCGCGGCCAGCCTTCAGTCTCTGCAAATGCCGCACCCGGCCGTACAGCGACACGGGGCAGTCGTCCAACGCGCGCAGCGATAGTCCGGCGCCCTGTGTCGACCGCGATGGGCGGCAGCGAATCACCGGCCGTTTCTTTAGCGAGCCAACCACGATTTACGAGCAGCACCTCGCCAGCGGGTTCAGACTTGAAGGGTGTGATGACGTTGTAACCGACGCGGCCGTTATTGATGATGTTGTCTATCAACACCTGTCGCTCGGGCAGGTACTCGCCGGAAACCAGTACCGGCTGAAATAGTTGAGGGATTGCGATTTCGGATAGCCGCTGCGGTGCTGCGCTGTCCGAGAACAATGCTACGAGTGCCTCTTTCTGCGCGGCGCGATCCAGTTGCCAGGAGGCCAGTGAAATAAACATCGCAATCAGGCCGACACCGGCGAGAGGCGGCAGCCAGGTCGTTACAAATTGTTTAAAGTCGGCTTCAGGCATCACGTTATAATTACAAGTCCGACCGCATCGGAAAGCCCATGAAAATTTTTGTCCTTGTCATGCTCATCGCGATCGTCGCGAGTCTCGGCTCCGGCCTTTATTTCCTGAGCAAGGACGATCAGGGTTCGCCGCGCATGCTAAATGCGCTGAAAATCCGCGTGGCGTTATCGGCAATACTCGTCGTGACGCTGGTTGTTGCGTACTTTACCGGCTGGATAGCGCCGCCAAGCCCTGAGTAAACAGCGGCGCCCGGAGCGGCGCCGCAGAACGTCTTACATCCAGTAAACGAAGACGTAAAGGCCAATCCAAACGACGTCAACAAAGTGCCAGTACCAGGCAACTGCTTCAAAGCCGAAGTGACTCTTCGGCGTGAAGTGACCTTTCATTGTCCGCAGCCAGATGATGGTCAACATGATGGCACCCAGCGTCACGTGCATACCGTGGAAGCCGGTGAGCATGAAAAACGTCGAGCCGTAGATACCCGTGGTCATCTTAAGGTTCATTTCCTGGTAGGCGTGGATATATTCCTCACCCTGTAAAAAAACGAAAATGAAGCCAAGCAGAAACGTCGAGGCGAGAAAAATATTCAGGACCCTGCGCTGATTGTGCTGCAGCGCGTGGTGAGCGATCGTGAGTGTAATACTCGACGTCAGCAGGATCGCCGTATTGATCAATGGCAGACCAAAAGGTCCCATCTTCTCGAACCTGCCGCCGAGATCGGCCGGTCCGTTCGTGGGCCAGGTATTCTCGAAGCCGGACCACAGTACGAGGTTGGTAAAGAAATTGTTGCTGCTGCCACCTAGCCAAGGGATCGACATGTTTCTGGCATAGAACAATGCGCCGAAGAACGCCGCAAAGAACATCACTTCGGAAAAAATAAACCAGAACATGCCCATGCGAAACGACATGTCGACTTGTCCGTTATAAAGGCCACCCTGGCTCTCGGCGATAACGGCTCCAAACCAGCCGGTCAGCATAAAAATCATGATCGCAAAGCCAAGCATCATGGCCCAGAAACCGACTTCGGCGCCGTTCAGCCAGCTGGATACTCCAACCATGAGAAACAGCAGGCCAATTGAACCGACTATCGGCCAATGACTGCCATGCGGGATGTAGTAACGATTTTCTGCGTGTGATGACATGACGGCTTCCGGGTCTTAACGGTTGGAATGCGTTGAATGTTGTACCGCGCCGCTGTTATCAGACAGGCGGGCAGTATCGAAAAATGTGTAGGACAGTGTAATCGTATCGACGTAGTCGGGCAGGTCGGAGTCCACAATAAACCGCACCGGTAATTCGCGTTCTTCATTTGCGGCGAATTCCTGCGATGTAAAGCAGAAGCAGTCGAGCTTTTTGAAGTGCGTCCCTGCCTGGCTGGGCGCCACGCTCGGTACGGCCTGCGCCGTCATTTGGCGGCCTGTCAGATTGCGTGCGATATAGGTTGCCTCGTACATGCCGCCCGGATGCACCGTCATGCTCTGCACGCTGGGTGCTAACTCGAATGGCGCGTACTCGTTGACAGTTGCCATAAACTCCAGGCGAATCTCGCGGCTCTCGTCAACATTCTCTGCCATGACTACCGCGGTCTCGTTGGTCTTGCCGCCAAACCCGGTCAACTCGCAGAACACGTCATACAAAGGCACCAACGCAAAGCCGAATGCAAACATGCCAAATGCAAGGCCTACGAGGCGCAATGTCAGCGAACGATTGTCGTTTGGTTTCGGTTCAGTGTTCGTCATAGGGTTTCTTTAGAGAGCGTCAATCAGCGCAACGCGTTAATACCAATAAAGGCGATAAAAAACAGCAACGCAACGGCACCGAGCAGCAACGCATTGTTGCGAATGCGCCGCTTCAGCTCGGGGTTGTCGTTCTGCGCGCTCATCAGTCGAACGAGTCGTGCTTCGTAACGTGCGGGGGTTCGTCAAACGTGTGGTACGGCGCCGGCGATGGCACGGTCCACTCGAGGCCCTTGGGATCATCCCACACCGCAGCCGTCGCCTTTTCGCCGTCGCCGCGGGCGCACTTGATAATCAGGTACGCAAACAGCAGCTGCGACAAGCCGAAGCCGACCGCGCCGATACTGGCGATTGTATTGAAATCTGCAAACTGCGTCGGATAGTCGGGGATTCGTCGCGGCATACCGGCGAGACCCAGAAAGTGCATCGGGAAGAACGTCACGTTGACGAAAATTGTCGACAGCCAGAAGTGCCACTGCCCAAGCTTCTCGTCATACATGACCCCGGTCCATTTCGGCAGCCAGTAATAAACCGCGGCCATGATGCCGAAGATAGCCCCTGGCACCAGCACGTAGTGGAAATGCGCAACCACAAAGTACGAGTCGTGGTACTGGATATCCGCGGGCACAATGCCGAGCATCAGCCCTGAAAAGCCGCCGATCGTGAACAGGAACAGGAATGCAAGCGAGAACAGCATCGGCGTCTCGAAAGTCATCGAGCCTCGCCACATCGTCGCTGTCCAGTTGAATACTTTCACGCCCGTTGGCACCGCAATCAACATCGTCGCAAACATAAAGAACAGCTGGCCGGTGAGTGGCATACCTACCGTGAACATGTGATGCGCCCAGACAATGAACGACAGGAACGCAATACTGGATGCGGCATAGACCATTGAATCGTGACCAAACAGCGGCTTGCGAGCAAAGGTTGGGATAATCTCCGAGACGACGCCAAACGCCGGCAGGATCATGATGTAGACCTCGGGATGACCGAAGAACCAGAAGATGTGCTGGAACATGACCGGATCACCGCCACCCGCTGCACGGAAAAAGCTGGTGCCGAAGAACTGATCTGTCAGCAGCATCGTCACCGCGCCGGCAAGTACCGGCATCACCGCGATCAGCAGATAAGCAGTGATCAGCCAGGTCCAGACAAACATCGGCATTTTGAGAAGCGTCATTTCCTCGGTACGCATATTAATGATCGTAACGATGACGTTGATGGCGCCCATGATCGACGACAGGCCCATCAGGTGAACAGAAAAAATCAGGAACGGGAAGGAGTCACCGGTCTGCAGCACCAGCGGTGGGTACATGGTCCACCCGCCGGCTGGTGCGCCGCCCGGCATTATAAGAGTGGACAGCAACATGCCGAAGGCAACCGGCAGAATCCAGAACGACCAGTTGTTCATGCGCGGCAGCGCCATATCTGGCGCGCCGATCATTAACGGGATCATCCAGTTGGCGAGTCCAACAAACGCCGGCATCACCGCGCCGAAAATCATGATCAGCGCGTGCATGGTTGTCATCTGGTTGAAAAACTCGGGATGCACGAACTGCAGCCCGGGCTGGAACAACTCGAAGCGAATCACCATCGCCATCGAACCGCCGACAAAAAACATTACAAGGCTGAACAGCAGGTACAGGGTGCCGATGTCTTTGTGATTGGTTGTAAACAGCCAGCGCGTCAGGCCCTTCGCGGGGCCGTGATCGTCATGGTGGTCATGTGCGGCTACGTCTGTCGCTGCAGTACTCATTTCTTTGCTTTCTCCAGCGGCGCGTCACTTAAGAGGTGCGCACCGTTAATCCAAATACTCTAGTTAGCAGTCGCCACGGCCGGCTGGTCTGCCTGTTCGGCCGCGAGCCAGGTGGCGTAGGCGTCAGGTTCGAGGACTTCGACGACGACAGGCATAAAGCCGTGATCCTTGCCGCAGAGTTCCGCACACCGCCCGCGGTAGGTGCCGGCCTCCTCGGCGCGGAACCAGACCTCGTTAATAAATCCTGGAATCGCGTCGCGTTTAATCGCGAGATCGGGCACCCACCACGCGTGCAACACGTCGTTCGAGGTCAGCAAAATGCGAACTTTCGCGCCCTTCGGCACTACGAGTGGCCGGTCGACGTCGGACAGGTAATTTTCGACGCCGAATGGATCGATACCGGAATCAAGCATGCGTGCTTCGTTGCTGCTACGCGCCAGGTTTGAGTAGAAGCTGACGCCCTCATCCTGGTAACGGTAATGCCATTTCCACTGGTAACCGGTGACGACAACCGTAAGGTCCGGGCTACGACTGTCTTCGAGTTTGACGAGGGTCTCGGCGGCTGGCACGGCCATGATCAGCAATATCACAATCGGGATAACGGTCCAGATCACTTCCGCTGACATGCTGTGGGAAAACTTGGCCGCTACAGCTCCGCGTGATTTTCGATGAGCGTAAAGCGTATAAATCATTGCGCCAAACACGACGACGCCGATGGCTACGCACCACCAGAACACCATCATATGCAGCCCGTAGGTTTCGGCGCTAAGCTCCGTCACGCCTTTCGGCATGTTTAGCTCCCACTCGGCAGTTGCGACGCCGGCAGCCAGTAAGCCGACGAGGCCGAGGCACAGTTTTCTTATCATCGATAATTCACCCGGTGACGGATCAGGTCACCCTTCAAAAATTTTATTTAAAATTGGCGCAACTACGGCAGCAAAGAATACCCGCCGCATCTGACAATATGCGGACGAAAACAGCCTCTTGCAACCTTCCGCAGACGGAGCCTCTGGAAAATGCACATCCCGAGCCCTTCTCAACTGCAGGGCCACAATCTTTTCAATATCTGGGTACGAGGCCGAGCAACCCAGAGAGCTTAAAAAGTGAAGCCGTCCCGCAGGTTGTCGTGCCGGCATAGTGCCGTACTTCATGTCCGTCGTAAAAAAGCTACCGACTGGTCAAAAAGCCAGCGAAGTTTACTCAATGGTTTATTACCATGCAAACAGCAACAGGGCAGACTGTGACGTGAATCTATTTTATTAACAAACACTTATGAATTCGCGCTTGGCGAGCCCGAGGCAAGCACCGGCGACCCTCAGCGTTGCCGCCGGCGGCCCCGCAAATCGGCTACGTCGACGCGAAACTCGCCCGCCGTTTGCGACACCTTTGCTCCCCACGCGTGGCCGTAGACCAGCTCCAGCGAGATTCTAATGGAGCCCTGTTGGCGGCTGTCGTCCAGGGCTTTATCTGCTCGACGAAACCGCTCTTTGCCGGTCAATGATTGGCGCCGGCCGGTCAGCGTATTGCCGCCACAGCGGCGCAGGTCCCGGTACAGGGACTGGGTATCGCGATAGGAAAGTTCGAGTCGATCAACATCCAGTACCGGATCCCGCAGCCCCGCCCGCACCAAAGCGTCACCCACATCGTGCATATCGGCGAAAGAATGCACGTGCGCGTCGCCGTCCTCGAACGCTGCGCGCAGTTCGCGGAAGCTGTCGGGCCCCAGCGAAGCAAAGGCGAACAGTCCTTCAGGCCGCAACACCCGCGCAACTTCCTTAAGCCCCGCTGGCGATGGACCGAGCCAGGGTAGTAACTGGTTCGCCACGACCACGTCGGCACTGTCGTCCGCCAACGGCAGTTGTTCGGCGCTGGCCTGCAGTTCACGAACGCGCGAGAACCAGCCGCGATGTCGACGCGCTTCCCGCAGCATAGGCAAGGACAGGTCAACACTCACGACCTGACTGCGGCGGAAGTGCCGGGAGAGCTGCCGACTCAAGGTGCCTGTTGCCGCGCCAAGTTCGAGCACGCGCCGGGCCTCAAGCTGCATGGGTTGCAGTCTTTCCAGCAAGCCGTCACCCGTTACCCGATGAACAACGTCCGCTTCGTCAAAATCTGCTGCGATTCGGTCGAATCGCCGCCGCACATCGCGTTGCCGCGGTAAAAAACTGCTGAGATCGTCCATGGCTTTAACAAGCATACGAGCAATGCAGGCTGCGTGCGAGGTATCGCAAAACTCAACATTGCGCGCCCTTTCTGACAGCGCCCTGGCAGTTGGATTCGGGCAGTCTGCTGCGATGACTCAACTGACTCGTCCGCGTTGGCCGCAAGGCCTTTGCACATTTTGTAACGTAAATTCGGCGTCGGACGGAATCTGTGTTGCCTGCCGCAGAGACCTGCCGGCCTTAACAAATTGCTGCAGCCGGTGTGCCGAGCCCTTAAGCGTTAACACTCAAGGCGGCCTTATTTGTGCCGCCTGCCAGGCCAATCCGCCGCCGTGGAAAAACTGCCGGGCAGCGCTGCCGTATACCTGGCCAGTTGACGTGGCACTGCAGCGCTTGAAGTATGCCCGCCAACTGAGCTATGCCGCGGCGTTTGGTGCGCTGATGGCACAGATAACACCGCGAGAATTTGCCGATGTTGACGCGCTATGCGCAGTACCGCTGCATCGCTGGCGACATTTGCGGCGTGGCTTTAACCAGGCCGAAGAGCTCTGCCGAATTGTGCATCGACGGACCGGCTTGCCATTACTAAAGACTGTGCGCCGAGTGCGTAATACCGTGCCGCAGAGCGGTTTAGGCCGATCTGCAAGGCAGGCTAATTTGCGCGGCGCCTTCCGCATTGTCGGTCGCTGTGAGTTCAGTCACCCGTTGCTGATCGATGACATCATGACGACGGGCGAAACCTGCCGACAGCTCGCACAATTACTGCTCGCGCACGGTGCAAGCGATGTCAGTGTGCTAACAGTGGCGCGCGCCTCGGCCAGAGATTACGCCGCGGGCACCGCAAAGGTGTAGTGCAACACCACGCCGACGAAGACCACCAGTCCCACGTAATGATTGTGCAAGAATGCTTTTAGGCAGCCTTCTTTGTCGCGGTTTCGGGCCAGCCACTGGTGCCATGCCATCATGCCGCCCGCAACCAGCAACGACGCGTAATACCAGCCGCCCAATGAGGCCATATTCCCGACAAAGATCAATGCCAGCAACATCATCGCCTGCAACGCACCAACAATAAAAAGATCTGCATCGCCGAACAGGATTGCCGTCGACTTTACGCCGATGCGCAAGTCATCTTCACGGTCGACCATCGCATAAAACGTGTCGTATACCGTCGCCCAGACCAGTGCTGCAATGAATAGCAGCCAGGCGAGCTGCGGGGTTTGGCCAGTTTGGGCGGCAAACACCATCGGTACGGCCCAGCCGAACGCGGCGCCGAGGAAAAACTGCGGAATCGATAGAAAGCGTTTGATAAACGGATAGATGATCGTGAGGGCCGCCGCGACAGCGGCAAGAACTTGTGCCTGCTTGTTAAGCATGGATGCCAGACCAATGGCGAACAGACCCAGCGCAACAAACAGCGCAAGCGCCTCCATCGGTGCGACCGCGCCGGACGGAATAGGCCGATGCCGCGTGCGCTCGACGTAAGGATCGATATTCCGGTCCGCAAAATCGTTAAGCACGCAGCCCGCCGCTCGCATTACGATCACGCCGAGGACAAAAATTATGAAAAGACGGCCGTCCGGATGTCCATCGCCAGCGAGCCACAGCGCCCACAAGGTTGGCCACAGCAACAGCCAGATGCCGACGGGCTTGTCCATGCGCATAAGCAACAGGTAGTTGTGCAGTTGCTTGCGCATGCCTTGCGCGCTGTCTGGTTTGAGGTAGGGGCGAGGGTTCTTCATAACAGGGTGCACAGTTTACTGATCTGGTAGCGAAAGGGGACTATGTTGAGATTTACACCAGGTTCAAACCTTGCCGTACCGTTCGGCATCGTTTAGCCAGCGGCGCAGCAGCGGGGCGGCAAGCTCCGGGCGTTTTGCAAAGTGCTCGGCCGCCTTCTGTACTTTAGGCATCAGGTGACCGTCACGGGTGAGCTCGGCAACGCGGTATTGTGGCAGCCCGGTTTGCCGTGTACCGAGCAATTCGCCCGGACCACGCAGTTCGAGATCCCGCTGTGCCACGACAAAGCCATCGTTGGTCTCGCGCAGCACGCTAAGACGGCTGCGCGCAAGTTGACCGAGCGGCTGGCGATACAACAGCACGCAGTGGCTTTGGGTACGGCCGCGCCCGACGCGCCCACGCAGCTGGTGCAGTTGTGAAAGACCCATACGTTCGGCGTTTTCTATGATCATCAGGCTGGCATTCGCGACGTCGACACCCACTTCAACCACGGTGGTTGCGATGAGTACGTCGATATCGCCACGCTTGAACGCATCCATCACTGCATCTCGATCCGCTGTTTTTAATCGACCGTGCACCAGTCCGACCCGCAGTTCCGGCAGCGCCCTGCCAAGCTGCGCATAACTTGCCTCAGCCGCCTGGAAATCCAGTTGTTCCGACTCTTCGATCAGCGGGCAAACCCAGTACGCTTGTTGCCCGCGAGCGCAGGCCTTGCGCACGCGCTCGACAACTTCATCCCGTCGTGTCTCGGGCAAAGCGACCGTGCCGATTGCCTGGCGGCCCGGTGGCAGCTCATCAATAATCGATGTATCGAGGTCCGCATACGCTGCCATTGCCAATGTGCGCGGGATGGGTGTCGCGGTCATGACGAGCTGATGGGGCTGACCTAACGCAGCCGCGCCCTTGTCGCGCAATGCCATACGCTGATGCACTCCGAAACGATGTTGTTCATCGATAACGATGATCGCGAGCTGTTTGAAATCCACGGTTTCCTGAAACAAAGCATGGGTGCCGACAATCAGCGCTGCGGAGCCGTCCGCAATTGCCGCAAGTGATTCTCTTTTGGCCGCCGCGCGCTGACTCCCGGACAGCCAGCAAGGCTCAATACCTAACGGCCGATACCAGTCCGTAAAACTTGCCAGATGTTGTTCTGCCAGCAGTTCGGTCGGCGCCATTACGGCAGCCTGCATACCGCGTGCGATCGCCTGCAAACAAGCGATCGCGGCCACTACTGTCTTGCCGGAGCCAACGTCTCCCTGTATCAGTCGCATCATCGGGTGCGGCCGATTGAGGTCGTCGAGAATCTCTGCTGCGACTCGCGATTGGGCGGAGGTCAGTGTGAAGGGCAGTTCATTAATGAAGCGCGCAACGATTTCTGTGCTTTTTCCGAGCGACGGTGCTTTTTCACGGCTCGCCAGCCGCCGCAGATTGCGCAGGCTCAGGTAATGCGC
>JABDKF010000030.1 GCA_013003155.1 Woeseia sp. | reverse complement strand
CCCCTCGGCCGTGTCCTCAGCGTCGGTTAGCGGCAGCGACATGCGCGCTTTGACGATGCGCGCGACTATCACGGCGCCGCCCAGCAATAACAGCAACGGTGCCAGCCACAGTACGAGCGTCTTGCCGCGCATACGTGGACGGTACAGCGCGAACTCGCCGTAGCGCTGCACGAGGAAGTCATAGATCTGTGCATCCGTATTGCCCTCTGCGAGCAGCCGGCGAATTTCACGTCGCAGGTCCGCCGCGAGGAACGCATTCGAATCGCGCAGATTCTGATTCTGGCACTTAAGGCACCGTACCTCTTCAATCAGGTGTTCGTAGCGTTGTTGCAAGACCGGATCATCAAACGCAGCGCCGGTATCGATTGCGAATGCCAGCGAGGCAAGAAGCAGCCCGATGCCGGTTATTAAAACGCGGCTCATGACGCGTCCTCCGTTCCCTGCGACTCCAGCCGGGGCAAGAACTCGCGTTGCCAGACAGTGTCATCCAGCGGTCCGAGATGCTTGTAGAGGACGGTCCCGTCGGGGGCGATCAGGAACGTTTCGGGTGCGCCGTAAACTCCCCAGTCGATACCCACTCGCCCGTCGGCATCAAAGCCGGATTTAACGTAGGGATCGCCCAGTTCGGCAAGCCAGCGCAGCGCGTCGGCGCGGGCGTCACGCCAGTTCAGGCCGTAGATAGGAATATTGTTTCCTGCGGCAAGTTGCATCAGGTATTGATGCTCCTGCCGACAACCCACGCACCAGGTCGCCCAAACGTTAACCAGCGCGAATTTTCCGCGGTAGTCGTTGCTGCTGAGCATGACATCCGGGTTCTTGAGGGTCGGTAGCGAAAAATCCGGGGACGCCTTGCCGACAAAGGGTGAGGGCAACCGCGAAGGATCCCGATTCAGGCCTATCAGGAAGATAGGAATCAGGACGGCAAATACCGCGATCGGCGTGAGGAAACGCGTCACTAGACACGCTCTCCGGCCAACGCGGGTTGCGTCTTGCGTGCTGCGACCGGAACGCGGTAGCGCCGGTCACTGGCAGCGATCATGCCGCCAAACGCCATGATGAACGCGCCGAGCCAAATAAACCGGATGAGCGGCTTGTACTGTATTCGCACACTCCACATGCCGTTGCCCAGCGGTTCGCCAAGCGCAACAAACAGGTCGCGGTGCCAGGCGCCGTCAATGCCGGCTTCGGTCATCGGGCTCTGCTGGACTAAATACGTGCGCTTTTGTGGGCGCAGGGTCGTGACGAATTCGCCGTTCCTGCGGACTTCGATTTCACCTTCCAATGCGCGATAGTTGGGTCCGTCAACATTTTTCAACGCCTGCAGTGCAAAGGTATAGCCCGCGACGTCGACAGACTTGCCGGTGGCAAGCGTCATGTCTTTTTCGACGGTAAACGCCGATACGATGGTCACACCCAATACAAACACGCCCACTCCCAGGTGCGCAACGGACATGCCCAGAGCGCCGCGCGTGATCGCTGCTGATCCATCCGCCCTGCGCCACGAACGCAGCGGTTGGATGACCGCGGTCGCCAGCAGCCAGATGCCTGCCGCCGTCCCCACGGCCAGCAACAAACCGTTTCGGCCGTAAAACAGCAGCGGCAAGAGAATTCCGCCGAGTACAGCAAGCGCAGCCGGAATTCGCAGCTGTTTTGCCAGCGCTGACCACGGCTGCTGTCGCCACGCCGTGTGCATGCCGATGCCGACCAGCAATACCAGTGGCAGCATCGGAATGATGAAGGCAATTTCAAACCACGGCGCACCCACGGAAATTTTCCCGGCATTAAAGACTTCGACGATCAGCGGTGCCAGGGTGCCCATCAGTATCAGCGTCGCGGCAATGACGAGCAGTACGTTGTTAAGCAACAGGAACGTCTCGCGCGAAAATGCTTTGAAGCCGGCACTTGAGTCAAGTCGCGGCGCCCGCCAGGCATACAGCGTCAACGCGCCGCCGATCACGACCACGAGGAACGCCAGGATAAACACCCCGCGCGTGGGATCCGTCGCGAACGCGTGCACCGACACCAGGATGCCTGAGCGCACCAGGAACGTGCCAAGCAAACTCAGGGAAAACGCCGCGATCGCGAGCAGCAATGTCCAGCTCTTGAACAGGCCGCGCTTCTCGGTTACCGCGAGCGAATGGATAAGCGCCGTGCCCACCAGCCACGGCATAAACGAGGCATTCTCCACAGGATCCCAGAACCACCAGCCGCCCCAACCGAGCTCGTAGTAGGCCCACCAGCTACCCAGCGCTATGCCGACCGTCAGGAACAACCATGCCCAGGTGGTCCACGGTCGGGTCCAACGTGCCCACGCCCGATCCAGGTTGCCGCTCAGCATTGCGGCAATGGCGAAGGCAAAGGCGACAGAGAAGCCAACGTAGCCCGTGTACAGAATCGGTGGATGAATCGCGAGCCCTGGATCCTGCAGCAGTGGATTCAGGTCAGCCCCGTCGGAGGGTGCCGGAATGAGGCGTTCGAACGGGTTCGAGGTTAACAAGGTAAACAACAGGAAACCGACGCTCAGCAAACCCAGGACGCCGATCACTCGCGCCGCAAACGCGTCCGGTAATGCTGTGCTGTAACGCGCGACGGCAACGGTCCACAGCGCGAGGATCAGGACCCAGAGTAGCAAGGAGCCTTCGTGAGCTGCCCATACCGCAGAAATCTTGTAGATGGTCGGCAAAGCCAGTTGGGAATTGTTGGCGACATAGAGAACCGAGAAATCGCTTTGCAAAAAAGCCGTAGTCAGGCAGGCAAATGCGATGATCAGGAACACAAGCTGCCCCACAGCGGCCGGCCGCGCGACTGCGCGCATTGCGGCGTTATTGCGCCAGGCACCGAGCAGCGGGTAGGTTGCCTGACACGCGGCCAGCGCTAGCGCCAGGATCAGCGCGAAATGACCGATCTCGGGAATCATTGCGAGTCGCTCGCGGCCTTTGCAGCTTCCTTCGCGGCAGCGTGCTTTTTCAGCGATTCGGCGACTTCCGGTGGCATATAGTTTTCATCGTGCTTTGCCAGCACTTCGTCTGCGACAAAATCGCCGCCTGTGCCCATACGGCCATGCGCGATGATGCCCTGCCCTTCGCGAAACAGGTCCGGCAGTATGCCGGCATAACGAACGGTCAGCTCGCTGTCCAGGTCGGTTAAATCAAACTGTACCTCGAGTTCGCCGGGTTGACGGCGCAGGCTGTTCTCAACGACCAGGCCACCAACGCGGAAGTTTCGATCCGCCGGAACTTCACCGGCAACGGCATCAGAAATGTCGACATAGAACATCATGTTTTCCTGGAAGGCGCGCAGCGTCAGCAGTGTCGCCAGCACGACACCGGCAGCGGCGAGCCCGACGGCCAGCATGCGTTGTTGCCTTGGTTTCACCTATTTGTTCTCCATCATTGGGAGCCGCCGCCGAATGTCGCGAACCACCGCCTTGTGCCGGCGCCAGGCCTGCCCCGTACAAATCACGAATATGATCAACGCCAGTGCGAACGAACTCCATACGTACACGCCGTACTTTCCCATTGCCAGCAATTCCATTTACGCGACGCCCTCATTGCTCAACACCAATTGCCGTACCCACTTCGCTCGCCGTTCGCGAAATAACACTTCCGCACGGACCCGCATTAACAACAGCGCGGCAAACAGCAACGTAAAACTAAAGATCATTGCCAGCAGCGGGTACAACATCTCGTTTGCGATTGCCGGACCCCCTTCCCTGATCAACGTCGGACCCTGATGCAAAGAGCTCCACCACGTGACCGAAAAATGAATAATCGGCACGTTGACCGCGCCGATCAGTGCAAGGATTGCACTCGCGCGGTCCGCCTTGCCGGGATCATCAATTGCGCCGCGCAACGCCATGTAACCAAAATACAGAAACAGCAAAATCAGCTCGGAGGTAAGCCTTGGATCGCCCCACTCCCACCAGGTTCCCCACATCGGCCGACCCCAGATCGAACCCGTGGCCAGCGCCAGGAATGTAAACCAGGCGCCGAGCGGGGCCGCGCCTGCGGCAACCGCGTGGGCAAGCTTCATACGCCAGATCAAGCCGATGCCGGCCGCAATCGCCATGATCATGTAGGCCATCAGCGACAGGTAAGCGGCAGGCACGTGCACGTAAATGATGCGAAACGCATCGCCCTGCTGGTAATCGGCGGGCGCAACGAACAGTCCGAAGTAGGTGCCGTAGCCTGCCAGCACGAGCCCCGGCACCACAAACCACGGAATAAACTTTGCGGCGAGCCTGTAAAAATGCGGCGGGGATGCCAGCTTATGGAAGAAGGTCCACATAAAGAAGGGGTTACTCGTTGCTGATGCGCAGCGCTGCCGCGCTTGCGAAGGGTGTCAGGGCAAGTGCGAACATACAGTAGCCGCTCAGGAAATACAGGCCCGCTGCGACGGCTTCGTTGCCTGCAGCTAGCGAAACAGAACGAGCCCCGAAAATCAGGACCGGCATGGCAAGCGGTAGCACCAGCAGGCTGAGCAATGCAGAGCTGCGATTCAATCCGACGGTGAGCGCGGCGCCGGCGGTTCCTAAAAGGCTGAGGCTCAGAGTCCCTGGCAACAAGGTCGCCGGCATAGCCAGCAAGCTGGCAGATCCCAGGTCGTAACTCAGCGCGATAAGCGGCGCCAAAACGACCAGCGGCAGCCCGCTCAGAATCCAGTGTGCGATCGACTTCGCGAGCACCAACAGCGGCAGCGGCTGCGGGCTCAGCAATAATTGTTCGAGGCTGCCGTCCTCGTGGTCGCTGAGAAACAGGGCGTTCAGCGACAACAACGCGGCGAGCAGCGCAGCAACCCAGACCACTCCCGGACCGATCGCTCTTAACAGGTCCGCGTCGGGACCTACGGCCAGAGGAAACAGCGTGCTGACGACGGCAAAAAAGAACAGCGGGTTCAGCACGTCACCCGGCCGTTTCCAGGCCAGCAGCAAGTCACGCTTCAGAACCGCAAAGAAGCCAGCGCCGATACCGGGCACCGTGGAATTAGAGCTGCTCATTGCAGAACCAGGCGTTGCGATAGCAGGTCCGGCCCCGCGCTTTTATGGGTTGCCATGACCGCAATGCCTCCAGCCGACAAGTGTTCGCGTAGCAGCTCGCCGACCAGCGTCTGGCCGTGCCGATCAAGGTTGGTGAAAGGCTCATCCAGAAGCCAAAGCCTGGCAGCGCTCAATAGCAGTCTTGCCAGCGCGACCCGGCGTTGCTGGCCGGCGCTCAAGGCGCGCAGCGGCAAGCGAGTCAGATCCTTGAGGCCGACGCGTTCGATTACGCTGCTTAGCCCGGTGTCGTTGCGCGGCCGCAGTGCACATTCGAACTGGAGGTTTTCCTCGAGCGTCAAATCCCGCTTCGCGCCACCCAAGTGGCCTAACCAAACGAGTTCGCTGCAGTATTCCTGCCGCAGGCTGCTGATGGGAGTCCCTTGCCAGCGGACGTCACCTTCATCGGCCTCCAGGAGCCCTGCCAGGACGCGCAACAAACTGGTCTTACCCGAGCCGTTAGCGCCCTCAATACACAAAGCATCGCCCGGAGCTAACGCGAAGCTTAAATCACGAAACAGCAGCCGGTCGCCCCTGAGTAGCGCAACCGATTGGGCAGCCAGCAACGGTGTCACTGCCTCAGCACCGTCTGGAAAGCGGCTGAAGAGTGGCAAGTATTAAGTAAATAACATAAATCATTTATTACTCATATAGTTGTAACTTTTTTTTAATGTTAAATATTACTCGCATTATGTCCTGTAACCTTTTCTTTCGCCGCGAAAAACCAATTGTTTACAGCCGGCGAGGCAAACCGTACACTGCAGATGAGCGTCTTCGTCAATTAACTACAATAAAAAAACCGACGAAGTGACTGAAACCTATTAAAATTCTAACATCGGGTTTAGCTATGGAATTGAATAAAGCAGGGCTTACCGAACAGCCTTTTCGTACACACGGGGCGCCGCTAACGTTCGTTCATTATGAAGGCCAGGTTGCGGCGACCGAATTTTTACGCGCTGTCTGGACAAATCCTCATGGACTCGGGTTGTTACAGGGGCCTTCCCTGTCCGGCAAAACCACAATTATCCATCATTTCATCGCAACTCTGCACGAAGACCCGTCGGTGGCGGTGGTCGACGCCGCGCAGTTGAATGCTGACGACCTGCCAGGTCGCGTAATCGAGGGCTTCGGCTTCGATCTGAAACTCGATACCGTTTCCGAACAGATGAATTTCTTGCGGGTATTCATCATGCAGCAGGCGGCAACCGAAAAAGCGCCGCTTCTGATCGTTGACAACGCACAGTCCCTGAATCCTGTGACACTCAAACTGCTGAACGATCTTGCCGGTATCGAGGCCGGCAATGCCTTTGCATTGAGAATCGTGCTCAGCGGCAATCGCGACGTTCACGACTTGATTGTGACACCCAAAACACCGTCGATCGCAACCCGCCTGATGGGTACGTTCAACATGGTGCCAATGGACAACGAAGAAGTCGGGCACTTTGTGCGGAGCAAGCTGGGTGCGGGCGGCTGTTCACAGCCCACCAAGATTGCCCCAGACGCAATGCAAAAGGAGCTTCACCAGGCGTCGGGCGGCTGGCCCGGCATGGTAGACCGGTTGATGACGCTGGCGCTGGCCGAGGCCAAGCAACTGCCGTTGACGGCGAAGAACCTGGATCGCCCGCAGCTTCCGGAAATGACCGGCAACGCTGGACTGCAGCTAAATGCTCACGAAGATATCGAGATTTCCGGGGCCAAACTCTACTTGACGTACAAAGGCCGTACGCTGCGGGAGATACCGTTGGACAGCGAGCGAATTATCCTCGGGCGTACAGACCACAATGATATTTCGATCTCGAGCCGTTTTATCAGCCGCAACCATGCCTTGTTCATTCGCGATGGCAGCTTTACGTTGCTGATGGACCTCAATAGCACCAACGGCACCTTCGTCAACTCGCGCCGCATTTCAAACCACATCATGGTGCATGATGACGTCATTTCACTGGGTCATCATGGCCTGAAGTTTTGCGACCCGTCAGCTGTCGACACGCATCCGTTAATTGATGTCGACATGGATGACACGATCATTATGAAAAATGTCGACGACGTGCGCCGCCGTATGGCACGCGAGAATACCCGGATAGCCAGCGTTGCCAAGGGCAAGCAAGCGTCCTGACAGGGCGCTTTGGTCAGCCCAGCTTGGCGGGAAGTTTCACCGGTATCGTGTCGGCGTCTACCGGCCGATAGAACTGCTCATTGAAGTGTCTGCGGCACATCGATACGTAGCGGTCATTGCCGCCAATCTCTACCTGCGAGCCTTGCTGGATGGCATGCCCTTCATCATCGAGGCGCAGGACCATCGTCGCTTTCCGGCCGCAATGACAGATCGCCTTCAGCTCTTTCAGATTGTCGGCCCAGGCGAGCAGGTATTTGCTGCCTTCAAACGGTTCACCGCGAAAATCAGTCCGTAGCCCATAGGCCAGCACGGGCACGTTGAGCTCATCGCTGACACCGCAAAGCTGAAAAACCTGGTCGCGCGACAAAAACTGCGCTTCGTCAACAAGGACACAATGCAGCGACTTTTTCTTGTGCGCTGCGGACACAACATCATGCAGGTTTTCGTCACCATTAAAGGTAATGGCGGCCGCATCCAGGCCGATACGCGACGTGACGCGACCGGCGCCATAGCGATTATCAAGTCCAGGCGCAAGGATAAGCGTGTTCATGCCGCGCTCGCGGTAATTGTAACTGGACTGCAGCAGGGCCGTTGATTTGCCCGCATTCATCGATGAATAGTAGAAGTAGACTTTTGCCATTTTTTGCTGCTGGAAATCCGGAAGACCGGCAAATAATAAGATGCAGCTATTTTGCCACACAATCGGTAACGACAATGGAATGGCGCTTGAGCATTGGCACCCAACCTGCATGGTCACCGATCGAGAAAACGACTTCAGACAACAGTCGTTTATAGGCCTGCATTTAGTAGCGCATTTCTTCAGGCCCGGCCATATGTGGATTCTCGCTGCGGGTCTTTATGGCATGTAGTGCCACGGCGTCAAATACGTGCATGAGGCTAAAAATCGGGATTTTTGCGGTTTTTTGCGAAAAAGCCGGCGCGGCGCCAATCTGTGACCCAGTTGCGTTTTAAATCAGGGTGTTGTCGCTAGCATGACGGTCTGATGCGGGCGCAAGATCGCGACCCCTGTGCTGGAGCACACAATGGAAGGACCCTATCTCCAAGAGTTAAAAAATAGGCGCGCAGGGCTGAAATTCACGAACGCTCGGGTTGAAACCGAATACCAGGTCCACGAGGCGGGCCGGCACGGTGCCGATCTGCGCCTGCAGTTATTTCTCGCAACGCTGATGATCGGCACAGTTTGCGTGCTGGACTACCTGTTTTTCGATCCCGAATACTCGCGGCTCGCGATAACTTTGCGTCTCGGCGTAATGCTTCCGCCGATTGTCGTGATGTTCGCGATGTCCCAGTTGATCAACGCCCGCAAACACCTGCAGGCGGCCGGTGTCGTCACAGGTCTGGCGGTAGGGCTTACGTCGCTGGCAATTGGCGTAGTGGCTGCGCG
Source organism: Woeseia sp. (assembly GCA_013003155.1). Taxonomy (GTDB): domain Bacteria; phylum Pseudomonadota; class Gammaproteobacteria; order Steroidobacterales; family Woeseiaceae; genus Woeseia. The sequence goes on along the minus strand of JABDKF010000030.1, from coordinate 1,909 downwards.
ACAAGGCGTGCCGCAGGTTTACCATGGCTACGAAATAGTTACCGTATTCGTGTATTTTTTCCTCGGACTGCGCGTCGCGAACGCAACGATGACCGGCATGATCCTGTTTCTCTCATTTATGCTTGTGGCCGTAGTTAACAATGCCGATTTAGTCACCGCAACATTTCAATGCGTGTTTCTGTTGTTCCTGAACATCATGGGTGCCGTCGGCAATTATCAGTTGTCAAAATCGCGTCGTTCATTGTTTCTCGAAGAACGCGTTCTGAATTACCGTGCCAACCACGACGCCCTGACCCGCCTGCCAAATCGGCGGGCCTTCGACACGCTGCTCGCGTCCGCGTGGGACAATTCAAGAGCGCAGCTGAAGCCGGTATGCCTGTTAATGATGGATATCGATCATTTCAAGAACTACAACGATCTATACGGCCACCAGGCCGGCGACAAAGCGATCCGTGAAGTTGGTGCCATTCTCGGGAAAAGCCTGCAGCGTCCACAGGACTTTGCAGGCCGCTATGGCGGCGAAGAATTCGTTATTTTGTTATTCGACACAACGAAGGAATATGCGATTCAGCTTGCGGATCGGATTCGTGAGCAACTGCTCCGCAAAAAAATTGAGCACCGTGGTTCCAGCGCAGCACCTTGCGTCAGCATCAGTATTGGGCTCGCGCACCTTGACCCCAATCAAAGCAGGCGCAGCATGAAGGGCTTCCTGCAAATGGCCGACGAGGCGCTGTATGCGGCAAAGGAGCTGGGCCGTAACTGTGTCGTCGATGCCGATCGCACCTCCCACGTCACGTCAACCGGCATGTTCCACGTTTCCAGACTCGATCAATCGGGTGGCATAAACGCGGCCCTCGCGGCCGCTGGTAAAACCTAGGCTATTTTTCGCTTAGCCTGAAAGCGCTGCCGGATCCATCCGTCACGCTGACGCAGGTTAAAAATGACGCGCTGCCACTGCCAGGTGGTCTTTAGCCAAAAGCGACGCGCCCGTCTTAACGGTGATTTTGGACACTTTTCGCGGCCCCTGATCACCGAATCGAAGCTAAGTTCGCTGCTGCTGACTGTGTAAGGCTGCAAGCAATACATAGCGTTGTCATATTCCCAGACGTGCTTCAAGACAACGTCAACTGGTGCACAAAAGTTAGCGTGCAATGCGACGAGCTTGCGCGCGACTTCAGGTGAGATCGCATAGCACAGCGTGCAATGGGGCGTTTTCGTGTAGCGCTCTAGCTGGAAACCAGCGAACGGCATCACCTTGGTGCTCTTGCCGCGGCGTTCGTCCTGCAACCGAATCAGACCCAAGGTATCGACGAGCTCGCCAGCGGCCGCGACTGCGCCGGAGAATTCCGGTGCAAGCGCAAAATCATCTTCCATGATCAGCAGTGCCGAATTTTGCTCGACACAGCGCTGCCAGAGCGCTTTGTGACTGGCAAAACACCCGATCTCACCCGGCGTGTATCTGCGGCCGGTCCGCAAGACAAAGCCGTGGTCATCAATTTGATCGAACGTTGCCCTTCCCTGGTCGCCGTTTAACGCATCAAATATCTCGTAGGAAACGCCTTGCTGGTCAAGCTGTCTCGTAGCCTGCGTTCTGCGCTCAATGTCCTTGCCAAGATTGATCAGGTGAACTGGCAGCATGAAAAATTCGTCTTAATATGTTTTGGCATGAATACAGGGATTATCGCAGCGCATCAACAAGATGGGTGGACGAATTTACGGGCGTACGCGCATGACCCCCAGCTCGGATAATCGTTTGATGCTTTCCATATCAATATAAGCAAGTTACGCGCACTATTAAAACTGAATTATTCGGCTGGCGCGGCGCAAGGCTTGCTGCGCTGCTTGTTGCCTTGCAACCTACGGCGTAGAAAATTGACGGCACGCGTTGGGAAAACGCGGGTAGAATCGC
>JABDKF010000192.1 GCA_013003155.1 Woeseia sp. | reverse complement strand
CGGTAAACTGTTTGCCGGGCTCGCGGCTGTCGACATAGATTAATCCCTGCATCACACCACCTGCCTCCAGGGGCATGCTGACCAGAGCAGAGATTTTGCCGGCAACGATACTCGCTTGCTCGACGAGTAGTGAGTCCGTGCGCACATCACTGCACACGATCGGCCGGCGCTCTGCGTATGTCCGTCTTACGACGCTGAGACTGCCGGCAAAATTTGCACCCGCCTCCGGAAAACCGGCATCGGATTGTGCGGAATCGAAATCGCTGCCTAACATCACGAAGCCGCGTTCGGCACCCGCAACTTCAATAAAAGACTGCAAAACGCTCTGCAAAAGCTCATCCAGGTTGGTGGATGGCGTGATCGCGCGACTGAGATGCACGGATGTTTGCCATCGCTCAGTAAATCGCTGCTCTTCTTCTGCAAGGTGCTCACTACTTACCTCGTCAAAACAGGCAAGCACGCCTCCAAGCTCGATCCACTGTTCACCCGCGAGGTCACACTGGGCGATCGGACGACCGGCCAGCAAGGTGCCATTTTTGCTGCACAGGTCAACAAGTCGCCAGTTGTTTGACGCGAATTCGAGTCGCGCATGGCGACGCGAAAGTCGGTCGTCATCTACGTGCATCGCACACGCATCATCTCGACCGATAAGGTAGCTTTCGTTGTTATCTAGCAGAAATTGCCGCGCAGGGTGGTCTGGCTGGTAAATAGTCAGACGCGCGAACATGTGCCGGTTTTGAAAATTAGCTGTTATTCAGCGCCAGAGTCAGGCTGAAACGCAGCGTTGCAGCAGCAGCCCGCAAACGGCCGGAGACGTTTTCGAGATTGTGCGATGCGCCCCAAACATTCGGGATAGCGCTGCCCTCATCCTCGACCGCATCAGCAAACGTCTCGGCGTAGGTCACAGCCGCTACCAGGGAATTGGCGGCGAACGCGCTTTCTGCGGCGCTCAGCAGTCCCGACAGCTCATCATAGGTGTCGGCATCCATGTCGGCAGAGTAACCGTTCAGCATGGTGCGAAGAGCTGCAAGCTTGTCGCCGCTGGCCTGCAACGGCGTACGGGTCTCAACAACGATCATGAATTCGGAGAAGTTGCCCTTGGTGCCACCGCTGCGGTAGCTGCCGGCACCATGACTGCTGGTAACGTCCGTGAAAGCACCACCGAGCGGCGCCGAGTACAGACGAAGCGGTGAGGCTGCGACGAATTCCAGATCGTGCGTGTAGAGCTCTACGTTGACCGTGCCGGCGAAACTCAAGCCGCGAGCGGGATCGGGCTCAATCTGGACCAGCATCGGGAAGGCGGTCGGAATAGCGCCGCTCGACAGACCCAGCCGGGATAGCAGTGCGCCATCCGTCGGATCGACAGCCGTTGCACTTATGTTAAGGCTTTGAGCGCTAAGACCGACGACGTCTTCAAAGGTGACGGTCAGCTTCGCGGAAAAACCGCCAGCAACCTGTAAATCGGCGCTGAGCACATTGTCGTCGACCGACACATTGAGGGGGCCTGCAGCGTTGGCGGTGCCGGCAAGCAGCAGCGCGCCGAGCGCAAGTGCGGCCAATGGCTGCTTCAAAATGGAAGTTAGTTTGCTCATGAGTTGTGCCGCCCCGCCCTCAAAGGATTTGGAACAAATCCGACCGCGGATGATATCACACGCAACGAATATTGCTATCCCCAAAAAAATCAATAACTTAACGATTAATCGCTAATTGTTGTCCATTTGACCCTATTTGCAGGGTTTCCGCAATGGGGTGTTTTACCCAGTTACCAGGTGCGCGCCCAGCCATCGAGCAGTAGTTTCCCGGCACGGCGTGCCTGCAGGGCCGCTTCGCAGTTGCCCTCACCGGCGGCCACAATCGAACCCTTCATTAACATGTGCCAGATGTTGGCAAACTCATCCGGCTGAACAAGCCGCGCATTTTCGGCGAGATCCTGCAGAATCTTGCGGATATGGGTGAGGTGGCCGGAGGCGGCATCGCGAGTCTTACTGTCCTTTTCTGATTCGAGCAGCACGTTGATAAACGCGCACCCTTCGAAATCGTCACGCCGAAACCAGCCGTCAAATACGTCGAATATCGCGAGCAGGCGCCCTTCTGGACTGGTTGCCCGGGCGTTTATCGAATCCTCAAGCCAACCGTGCGTCCAGGCGGCCTCCCGATCGCGCAGAAAGGCGAGCGCCAGGGCTTCTTTGGACGCAAAATTGTTATACAGGCTGGACTTCGCGCAGCC
>JABDKF010000191.1 GCA_013003155.1 Woeseia sp. | reverse complement strand
GGAGTCACTTTTTCATGGCAGCACAGAAAAAGGCCGGCGATAGCAACAAGAAGCCGCCAACGAAGTCCGAGATTTACACCCGCATAGCGGATGACACTGGTCTGACGAAGAAAGACGTCGGCGCCGTTTTTGATTCACTGTCGGCACAGATCAAGAAGAATCTTGGCGGACGTAATGGTCCTGGAATCTTTACCGTACCGGGACTGCTGAAAATGCGCGTCGTCAAGAAGCCAGCCACGAAAGCTCGCAAAGGCGTAAACCCGTTTACGGGCGAAGAGATGATGTTCAAAGCCAAGCCTGCATCAAAGACCGTCAAGGTCGCAGCGCTGAAGGGCCTGAAAGACATGGTCTGATTCGAGTTAACACTCGTTTAAAAAAAACCGGGCGCTTGCCCGGTTTTTTTTTGCTTGCAGCCGGTAACTGAACTCAGTCGTCATGGTTGGCCACGAAATTCGTAACCGTCTCTCGCAGTTCGTTTAGTTTGCCGTGGAAAAAATGGCCGGTATCTTCAAATATGTCCAGTTCAGGACCCGGTTCCATGTCGTTGACCCACTGGATCGTTTCCTCGATCGGCACCAGCTCGTCGGTATCCCCGTGCACGATAAGCCAGGGGCAGTCAGGCTGCTTATCAAGGTTATTGGCGAAGCGATAGACGGCCGGCGCGATGCTGATAAGCCCATGCGGCCGCCGCTCGATCGCCGCATTAATGGCTATGGCTGCACCGAACGAGAACCCGCTGAGCCAAAACGGCGCTTGCGGCCAACGCTGCTGAAGGTAATCTACACACGCCAGGGCATCGGCTAGCTCGCCGCGCGCCTCGTCATACTCACCGGCGCTTTTGCCAACCCCGCGAAAATTAAAGCGTAGCGCCGTGTAGCCACTTCGATAGAAGGCGCGCGCCAAAGTATGCGCGACCTTGTTTTGCATCGTGCCACCCTGCTGCGGATGTGGGTGACATATAAGCGCAACGCCTTTGGAGGGCACCACGGCCGGCGCCTCAAGCAGCGCCTCGAGGCGACCCGCAGGTCCATCAATGAACAGGGTCTCAGGCTGGGGCCGGCTCGGCATCGACCGTCTCCACCACGTCCCGTGCGCGCTCCGGTCCAAACCAAACGACCGTCTTGCCACTGCCTGGCACCGACTCGTGGCCTGCACTCAGGAACGAAACGTCACCCTCGGCAGACACCGTGAGCACCTCAATGGCGGCACTGCCACGATCTTCCTTGAACTGCTCGTAAGTATAAGACTCCGAAAGGCGCGTCTTTGAAAACTTCCAGCCACGCACGAGGTTGCGCCACAGGGTTTCGAAATCGGCCTCTGAATTGAATGCAACGCCGCCGCGGCGCGGCCGCGCCAACGCCTTCGGGTCTTCTTCAAAGTCTCCACTGCCCATGGCCAGCTGCAGCACGTTCCGCTGACCGATTTCCGGCGCCAGCGCGGTGCAAACCAAAGCGTTGTAGGCGTCGTTTCGGGTCGCCGCCAGTACGGTGCGAATGTGCGCGAGCTCAAGCGATTCCTCTGCAAACTCCGAGAGAATCTCGCCATAGAAGACCGGCACACCTGCAAGCCGCGCCTCGCGCAGGTTGTGCCAGGAGGCATCAGCCAGCAACACGTTGACTTTCATATCGCGCAACACCTGGGCCAGCGCGAACGTCCATGGCGACGCGCCAATGATCAAGACGCCGTCACGATGGCGGGACGCGAGTCCAAGACGCTTCGCCAGCCAGTTGATGGTAAGGCCGTGACTGAACACGGTCGCGAAAATGACGGCAAAAACGAGAGGCAACAGCACCTCGGCGGGATACCCGGCATCAACCAGTCGTGGTCCCATCAGACCTGCGGTGGCCGCGGCAACAATTCCGCGCGGCGCGATCCAGCTCAATAACGCGCGTTCATTCAGCTGCATGCCGGCGCCAACGGTCGCCAGCATTATTGCCATGGGACGCGCGACAATCATGATGGCCACAACCAGCGCAACGCCACGCCAGCCAATATCTGTCAACGAGCGGACATCGAGGTCGGCCGTCAGCGACACAAACACAACGGACACCAGCATTATCGTGATGTATTCCTTAAAGCGTTTCATGTCACCGATGCCCGGCAAATTCATGTTGCCGACGACGATACCCATGATGGTAACCGCGAGCAGACCGGCTTCTTTCTGGATGATATCGGAAACCGCAAATACGATGAGCACCAGCCCCAGGAGAACCGGGCTCTTCAAATATTCGGGCACCCAGCCTTGGCGGAACGCGCGCGCAATAGCCCAGCCGCCAACGCCACCAAGGATCAGGCTGCAGACGATTGCAAGACCGATTCCCATCAGCACTTCCTGCCAGCCGTTGCCGCTGCCCTGAAAAATGAAAAACTGGAAGACCAGCACCGCGAGCAGCGCACCAATGGGATCATTGACGATGCCTTCCCATTTCAGGTAGGACGCGGTCCGCCGGTTGAGCGCCGCCTGGCGCAGCATGGGCATGATCACCGTCGGCCCCGTCACGACCATGATGGCGCCAAAGACCAGTGACACCGGCCAATCGAGGCCGCCAATGTAGTGCGCGCACAATGCAGAAAAGGTCCAGGCGAGCGGAGCGCCGAGGTAGACGAGCCGCCGCACGCCGGTCGCCGCCTCTTTCAATTCGCTGAGGTGCAGGCTCAGGCCACCTTCAAACAGGATGATCGCGACACACAGGCTGACAACGGGCCGCAGGTAGACTCCAAAATCTGCACTTGGATCGATGAGCCCGAGTCCCGGGCCCATAATTAATCCAAAAGCCGCGAGCAACACAATTGCCGGCAGTTTGAATCGCCACGCTACCCATTGTGCCGCGATGCCGAGACCGGTCACAATGACAATTGCGAGGACTATGTGATGCTCATCCATAGGTTAAATGCTTGCCTATCCGGCTGCCTGAAAAACTGACGCCCGATAATACATGACCCGGCGGCTAGATCACGGTATTCGTGCCTTGGCGAGCACTGCTGGCCGGCCATACGGAGCGTGACTTAGAATCGACGCCCTGGATCGTCAACCTGGCCGCAGGAAAACATGGGTGTCGTTGCAACAGTGTCATCGCCAACGGTGAAAACGAGGCTTTCCCCACAGGTCTCGATACCGGGCCCGGGAGTAGCTGCGCTGCAAAGCCGCTGTTGCCGCATCATCTACACAACTTGTGCTGTTCTTGCGCTTCACTTGCTGTACACAGCGACCGCATACGCAACGCAAGAATTCGACAGAGGGCGGGAGATCGAGGGCGCAATGCCTGTTGCATCGCGAGTCAGCGATCAGCTGCCGGAGGAGGATGCTTTCGACCGCTTCGCGAAAGCCTGCACCGAACAATTCGCAACGGCGCTGCGCAACCGGCGCGTGGATTTTAAATTTAACAGCAGCACACTTCGCAGTTCCGCCTACCCGTTGCTGGATACGCTGATTGAAATCGCATCCGACTGCGCAGGCTCAAGAATTGTTATCACGGGCCACACGGATGCCAGCGGGCATCCGCTGCACAATCAGTACCTGAGCGAACAGCGCGCAGCGGCCGTCAAGAAATACATGGTGGCCCGCGGCGTCAGTGCAGACCGACTGGACGTTTTCGGCGCGGGCGCCAGCGAGTTGCTTGATACGGGCGACAGCCGCGCGGCGCGAGCGCGCAACCGCCGTATCGAGTTCGAGTTTTCAATGATTGGGGAGCGGCGCTAGCGCGGATCCGCGGGGTTCTCGACGCCTGCCAGTTCGACTTCAAAAACCAGCGTCGCGCCCGGTGGGATGACAGCGCCCGCACCGCGTTCGCCATAAGCGAGTTCGGGTGCGATGGTCAATTCACGAACCTCGCCAACCTGCATGCCGGCTACGCCCTGGTCCCAACCCTTGATAACGCGCCCCGCACCCAGCGGGAAGCGAAAGTGCTGACCACGATCGACCGAGCTGTCGAATTTCTCACCGCGCATATTTTCTGCGGTCTCGTCGAATAACCAGCCGGTGTAGTGCACGACGGCGGTGTCGCCCGCTGCTGCAGTAGGACCGTCACCGACGCGTATGACGCGCATCGTCAGACCGGGCGCGATCTCGCTGGCGGCATCGCTGGCAACGCTGGCCGGAGCAGCGGGTTCAGGCGCTGCCATCGTCTCGGCAGGTGGTTCGGACTTGCCGCAGGCAACAAGTGAGACAAGACAGAGCGTGCCAAGCAGAAGTTTTAGTATTTTCATGGTTTGGTAATTCCCGGATAGCAAATTAGTCGTCGTCGGATTTCGCAAAATCCAGCGATGCGGAATTGATGCAGTAGCGTAAGCCCGTCGGTTTGGGACCGTCCTCGAACAAATGGCCAAGGTGGGCGCCGCAGCTCGCGCACAGTACTTCCTCGCGTATCATGCCGTGGCTGGTATCGCGCTCGATGCGCACATTGTCGCCCGCCAACGGCAGCCAGAAGCTCGGCCAGCCCGAACCGGAATCATACTTGTGTTCCGAGCTGAACAACGGTGATTCACAGACCACGCAACGATACGTACCGTCCTCTTTCCAGTTGACGTACTTGCCGGTGAAGGGTCGTTCCGTACTCTTGTTCTGCGTGACCTGATATTGTTCATCGTCAAGCCGCGTGCGCAGCGCATCTTCATTCGGCTTTTCAGCGCCCATGGTTTGCTCTCTTGCCGTGGTCGTCGGATACGAGACTCTGCCGAAGTTGCGCGTTACACGCAAATTGCCGGCCGGCATCATCAACCGGCCATTCTTCCGGGAGCCGCATGAAGCAGTCCGATCACTCGCCGAGCGCCGCTGAATTTTCCGGCGTGCGCCTGCAACGCGGCACCGTGCTGGCTCTCGACGATGTCAGCCTCAAGCTGCCCGCGCGCCAGATCACCGCCGTACTGGGCGCTAGCGGCAGCGGCAAATCGACCTTGATTCAGCTTATTATCGGGCTGCTGCGCCCGGACGCCGGCACCGTAACGGCTTTGGGGGAGGCAATCGATTACCGGCGGCCGGCGGCCCTGCGCAAGCGCATCGGCTACGCGATCCAGGACGTCGCGCTTTTTCCGCACCTTAACATTCGCGAAAACATCGTTCTGCCAGCCAGGCTGGATAAGCGCAGCGCTGGAGAAATCGCGTCACGAATCGATGAACTCATGACGCTCATGCATTTGCCATCCAGCGTGCTCGGTCGCTGGCCACACGAGCTTTCCGGCGGCCAGCAACAGCGGGCAGGCTTGTGCCGCGCAATGATGCTGCGTCCCGAACTCTTGCTATTGGACGAGCCTTTTTCCGGCCTCGACACAATGACGCGTCGCAGTATTCACGAACAATTTCTCGCGCTTCAGCAGGCTGAACCGATTGCGACGGTGCTGGTGACCCATGATCCACAGGAGGCGATAAATCTCGCTCAGACAATCGTCGTTATGAAAGAGGGTCGCGTACAACAGCACGGTGACGTGCAGCATGTCATAGCGAATCCCGCAAACGACTATGTGGCGGAACTCTGCACCTCGTTACCGAGTGTCAGCTCGTGAGCGTTCGCGCACTACTGGCCAGCCTGCTGCTGTTTTGCAGCGGCACTGCGTCCACCGCCGATGTCGGCGTCGGCAGCAAAAATTTTACCGAGAACTACATACTTGCCGAGATTGCTGCGCAGCTGTTGGAGGCACGCGGTTTCGACGTGCAACGCCGCATGGGGCTGAACGGCACCAAGATAATCTATGAAGCGCTGGTCAATAACTCGATCTCCGTGTACCCGGAATACACCGGCACAATCACAGAAGTCATCTTGCGCCAGCCGGAGCTCAGGGACCTTGCAGAAATTCGCGCGGCTCTTGCAACACTTAACCTGACGCTGCTGGATCCGCTGGGCTTTAACAACAGCTACGCCATCGCCATCGGTGAAGACTTTGCGGCGCGCGAGAACATCACGCGCATCTCCGATTTGCGCGGACGGGATGGTCTGCGCGTCGCGCTGCCGCATGAATTTCTGCAGCGCCCTGACGGTTGGCCGGGGCTGACACGCCACTATGGCCTGTCGCTGCCAGCGCGTGGCATCGAACACAGCCTGGCCTACAACGCGATGGCGGAAAGCAAGATCGATGTGACCGCGGTATATACCACCGACGGCGAAATCCAGCGCTCCGGACTGCGCTTGCTCGAGGACGACCTGGGTTATTTTCCACGTTACCTTGCTGCCTTTCTGGCGAATGAATCTATGCCGCCGACCGCTGCGGAGATTATCGGCAGCCTGAGCGGGCGGATTGACGAGGCACGTATGCAGGCGCTGAACCTTCGGGCGCTCGACCCGTCTGTCACCATTGCCGAGGTGGCCGCGAGTTTCCTCGTTAGCGAAGGCCTCATTGCGGAAGCCGCAGCGAAGTCGTCGATACTGCCGCAGCTATTGCGCAATACGCAGCGTCATCTCAAATTGACCGTCATCGCGTTGCTGCTCGCAATACTGGCCGGCGTTGGCATCGCGGTCAGTGTGCACCGACACCGCGGCTTGTCGAATGCGTTCCTGTACGTCACCGGCCTCTTGCAGACCATTCCCTCAATTGCACTGCTTGCGCTGATGATCCCGCTCGTTGGCGTCGGCCAAAAACCGGCGATCATCGCGCTGTTCCTGTATTCGCTGCTGCCGATTGCGCGCAGCACGATTACCGCGATGCATGCGATCCCACCGACCTACAGGCAAGTCGCGGCCGCAATGGCGATGACACGCCTGCAAGAGTTACGTTACGTGTTGCTGCCGCTCGCGATGCCGCACGTGCTGGCCGGCATCCGCACCGCTGCCGTCATCTGTATCGGTACGGCAACTCTCGCCGCGTTTATCGGCGCGGGGGGTCTGGGTGACCCGATCGTCACGGGCCTGGCATTGAACGACAGTTCCCTGATTTTGCAGGGCGCACTGCCCGCCGCGGGACTCGCGATTCTTACCGAGCTGTTTTTTGGCGCGGTCGAACGCTGGCTGGTCGTGCCGCATATGCGCAGCAACAGCCAGCCGCACTGATCGAATTCCAGCTACGCGGCGTCTGAATCTGGCTGCAAATCGAGCAGCAATGCATTCATGCGCTGCACGTAGGTTGCCGGATCGTCGAGCTGCGTGCCTTCGGCCAGCAGCGCGTGATCGAGTACGATGTTCGAGAGTTGCGTGAAGCGCGTGTCGTCAGCTTCTGCTGCCAGGCGCTTTACCAGCGGATGATCGACGTTGATCTCCAGCTGCGGCTTTGTTTCCGGGATTGCCTGGCCGCTCGATTCCAGCATACGTCGTAGCTGCGGTGGCAGGTCCTGTTCCGAGGCAACGACACAAGCCGGCGAATCGACGAGCCGACGGCTGACATTCACCGTCTCAACACGCTCTTTCAGGGTCTTGCGCAATTTCTTCAGAAATTTCTTGTGCTCTTCATTTGCCGCGTCCTGGGTAATTGCGCCGTCGCCCTCCGGCAACTTGAGGTCGCCGCGCCCCACATCGTGGAAGCTTTTGCCTTCATATTCCGGCAAGTGGTCAACCATCCACGGATCGATGCGGTCATGCAGCAACAGCACTTCAATGCCCTGTTTGCGCAGTGCCTCAAGGTGCGGGCTGGACTTCGCGGTCGCGTAGTTCTCCGCGAGCAGGTAGTAGATCTTGTCCTGATCTTTCGCGGCGCGCTCGATGTAATCGTCCAGTGACTGGTCCTGCTCTGCACCGGTGCTGTGGGTCGTCGTGAAGCGCAACAGCTTCAGCAATTTGTCGGCATGCTGGCGATCCTCGACAAAGCCTTCTTTAATGACCTGACCAAATTGTGCCCAGAATTTTGGGTAGTCCCCGGAATCATCACCCGCCATTTTGGACAACATGTCGAGCACGCGACGCGTCAGCGCTGACTTCATCGCCTCGACACCCGGCGTCTTCTGCAACAATTCGCGCGATACATTCAGGGGCAAATCAGAGGCATCGACGACCCCTTTGACAAAGCGCAGGTAGAGCGGCAGAAATTGCTCGGCATCGTCCATGATAAAGACGCGTTGCACGTAGAGCTTAAGCCCGCGAGGCGCTTCACGATTCCACAGATCGAATGGCGCTACGGATGGCAGGTACAGGAGACTCGTGTACTCGCGCTTGCCCTCTACGCGGTTGTGACTCCAGGTTAGCGGATCGGCGAAGTCATGCGACAGGTGCTTGTAAAACTCGCGGTATTCATCGTCGGTAATTTCGCTACGCGACCGTGTCCACAGCGCTGTAGCAGAATTCACCGCCTTGGGTTCTTTTTCATCACCACCCACCAGCAGCACTGGAAATGCGATGTGGTCGGAGTACTTGCGAATCAGGTTCTCGAGACGCAGCGCTTCGGCAAACTCCTTTTCTTCATCCTTCAAGTGCAGGGTGACAGTCGTGCCGCGCTCGGCACGTTCGATGTTTTCAACAGTGAACTCGCCTGCGCCATCAGACTCCCAGCGCACGGCTTCATTTGCGGCGACGTCCGCGCGGCGCGACTCTACCGTGACGCTTGAGGCGACGATGAAGGCGGAATAAAAGCCAACTCCAAACTGGCCGATCAGCCGCGCATCCTTTTTCGCATCACCTGTCATGTTTTGCAGAAACTCTGACGTGCCTGAGCGTGCGATGGTGCCAAGATTCGCTACGAGTTCTTCACGCGACATGCCGATGCCGTTGTCGACTACAGCAACCGTGTTCCGATCGGTGTCAAATTCTATGCGGATGGAGAGATCTGCGTTGCCCTCAAGCAGCGATGGCTCCGCCAGGGCCTCAAAGCGCAGCTTGTCCGCGGCGTCAGAGGCGTTGGAAATCAGTTCGCGCAGGAAAATTTCCTTGTTGCTGTACAAGGAATGGATCATCAGCTGCAACAGCTGTTTGACTTCGGTCTGAAAGGCCTGCGTCTGGCGGCCGGCAACTTCGCTCACTGCACACTACTCCCGGAATTTTGAGTTATTGGTCCGCGCTGCTGTTTGGGGCAGGCGCAGGCCCGACCGCAATGAGCGCAGTGTGTTCGGGATGGAGGCAATTCAGCCTATTTCAAGGGCCCGCCATGGAATTCATGGCAAACGAGTGGTGGTTCGCCGGCTATCTAGAGTCTTGCCGGGACGCGATCCTGCTGGCGCTGGTACAGGAACGCCAGGCCGAGCAGGCCCGCCATCACCGGTGCGACGGCTGGCTGCAGCAAAGTCGCCGCGACGCCAAGCGTCAGGGCCAGCGCAGCGACGAGAGAGGCGGCAACAAGCCGCAGCAGGCGTCGCAGGCTTTCCGACCTTGCCGCGATCATCGACACGAGGTCGTCAATTTCATCCAGCCATTGCATTATGACTTCCATGTACGGCACTCCTGACGCTTAAGATCGGTGCTCATGCATCGCAGCGGCCTACCTGTTTGCAAGTCGGTAGTTTTCATTGCTTAAGAAGCGAGATTTTCGCAAGGAACCGGTCGCAACGAATCTTCGTCGGTGACACTCGTGAGCGTCGAGTTATTCGCTTTTTTTGCATGCGCGATCGCCTGGTGAAATAGATCCCAGCGTTGTCGGGCGGTCTCATTCTTCAGGGTGCCGGTGCGTGGCTGATCTTTGTTGCGGTCATTTGTCATATGCGGCTGATTCATGTGTTTTTTGTAACCTGGAGCGCACTATAGAGAGCCCGATTCTTTGCTGCCGTGAGTTACATCACAGCTTCCTTATTCGACGTAGCACAACGTCAAAAAGGGAGCGGATGAGATGGCGACGATGTTTTGTAAATTCGTGCGCCAGGAAAACTAACGCCGGGTTGTCGGCACACCATTGCTGCTACGAGAATGAGCGGCTGCATAGCAAAACGACGCATCGAGATGCGCCGTTCAGTTATGCGTTTGGTAGTGAGCGCACCGGAGTCAATGCGGGCGCAACAAGTTAGAGTCTATGCGTCTGACTCATCCGTCCAGTTGCGCTTAACCTCTTCCGTCCAGTTGCGATACCCCTTCCAGCTGTAAAGGGAAGGATCGATACTGCTGCGTCGGGTGCGAGTTACCGGAGCTTTGGATATCCAGCGTCTGTATTGTTGCCAACCGTCAACGACATTATCGTCATTGGATGCCGCCTCGACCTGATCATCGGCAGTTTTGCTTGCCGCTTCGTCATCGTCGCTGCGATAGCTTTCGGCCCAATCGACATCCTTGCTGTTGTGCATGGCATTTGCTCTTTGCATCCTGTCGACAAATCCTATGTCGTA
>JABDKF010000348.1 GCA_013003155.1 Woeseia sp. | reverse complement strand
GCGATTTCAGGGCGAGCGACTCTGACGCGGACATGATCTTTATTGGCGGTGGCGCCGGAATGGCGCCACTTCGTGCCATTATTCGAAGCGAGCTTCAATACGCGCGGAGCGGCAGAAAAATTGACTACTGGTACGGCGCTCGTGCTCGTGCGGATCTGTTTTATGCGACGGAATTCGATTCGCTACAAGAAGAGTATGCGAATTTCCGGTGGCAACCTGTACTGTCGGAGCCATTGGCAGCAGATGGCTGGGAGGGGCCTACGGGATTCGTCCATACGATCGCATTACAGGATTTGAAAAGCCAAAATCGGGACTTAGCGGCTTGTGAATTCTATGTTTGTGGCCCGCCGCCAATGCTGTCGGCAACGCGTAAAATGTTGGCTGATGCCGGGGTTCCGGAATCCCGAATCTACTTCGACGATTTCGGAATCTAGGCTTAGTTGATCGCAGCGGTCCTGACGCCTGGTGCACGTTTGCACGGCCAACTCCCCGCAGAAAACCTCGGTTCACCTCAGTCGCCAGAAAATTAGCTTGACCTAGAGTTGGCTCCAGGTCGTAAGCTATGCGAATGGCAACAGACGTCAACGCGAAGCGCATCACATGGCTAAGCTTGTTCGCGTCTTCCGGGACGTTGCTTTGTTGCGCGTTGCCAATCGGGCTGGTGGCGCTCGGGCTCGGGGCAACGGTGGCGGCCGTCTCCAGCAACTTTCCGTTTCTGGCAACGCTGACCGAGCACAAGGGCTGGGTCTTCGGCACGTCCGGAGTATTGCTCGTCATTTCCGGCTGGTTGACGTCTCAAACGGCGCAATCGTGCCCTTCGGACCCGGAGTTGGCGGCATTGTGCGAACGGGCCCGCACCTGGAATCGCCGGGTGCTATGGACCTCCGCCGCCATCTGGGGCCTTGGATTTTTCGCGGCCTACCTGGCGTTGCCGCTACGCATTTTTCTGGATCGTTGAAAGGTACGGAGCGCCGTCGACGTCCTCGACAGGAGAGCACTATGAAACCCGTCGTTCTTGTTCTGGTCGGCCTGTTATGGCTTCCATCGACGTTGAACGCGGCCGATCACGAAGTGGTGGTGATAGCGGTCAGCGGACTTGCCTGTCCCTTTTGCGCATACGGACTGGAAAAGAATCTTAAGAAACTGGCGGACGTCGACAGCGCGACGGTCGACCTTGCAGCCAGCACGGTTCGCATATCGATCAAACCAGGTCAGAACGCTGACCTCGACGCCATCAGGGAAGCTATCGTGAACGCCGGTTTCACGCCGGGTGAGGTACGCGCACCGGAAGAGGAAGAATAGTGCGGCGAAGGATCTTCAGTTCATTGCTCGCAATGTGCGTGGCAGCCAGTAACTGTGCAGTGTGTGCGCCGGTCACCTTCAACACCGCGCTGCCCGTCGGTGGTGACGAATTTGTTGCGCGCGGAGTCTTAGTAAGTAGCCAATCTGGCGACGATCTCGGCTCAACCGATCGGGACCTGAGGGCCACCTCGCTGGTGTCCGTACTGGGATATGGTGTGACTCCCCGGCTTGCGGTATTTGGCGTGCTGCCTTATGCCGACAATGAGTTAGATTTTACCGTCGGTGGCAATCGCCTGCGCCGAAGCGCCAGCGGTATCGGGGACGTATCCCTATTCGGACGCTTCACGCTCATTCAGCGTGATCAGCCTGGGCGCACGTTCCGCGTAGCCCCGTTTCTCGGCGTAAAGGCTCCGACGGGTGACGACGACGAACGGGACGGTCTCGGCCGATTGCCACCTGGGCTGCAGCCGGGAACCGGCGCCTGGGACGTCTTCGGCGGTGTCGTCGCCACCTACCAGGTACTGGCGCGGCAGGTCGACGGACAGGTCAGCTATCGTGTCAACAATCAGGCAAATGGTTTCGACCCGGGCGATGAGGTCCGCGTCGACGGCTCCCTGCAATACCGGCTCTGGCCCCGGACGCTCGGCGCCGGTGTACCGGATTTTCTTTATGGCGTGCTCGAGATGAACCTGTTGCACCGCGACAAGAACGAGTTAAATGGCACAAGAGACGAGAACTCCGGTGGCACAACGTTGTTCATTGCGCCTGGCTTGCAATACGTCACCAAGCGGTGGATTGTGGAGGGCGTGATTCAGCTTCCTGTTATGCAAAACCTGAACGGCGACGCACTCGAGAGCGATTACATCGTGCGTGCCGGAGTAAGGATAAACTTTTGACGGATGATGATCAACGTTGAACTATTCACAGCGGGCGGATGCGGCCGGTGCGCCAAGGCGAAGCAGGAAGTGCAGAGTGTGGTCGAAAAGCTTGGACAAGAACACCTGCACTGGCGTGCCGTCGACGTAGTGGAAGAGATCGACTACGCGGTATCGCTCGGTATTCTGTCCACACCTGCGATCGTCATCGATGGCGAGCTGGTTTTCACATCGCTGCCGAACTCCAGGGCACTGCAGCGGGAGCTGCAGGAGCGACTACAGCGTGTAGAAAAGACCGCGAATGTTGAAAATCAGGTATTAGAATGAGCGCTTATCGGATCGGCGAACTGTCGAAGCGTCTCGGGCTGAGCGCTGATACCTTGCGCTACTACGAGAAAATTCGTTTGCTGCCGTGCGTGGCGCGCGACGACGCCGGCAGACGCATCTATGCCGACAAAGACGTTTCTCGACTGAAGTTCGTACAGCGCGCCCAACGCATGAAATTCAGCCTGGCCGAAATCGGTAAGCTTCTGGAGATGCGAGAGAATCCACAGAAAGCGCGGTCCGGTGTCCGGACGCTCACCCAAAAGAAGCTCTCCGATATCGAACAACACCTGGACGACCTGACCACGCTGCGAGACGAATTGCAGCTTCTGGTCAACCTGTGCCAAGGGGCTGAGGAAGGCTGTCCTATTTTGGAGAACATCGACGGCGAGCCCGATGAGGATGACATTGACCGGTGACGCACCCACCAGGTCGGCTTATCGCATCGTGCGCGTCACTTGGCGAAACTGAATTCCCGTCACAACTCGACGGGTCACTCCGGTTCGAGTAGCGCATCGACGATTGGGCACTCGGGCACCTTGCTGCCGGTGCATCGGGCTGCGATCGATCGCAGCGCTTTTTCGAGGCGCCGCAGATCCGCAATCTTTTCTCTGACGTTCTCTGCGTGACCCAGCGTCAAATCGCGAACGTCGGCACAGGTGTAGTCGTGCTCGTCGACAAGCTCCAGCAGATTACCAATGTCGCGCATTGGGAACCCAAGTTGCCGGCACCGGCAAATGAAATTGAGCCGATTGAGGTGTTCCTCACGATACATGCGATAGCCGGCCTCAGTGCGGGGCGGGTCGGGCATGATGCCGCTTTTCTCGTAATAGCGGATGGTCTCGATCTTGACGCCCGTAAGTGTCGATAACTCGCCGATCCGCATCTCTTTTTGCGATTCCATCGATCAGACCTTGACTCTATAGTGACTACAGGGTTGATACTCGG
>JABDKF010000332.1 GCA_013003155.1 Woeseia sp. | reverse complement strand
TCCCGCAAGGAAGGAGAATGGCTACCCAACGAGTTTGGCGGCAACGAAAACCTAGAAGCGGTGGAGTTTCTGAAACAGTTTAACGAGGTGATTCATGCACAGGGCGCAATTACGCTTGCAGAAGAATCGACCGCCTGGCCCGGTGTATCGAAACCCGTATTCGATGGTGGTCTGGGCTTTACCTACAAATGGAACATGGGATGGATGAACGACACGTTGCGCTACATGCAGGAGGATCCGTTACATCGTAAATATCATCATGACAAAATGACGTTCGGCCTGGTCTACGCATTCGACGAAAATTTCATATTGCCGTTGTCGCACGATGAGGTTGTGCACGGTAAGCGATCATTGCTGGGACGTATGCCGGGTGACGAATTTCAGATTTTCGCAAATCTGCGCGCGTACTACGCCTTCATGTATGGGCATCCGGGCAAAAAACTCTTGTTTATGGGCAGCGAATTGGCCCAGGGACGTGAATGGGATCACGATCGACCGCTGGACTGGCAGCTGCTGGAGCACCCGGCACACGCCGGGGTGCAAAAACTGGTACGCGACCTCAACCACCTGTACAAGAAAAGCCCACCTCTTTATGAGCTTGATTTTGACGGAAAAGGATTCGCCTGGTTGAGCTGGCAGGATCGCGACAACAGCGTGTTGTCGTGGTTACGCTTCGACAGCTCCGGCGATGCACTCATTTGTGTTAGCAACTTTACGCCCGTCGTACGACACGATTACGAAATCGGCGCGCCAACGGCCGGCCCCTATCGCGAGTTACTGAACACTGACCGTGAAAAGTACGGCGGGAGCGGTGTCAGCAACACCGGTCTGATAGAAACGAAAGCCGTGCCCCTGCACGACCAAACGCAATCCCTGGCACTGACATTGCCACCACTGGCTACGATAATTCTTAGCGCCGTATAACCTTAGGTAACAATCTCAATGAACAAACCTGAATCCGCATCCGGCGTTGGTGCCGATCATATTGAATTGCTGCAAACTCCGCCGCTGGAAATGGACGCGGACGCGCTGCTACAAGACTTTACTCACTATTTCGGACGCACCCTGGGACGACGCACGATTCGCAAGAATTTGCCGTTCATTTACCAGGCCCTGGCATTCTCGGTTCGTGACCGGTTGATGGAGCGCTGGAACAAAACCAACATGGCGCGGGAACGCTCTGACAGTCGTCGCGTCTGCTACTTGTCACTGGAATTTTTGATGGGTCGGCTGCTCCGCAACGCGCTGCTCAGTCTCGACATTGAAGACTCGGCTGCGGAGGCTCTTAACCGATTGGGCCTGAGCCTCGAAGATGCCTACGACCGCGAGCACGATGCCGGGCTCGGCAACGGCGGCCTCGGCAGGCTGGCCGCCTGTTTCCTCGATAGCTGCGCCACGTTGAGACTGCCAGTGACTGGCTACGGCATTCGCTACCGCTACGGCATGTTTCACCAGCGCATAGAGAATGGCTACCAGATCGAAGAACCCGATCCCTGGTTGCGTGAAGGCTTTCCGTGGGAAATTGAACGCATCGAACTGGCGCAGCGGGTTCATTTTGGCGGCCATAGCGAATCCTACGTTGACCTTGACGGCCATCCGCGCCACCGGTGGGTCAATACACATGATGTACTTGCCGTGCCTTACGACATACCGATACCGGGTTACCAAAATGACATCGTAAACACGCTGCGCCTCTGGTCTGCCTCGGCTACCGATGAATTTGATCTCGAAGAATTCAACGCAGGCGAATATACCGATGCTGTTGCCGCCAAGAATGCCGCCGAAAACATCACGATGGTGCTGTATCCGAATGCCGCCACGGTCGGCGGTCAGGAGTTGCGGCTGCGCCAGCAATACTTCCTGGTTTCTGCGAGTCTGCAGGACATGCTGCGTGACTGGCGATTCCGTCACGGCGAGAATTACGAGGGTCTGGCGGACAAACTGTGTGTGCAATTGAACGATACGCACCCCGCGCTGGCCGTCCCGGAACTGATGCGACTGCTCCTCGACACCGCCAACATGGATTGGGACGAGGCATGGTCGGTGACACGACAAACGATGGCCTATACCAATCACACCCTGCTCCCGGAGGCGCTGGAGGTCTGGCCGGTGTCGTTATTTGAGAAGTTGTTGCCACGCATCCTCGAGATCGTTTATGAAATTAACGCGCGTTTTATCAGCGAGATAAGCGACCGCTGGCCGGGTGACAACGAGCGCCTGCGCCGCATGTCGCTGATCTCCAGCGATGCAGAGCCAAACGTGCGAATGGCCTATCTGTCGATTATCGGCAGTTTTTCGGTGAATGGCGTTGCGGCGTTGCATTCGCAGCTACTACAGCAAGGCCTCTTCCGGGACTTCGCTGAAATGTGGCCTGAAAAATTCAATAACAAGACCAACGGCGTCACTCAACGGCGTTGGCTGCGCGCCTGTAATCCTGCGCTCGCCCGCCTGATTACCCATAAAATCGGCGATGCCTGGATCACCGATTTAAATCAGCTCGAGCAACTGGCGCCGCTGGCTGAACAGCAAGACTTTCAGCAGCAATGGCGCGGTGTCCGTGCCGAAAACAAGTTGCGGTTAGCGAAGTTCGTAAAGAGCAGGACCGGCATCGATCTCGATCCTGCCATGATTTACGACGTGCAGGTCAAACGTATTCATGAATATAAGCGCCAGTTCCTCAACCTGCTGCACGTGGTGCATCTTTACGACCGCATTCAGCGCGGCGAAGGCGACGCGATAACACCGCGCGCTGTCCTTATCGGCGGCAAAGCGGCACCCGGCTACGTAATGGCGAAAGACATTATCAAGGCCATCAACAATGTCGCGCGTGTCATCAATGCTGACAAGCGCATGAAGGGTCACCTGCAGCTGATCTTTATTCCGGATTACAACGTATCGGCAATGGAATTGATTTGCCCGGCCGCTGACCTTTCAGAACAAATTTCGACGGCCGGCAAGGAAGCGTCAGGTACCGGCAATATGAAGTTCATGATGAACGGCGCTGTAACTATAGGCACGCTGGACGGTGCTAACGTAGAAATCCGTGAAGCGGTCGGCGAGGACAATTTCTTTTTATTCGGTCTGACTGTTGATCAGATCGCGATGCAACGCAGTCATTATGACCCGCAGCAGATCATCGCCGCTGATGATGACTTCGCAAGCGTCGTGAAACTTCTGAAAAGTGGGCACTTCAATCGCTTTGAACCCGGCATATTCGACAACGTTCTCCTCGCGATGCTTAATCCGCATGACCCGTGGATGACCGCTGCAGATTTTCGAGGTTTTGTCGACGCGCAGCAGCGTGCGTCGGACGCCTATTCTGATTCGAAGCGATGGACCGCGATGAGCATACGCAACTCTGCAGCGTCTGGCCGCTTTTCCACCGATCGCACGATGCAGAATTACAACGACGATATATGGCATCTTCAAGCGTTCGACTAAGTCGCGAACTCATCCGCCCAGGTCAACCCGAACCGCTGGGCGCAACTGTAGTCGATGGTGGCGTTAACTTCGCCGTACATTCTTCGATCGCGGAGTCGGTGTATCTGTGCCTTTTCGACGATACGGGACGCGAATTTCTGCGGCGCGAACTGCCTGCGTACGAAGATGGCACGTGGCACGGCTTCCTGCCTGGGGCCGAGGCGGGATTGCTTTATGGCTACCGTGTCGATGGTCCGTACCGCACGCGGCACGGCATGCGCTGCAATCCGCACAAGCTGCTGGTCGACCCGTACGCAAAAGCGCTTTCCGGTGAGTTTCATTGGCATGAGGGCGTTTACGGCTACCAGCCGGGTCTGGAACCCGCCGATGTTTATCGCTGCGAGCTCGACAGCGCGCGCTGGATTCCGAAGGGCGTCGTCGTCGACGCAGCCAGCGCGTCGGTGCCAGGCCCAACGATACCGTGGTCAGAGTCGGTCAGCTATGAGCTGAATGTGCGCGGTTACACGATGCGCTTTCCGGATTTGAACGATGCGGAGCGCGGCACATTCCGCGGATTGAGCAATGACGCTGTCTTGCAGTATGTTAAAGCGTTGGGAATTACCGCCATAGAGCTCATGCCGGTTCATGAATTTGTTGACGAGCATTTCCTTACCGCGCGGGGGCTGCGAAATTTTTGGGGATACAACACGCTCAATTTCTTCACACCGGCCTCCCGCTACGCTAATGCTGACGCGCGTGGCGAATTCATTGATATGGTCAATGCTATTCATGACGCCGGCCTCGAAGTCATCCTCGACGTTGTCTATAACCATACGGCTGAAGGCGATCACCGCGGCCCTACCTTGAGTTTCCGCGGCTTCGATAACGCCGCGTATTATCGACTCACGCATGACAAACAGCATTACATCAACGATACCGGATGCGGTAACACCATCAACGCCGACTCGATGATTGTGCAGGACCTCGTCCTGGATAGCCTGCGCTACTGGGCGGGAGATCTCGGCGTCGACGGATTTCGATTCGATCTCGCACCGATTTTGGGCCGGCATGCACATGGCTTTGACAGGAATCATCCCTTGCTGCAACGCATTCAGGATGACGACTTGTTGAAACAGCGCAAGTTAATTGCGGAACCCTGGGACGCCGGGCCGGGCGGTTACCAACTTGGCGCCTTCGCAGCCCCGTGGGCCGAGTTAAATGACCGTTACCGCGACACGGTACGGCGCTGGTGGCGCGGCGATGCGGAAGTGGCCGGCGAGTTCGCGCGACGCCTGCACGGATCGGCCGACCTGTTTGAACTCAGCGGACGCGCGCCACATGCCAGCGTTAATTTCATCAGCAATCATGACGGATTCACACTGGCGGACACGGTCGCATTTGCTGAGCGTCACAACGAAGCCAATGGCGAGCAAAACCGTGACGGTCACAGTCACAACTTCAGCGCTAACTACGGCGTGGAAGGACGGACAGACGATGAAGCTATAAACGCGCTGCGTCGCCGCCAGCGAGTAAACTTGTTGGCGACACTGCTGCTATCCCAGGGCATGCCCTTTTTGCTGGCGGGCGATGAATTCGGCAATTCGCAGGGCGGTAATAACAACGCCTACGCGCAGGATAACGAAACAGCCTGGCTCGACTGGAGCCTGCTGGATTCATCGGAATCGTTGCTGTCAGAAGTCCGTGAACTGCTTGCGTTGCGACGCGACGAGCCGTTGCTCCAGATGGATAGATACCTTCACGCAACGGAGGAGTTGCGACCCGGCTGGCCTGATATCCAGTGGTTGGCACCGTCGGGACAAGCCATGACTGACGAGGACTGGCCGACAGCAAGAGCGCTGACCCTGGTGCTGGCCGCGGACGTCGACGGGCCGCGCACCCTGGCGCTATTGCTCAACAACAGCGACAGCACACTGAAATTTAGTCTTGGACCGCGTTCTGCGCTCGTAGAATTTACGCAGCGGTTCGCCAGCGGCCCGGTAGAGAGGAAAAAAGACAGCTGGCTTCTGTCGGCTCACTGTCTTCTCTGTCTGCAGGGACAATTTCCTGCGATTAATGGCGAATAAGATCAGACGAACCTGTTGTCCGTTGGTCTGAGTCAATCATCAGAGTTTTGTCTGACGGAAATTTGCCGTCACGCAGATGAAGATCGGATTGACGCTAAGCGACACCGCCGATCGGCGTGGCTGAGCCATGAAATGCCTTAACGAGAGATATCCAGTTCAAGCCTGACGCTGCGTGATCTCGATTCTGCTACAACCCTCAAATTGTTCGATGAGCCTTTTGCCGAACAATTGGGATGGTGTCATGTAGCCGCCCCGTCCCCGGTAGCTTAGCAAGTGTGTCGCTGCATACATCATTCCCTCTACCGTGACATCGTAGCCGTTGGATGTTTTCAAACGCGCTTCCACGGTGCGCCCTGCCGCGTTCCTGATCTCACCCCAGACGAACATTGCGCCTTCGCTACGCCCGTTTTTTACTTCTGGCCCACGGGCGCCCTCGTCAATTTTTTTGATCAACATTTTCCTCACCGGCTGACAGGACAGCAGCATTTTTTGCAGGCCGAAAAGCTTCATAGACAGACGGCTGCTGCGCTCAGGAATGTACACGCTGATATTCGGAATCGAGGTGGTCCAGTATGCCGTCGAGATGTCGCCCCAGGGAATGACGGCAGCGCGACGACTTCCATTGCCAAAATCAATGTTGCGTAACCGGTAATCACGCGGTACCTGCTGCAATTTACCATCGCGCCGCACGAATATGCCCTTGCTGGCTCCCTCCAGTGCAGTTTTCGCGGTCCCGCGACTCGGCCGCAGATTTCCGTGGAACCCGAGTGTCAGCGACACAGCATCCGGCAGCTCCTCGTGCAACACGGCAGCAACACAATCAGTGGGAATGACATCGAAGCCCACTCCCGGGCATACCACCACGCCGGCCTGCTTTGCCACTTTGTCAAAACGTTGCGCGCGCTCGAAGACTTCTACCTCACCCGTTATATCGACGTAGTGAACGCGGCTGGCAATACACGCCTTGATCATCGGCTCTGATGTCGCGCTGAAGGGACCTGCCGCGTGCACCACGACTGCGATGTCCCAGAGGTGTTCCTGAATCGTTGCGGTATTTTCAAGACCGAATATGCGGAAAGGCAGATCGAGTTCTTTCGCCAGTTTGCTAATGGCGATTTCGTTTCGACCGGCCAAAACCGGCTTGTGTCCCTGCGCCTTCGCAGCCCGCGCCGCTCTCTCACCGCTGTAGCCGTTTGCGCCGTACAGCAACCAGGTCTTGTTATCCATCAAGTGCCCGCGGCAACCTCATTTGCTGATTTTTCAATAGCTGCCATTTCCTTAAAGTCCTTCATTTTGACTGCAAGCGGGAAAAGTTACGCTGCGCGCGAACTTTTGCGATTATTGTCGGCACGGGCGGCGTGTTCGCTGATGCGCGCGGCCATATCGCCAAGCAACTGCTCCGGCAGGTCATGGCCCATCCCCGGATACACATGCAAGGTAGAGTTTGGCAGTGCAGTGGCGGTGTCCTCACCGCATGCCAGGGGCACGAGCGGATCCTGATCACCGTGCAGTACCAGCGCAGGCGTTGAGACCTTGGCCAACGCCCCAACCCTGTCTGGAGAAGCCATAATCGCCAGCGTCTGACGACTGACACCGTCCGCAGTAATACCACGAGCATAGAGTCGGTGCAGGAAAGCTTCCAGGTCGGGACGCGACTTGCGGTACGCCGGACTGCCGATCAACTCCCATGTGCGGACGCCGTATGCCAGCTGTTCTTCGAGCGGCGCGTTGCGTGGACGACTCATCAGGTGATTACGAATTTCCCGTGACGGGCCCGGCAAATTGCGCCGCCCGGTGGTGGACATGATTGACGTCAAGCTGCTCACACGAGCCGGCGCGTGCACAGCAAGTAGTTGCGAGATCATGCCGCCCATCGATACGCCGACGACGTGAGCACTTTCGATATCGAAGGAATCAAGGACGCTGATGGCGTCGCACATCATGTCTTGCAGCAAATAGGGTGCACGTATGCGCAAGCCAAACTTGCTGCGCACGAATTCGATCGGAATGCTGCGACGTGGCAGATGGTCAAGATGCGTAGACCGGCCAATGTCACGATTGTCGAACATCAGGACGCGAAAACCGCCGGCAAGCAGACTATCGATCAGCGCCTGCGGCCAACCGGACAGGGGCATGCCGAGCCCGTGTACCAAAAGCACCGCGGGTGCGTCATCAGGTCCGAACGACTCGGCTGCGATATTCAGTGTATCTACTTGCGACATGTACGGTCTCTCTCTTGTTTGTCACGGCATTCGCGTGAACGTTGTTGTCATGAACCAGGGGGCTGGATTCCTGCAGCGGGCAGAGTATCGAAGTAACGCAATCTATAATGCCTGGGCTGCGCTGCTTAGCAGTGGCTGTATCAGCGATACAGCGCCTTTATCTTTGCGTTTTGCCGCAGGTGCCGGTTCTAATTAGCGCCCACTCGGAACGGGTTTCATGAGTTGGCATGAGTCCGGCCATTAGTGTAATTCTTCACCTGCGCCTTTAACGGGACAATTTTCGTGTAGTTTGTGATTTTTATCAACTACACCCTGACAT
>JABDKF010000331.1 GCA_013003155.1 Woeseia sp. | reverse complement strand
GTTTTCACCGCCGTGATACGTTCAGGACAGAATTGATCGACGTCGGACGCGCTGTCCAACGCTCGTTGCAGCACATCGCCCAGCACGCGGTTAATAACAACATAGCCCAACGCCTCGACGCCCTGCTCGTCCGCGTCAATATGTGAAAAGCCAAAGCGGCCGCGATCAGAAACGTGGATGTGGCGTATCGGGGATGAAGCGGCGGCAATTTCGGGCCACAGGCCCAACGCCTCGAAAGTCCGCTGGCTGCTGCGCGACAGTGCCGTTGAGCGATCATCGAAACTTGGCTGTTGCACAGCAGTCCGCTCGATGGGTTCGACGACGGCCACACGCGCACCGACCGTTGACAGCGCCAGGCCGAGGCTCGTGCCTATCATGCCGCCGCCGGCGATGACGATGTCGTAGCTATCTGCCGTATTCATTAACCCGCCATCAGCTGCTCGATTTCGTCAGCGTCTTTTGGCACATGACGTGACAGCACGTCCGGACCGTTGCTGGTGACCGCGACATCGTCCTCGATTCGTATGCCGATGTTCTGCCAGCGTTTCGGCACGCCGCGAGCCGCCGGGAGGTAGATCCCGGGTTCAACAGTAGTCACCATGCCGGGCTCCAGCAAGCGCCACTCGTCGCCGACCTTGTAGTCGCCAACATCATGGACGTCGATTCCGATCCAATGGCCCGTGCGGTGCATAAAGAACTCGCGATAGGCTTCATCACGCAGCAGCGCCGGCAAAGTGCCCTTCAGCAAGCCAAGTTTCTTCAGACCCTTGGTGATGATTCGCACCGCCGCATCGTGTGGTTCATTCCAGTGGTTCCCCTTGCGGGTCTTCTCGATCGCCGCCAATTGGGCCTCAAGAACAATGTCGTAGACCGCGCGTTGCTCGGGCGTGAAACTACCGTTGACAGGAAATGTCCGCGTTACGTCTGACGCGTAGTAGTCCAACTCACAACCCGCATCAATAAGCACCAGTTGCCCGTCGGCGAGCTGCTCACTGTTATTGACATAGTGCAAGGTACAGGCGTTCGCGCCACCGCCGACGATAGGACTGTAAGAATATCGGGCGTTGGCGCAGCGAAATTCGTGTATGTACTCGGCCTCGAGTTCGTACTCAAACATTCCCGGTCGCACCGTCGTCATGGCACGGCGATGTGCCCTGCAGGCGACCTTGGCTGAACGCCGCATCGCAGCAATCTCGGCGCGACTCTTATACAAACGCATGTCGTGCAGCAGGTGGTCCAGTGCAACAAACTCGTAGGGTGCGTGAGTGCCGGAGGATCCCATGGCGCGCAACGACTTCAACCAGTCAGTCACCCGGGCATCGAAGTCTGCGTAGGCGCCCATGTTGTAATAGACACGACTGCGCGACTCAATAATCCCGGGCACGATGTCGTCGATGTCTTCAATAGGGAACGCATCGTCAGCACCGAATTCGGCGACTGCGCCGTCGGGCCCTGCGCGCGAGCCGTCCCAACGCTCCTTGCCTTGGTCTCGTTCACGACAAAACAGCAAAAATTCGCCGCCCTCACGGCCAGGTGCAAGTACGGCGACAGTGTCCGGCTCCGCGAACCCCGTCAGGTAGTAGAAGTCACTGTCCTGTCGAAAGCGGTACTCAACGTCGCGACTGCGTGTGCGCACCGGCGCGCCGGGCAACAGGACAACGCCCTCCTCCCCGACCATGCGCATAAGTTGCTTGCGGCGTTTAGCAAATTCTTTGGTATTCATTCTCTAAAATCTTGCCGGGTGGGTTATCAGTGTAAAGGAGAGGACTGCTCATCCAACACAGGGTTCCCATCTCCCTCCTCGCGCAACCCGGCAAGCTCTTCGTAGGCGAGCTGCGTACTGACGCGCACATGCTCTACCAACTCGGCGTAGGCGTGCTCATTGGTTTCCTCATCATCGCCGACGTCAGCCTCCGCGCGCGTGATTTGCAGCAAGTCCTTGATAATTTCAGCCAGGGGCTCAGTGGCGAGCTTGTCCCGCACACGATCATTGCGCTGGCCGGAAACAAGGCCATGCAAGAAGCCCTCGCACCAATGCGCCAGCGCAATCGTCCGCTCCTCAACAGGCGCCTGGTCGTCGGGCAACAGCAGTTCGAGGTCCGACTGGCGACCGGCAAGCTGCTGGTAGCTGTTGTTAAATAACAGGTCGAGCAACATTTCACACTCGCGCAGCAACGCGTTATCCGAATCCAGGCCCTCCAGGACCTGCGCCAGCCACTGGCCGCCGGCTGCCGGCCCTTCGGCGGCGAGGCGGCTGCAGAGGAGTCCATGAGCCTGCGCAGCCTCCCAGGTAGAACCACTGCGCCGCAATGCCTCATTTAATGAATCGTGATCGATCGTGGTTTCCATTGGCCGTCGCCCTGTCCCTACACGCGGTCTTTTGCGGTGCAATGATCCCACGGAACGCCTGGTCTGGCCATCGGCAGCAGCGCGGCGATCAGCCCGCGATTGATTCTCCCCTCTAGCGGTTCTATATTGCCGGCATGGCCAAGGACAACAACGCAATGTTCGAAAACGACTTAAAGCGACTGGAAAAGCGTGTCGATGCGCTGGTCAAGGTGTGCGACCAGCTGCAGGACGAAAACCGCACGTTGAAGCAGCGGCAGGATTCGCTCACCTCGGAGAGGGCTAACTTGCTACAAAAAAATGAGCAAGTGCGGGCACGCGTCGAAGCCATGATCGGTAGATTGAAGGCCATGGAACAAGGCGGCTGATCGACGGCTAGCGGCCGATGGCTGAGAGATTCGCAACAGACAGTCCGTCCCGACCATCAATAATTTTCGTGGGCTCACGAGCGGAGTAATCTTAATGAGTGATACGTATGCGCATGTCAGCGTGCGAATTTTGGAGAAAGAATACCAGGTCGCCTGTCCTGCCAGTGAGCGCACGGACCTGTTGGACTCTGCAGAAATTCTCAACAAGAAAATGCGCGAAATCCGGGATAGCGGCAAAGTGGTGGGATTAGACAGAATCGCCGTGATGGCCGCGCTTAATATGGCTAACGAACTGCTGCATGCGAAAGCGCGCGACGAGCAGCTCGAAGGCCACGTAGGCCAACGGATAAAGTTGATCGCGGATCGTGTAGAATCGGCACTGGGTAGCAGTCAACAACTTGATTTTTGATTTAGTGTTGGTTGCGTGGTAGAGCAATCAGATTAGTGCAGACAGAATTGGCGTCTCCTGCAGTGTTCGATATTGGTCTGGAAACCCCTCGACCCTAAATTTTCACTTCGGGGTCATGCTCTGTCGACAGCATGTGTGCTGAACCACTTCGTGTGGGTTGCCTGGTGCTGTCACGGCTAACCCCACTTGTTGCTCCGGTTCGAGAGCGACGACTGGTAACGGCACAGGCGGGAGGCGCCTCCCTTTAAAAGCCGCGATTCGCGCAATTTGCGCAAATCGCCACTGAATCGCAGCGAACCGCGGCGAGTTCACCGACGCGAAATTCACCCCTTGTTTTTCGATTTTGAAGTCGACCGTCGCGGTCGACAATTTATAGCCCGGGAATCCGCACTCGAGTGCAATTGATGCACGGCGACACCGTCAGTGCACCCCGACGCCGACTTGATTCAGGTAATCGGGCATGTCTGCCAGCCTGCGACTTCGCATTGCAACAATTATTCGTCGCAAATTAACGACAGTGGTAAAGATACGGCTCACAATCGCCGTTGTTTTCTAGCAGACACGCTCAAGTTCCTAGTTTTTCGCATTTTTTTTGCCGTGTTAAGCGCTACGTTTAATCACGTTGAGCAAGTTAACACCGCCTGTACCGACAGTTTCAGTCGCGTTTCGCCGCTCTGATGCGCGATAAGTTTCGCTCGTAGACCTTTGTGATCGTTTACGACCTCAGCACGACGTCTGCGCTCACCAAAGTTTTCACAAACATGTATCTGCAGACATCGTGGACTCACGAAACTGATATCGCGGCACCTGACTTGCGCAAATTTGTACGCCGACGACGTCGTATTCGACTGACCGTTAGTGTGAACGGCATCACTTAACTTGCTGGATTTTTTACTTTTGTTGTATATACTCGTCAGCGGGTACCCGACACGGAGAAAAAGTATGGCTACCAAAAAGAAGTCAAGCAAAAAAGCTTCGAAGCGGAAGTCCGCTAAGAAGCGTAAAGTAACAAAGAGGAAATCGCCTAAACGGAAGGTCGCGAAACGCAAGACCAAGAAGAAGGCGAAGCGCAAGACGAAACGTAAGGCTAAGAAAAAAGCCAAACGTAAGACGAAGCGCAAGACAAAGAAAAAGGCGAAACGCAAGACGAAACGTAAGGCTAAGAAAAAAGCCAAACGTAAGACGAAGCGTAAGACCAAGAAAAAGGCGAAGCGCAAGACGAAACGTAAGGCTAAGAAAAAAGCCAAGCGTAAGACGAAGCGTAAGACCAAGAAAAAGGCTAAGCGCAAGACGAAACGCAAGGCTAAGAAAAAAGCCAAGCGTAAGACGAAGCGCAAGACCAAGAAAAAGGCTAAGCGCAAGACGAAACGTAAGGCTAAGAAAAAAGCCAAACGTAAGACGAAGCGCAAGACCAAGAAGAAGGCTAAACGTAAGACGAAACGTAAGGCTAAGAAAAAAGCCAAACGTAAGACGAAGCGTAAGGCCAAACGGAAGACCCGCAAGAAGGCTTCCCGGAAGCGTTAACAACGCTTTAGGTCATAGCAGCAACAGGGTGAATATTACTGCCCTGGTTTTGCAAAACTGCTATTGGTCTTTTCCAAGCCTAAGAAATATGCCCGCTAACGCGGGCATATTTCGTTCTGGCTTCCGCTCTACAAATGCCGTGCGACATGGCCTAAGTCCTGACAATGGGATAAGCTGCCGCCTTACTGACTGAAGTGAGGCACCGGGAGGTCGCGTCGCCCTGTTTATAAGAGGCTCCGCCTTTCACGAATCATGGACCAAACCGCAAAAAAAATGAGTGCCGCGAAAGCCGCACTGGAGTTTATAGAGAACGGCGTTGTCCTCGGCGTTGGAACCGGGTCCACGGTCAATTGCTTTATCGAGTTCCTCCCGTCTCTGAGCGACAAGATCGATGCCGTCGTTTCAAGCTCTAATGAATCGACGAGACGCTTGATAGCGGCAGGCTTCAAAGTAGTGCCTTTTCGCGAAGTGGGCGACCTGGACATCTATGTCGACGGGGCTGATGAGGCCACCAAGCACAGGCAGCTGATCAAAGGCGGCGGCGGCGCGCTGACCCGCGAAAAGATTCTGGCGACCGCTTCCCGCAAGTTTGTCTGCATGGTAGACGACAGCAAGCTGGTCGGGATGCTTGGGCGGTTTCCACTGCCAATCGAAGTTCTACCCATGGCCCAGTCCTACGTGGCTCGGCAGGTCATCAAGTTGCGGGGGACACCGGTTTGGCGCGAAAACTTTGTTACAGATAACGGCAATCACATTCTGGATGTCAGCAATCTGTCTATCGCAAATCCACCCGAGCTCGAGACCCGCCTGAACCAGATTCCTGGCGTCATCTGTAACGGCATCTTCGCCCAACGCCCTGCTGACATCCTCCTGATATCCGGCGATGACGGCGTAAGAAGAATAGGCGCCTGATAATAGTGAAGAACTGAACGCAACCCACGAGGTCGTGCCCGTCGGGTTGCCACACCGAGCGAGTTCGGCCAAAGGCCGGTGCCCGAGCGAATGGGGCGACGCGGCGGGCACGACCGGTGCCCGGAAGAACTCCAAAGCACCCCGCACTCATTCCAACAAACCGAACGCAACCACGAGGTCGTGCCCGTCGGGTTGCCACACCGAGCGAGTTCGGCCAACGGCCGGTGCCCGAGCGAATGGGGTAACGCGGCGGGCACGACCGGTGTCAGAATTCACGCGACCCGCAAACAAAAAAAGGCTCCCAAACAGGGAGCCTTTTTCAATTTGGCTGGGGGACAAGGATTCGAACCTTGGTTGGCGGAGTCAGAGTCCGCAGTCCTACCGCTAGACGATCCCCCAATAAAGTGTCTCAACCCGCGCGTTTGAACTCAGGCGCGTTTGGAAACGTGTCGAGCTGTCGCCCTCGTGCGCCGCTGTAAGGCTTAGCGTTTCGAGAATTGCGTGGCGCGACGAGCTTTACGCAGACCGACTTTCTTGCGTTCGACTTCGCGAGCATCGCGCGTGACGAAACCTGCTTTACGCAAACCCGGACGCAGTGAATCGTCGTATTGCAACAAGGCACGGGTCAGCCCGTGACGAATCGCGCCGGCCTGGCCGGTGGTGCCGCCACCGGAAACGGTGACGCTGACATCGAAAGTGTCGCTGAGATTCATGAGCTCGAGGGGTTGCCGCACGATCATTCGCGCCGTTTGACGACCGAAAAAGCGGTCCAGCGGCCGATTGTTAACCGTAATGTCGCCTTTACCCTGCTTCAGGTAAACCCGAGCCGTGGAGGTCTTGCGGCGGCCTGTGCCATAAAACTGTGTGTCACTCATTTGTCGTTGCCTCTAGCCTGTCGCCCGGGCGAGCTCAGGCATTAATTTCCAGTTGAATCGGTTGCTGCGCCTGATGGCTGTGCTCGGGTCCCGCGAAGACGCGAAGTTTCGAAAACATCTTCCTGCCGAGCGGGTTACGGGGCAACATGCCTTTAACGGCAAATTCCAGCGCGCGTTCCGGCTTCTCTTTGAGCAGCTTTTCGAGCGGCATGGATTTCAGATTTCCTATGTATCCCGTGTACCGGTGATACATTTTGTCTTTCATCTTGTTGCCGGTGACGCGAATCTTCTCTGCATTGACGACGACAATGTAGTCCCCGGTGTCGACGTGCGGGGTAAATTCAGGTTTGTGCTTGCCACGAAGGCGGTGCGCTATTTCGGTCGACAGGCGGCCGAGGGTCTTGCCTGTCGCATCAATCAGGTACCAGTCGCGGCGTACATCTTCCGGCTTGGCAGAAAAGGTCTTCATTGTCATTGGTCCAGTAGGGGTGTTGGGCGGCCGCTAACCTGAGGCTGCGGCCGCTTCGACCGGGCAAGGTGAAACGAATCATTCCGCCGCGGCGAAAGGCGCGAAATTCTACTTGACGACCAGCACCAATGCAAACCCTGGCGACGCCGCCCGCGAAATTCATGGGCGGCGCCACAGGAGTCATTAAGGCCTTTGATATCAGCGAGTTACGTGGCTTCCCGGACTCTGCTCGACGGATAATTCGGTCAGAATGCGTATTCTATGGATAACGCGCTGAAGGTATCCGTCTTCTCGGTACCCACGGGCACGTCGCTGTTGTTTTTTACCGTGTAGGAGGCGACGAGCGCCAAGTCGTTCAAGAGTCGCGTGCGCAGTGCGGTAATTGACTCGAGGTAGGTGTTACTGCTGCCGGACTCTATAGCCAGTTCCTGCACGAATTGCGAGGTGTCGGACAGCTGCCAACGATACAGTGCGCCGGCACGAAGAATCGTGTCATTTTCCTTCGTACCATCCCGCAGGGTCGATTGGCGTGCACCCAGACCGGCTTCCGCGCTGAGGTGGTGCTTTTCAGTTTCGATGAGGCGTCGGCCGTAACCGAGCGTCTCAGAGACTTGCTGGTCGTAACCGGAGAAAAGATCCTTGCGCCAGACCACGCGGCCGAACAGGTAGTTGAACTCCGAGATACTGTACTCAGACTTCCAGCCAAGTTTGTACGCCTCAGCGGTGGATTGACCGCCTTCTTCAGACTTGATAGCGGTGGCGTCCAGCAAATGCGTCCATTTATCCTGCGTATAGCTAACCTCGAACTGCGCGTTCAGACTCGCGCTATCCGTGTTGCCGCTGGTTGCGAGATACCCCAGTGCGGCCGATCCGGCCCAAGGGCCCTCCTCGGCGGCGCCTGCTTCCTGTGCGACGACCGAGGTGGCCATCGTGCAGGACACCGCTAACGTGCCCATGAGACGGGTAATTTTCATAGTGCTTCCTTTATTTCAGTATCGACGTAGCCGGCCCAATCGCGCAAAGCGAGATACCGGTTTTTGAAGGCGCGGGATTATACTGACCAATGTTCAGTGCCGCGACAGTCTGCAACGCTTTGTTACAGACTGTCGCCAACTGCCGACAGCGCTGCGGGTCACGGCGGGGTTATAATCAAGCGCATGGAAAACAGAAACCTGTCGCTAATAGATCGCCTTGTCGGGTCGCTCGACAATGCACTGAAGACCGTGACTGAGCAGTACGCATCGAGCACCCGGCCGAATCCATCCGCAGACGTGCCAGACTCTCAGCTCGCGGACGGTGAGCGTCGTCATGCAGCGGGGCTGATGCGCATAAACCACGCGGGTGAGGTTGCAGCTCAGGCTTTATACCAGGGTCACGCAGCTTTGGCGCGCGACCCCGGGATTGCACAGCACATGCGAGACGCGGCTGTAGAGGAGCGAGATCACCTGCTGTGGTGTGAGGAGCGCTTGCAGGAGCTTGGCGCAGGACCCAGCCGACTGAGCCCTTTCTGGTATGCCGGTGCATTTGCCATTGGCGCAGCCTCCAGCGCTCTTGGAGACCGCTGGTCGCTGGGCTTTGTCGCTGAAACCGAGCGGCAGGTCGCCGATCACCTCAAGGATCATCTCGACCGATTGCCGGCGAAAGACGCCCGCAGCCGGGCAATTGTTCGGCAAATGCGAGAGGAGGAAGCTGCCCACTGTATGGAAGCAGAACAGAAAGGTGCGGCAGAGCTGCCTCGGGTAGTGCGAAAAATGATGCAGATGAGTGCCCAGGTCATGAAGCGGAGCGCATATTGGCTGTAATGCGGCTGGTGTGTGCGTGTTTAGTTAAATATAATCCCTGCCTTAATTCACGTCCTGCAACTCACCAATGGCCAATCCTCAACGGTTGGCAATCTTCACCAGGGAATGCGCCGCAAGGCCAAGGATAAAACATGCAAACAACCGCGAAGAATCTGAGTGACGTTCCGGCCATCAATCGCTTTTTGAGCTATTGCCGGGTTCGTACCGTACCTTCGAAGACCGTGATGATTCATGCGGGCGATTTGCCAGACGTGCTCTATTACATTGTCGATGGCTCTGTCGAAGTCATGATTGAAGACGAAGATGGCAACGAAATGGTGCTTGCCTACCTGAACAAGGGGCAATTCTTCGGTGAGATGGGATTGTTTTACGAACAACCGACGCGCAGCGCCTGGGTGAGAACTCGCACCGAGTGCGAAATCGCGGAAATGACCTATCCACGATTTCGGCAGATTGCCAGCGAAAGTCCGGGGCTCGTGTTTGAGCTGGCCACCCAGCTTGCAACGAGACTTGATCGCACCAATCGCAAACTGGGCGACCTCGCGTTTGTTGACGTAACCGGACGCGTCGCGCACGCGATCATGGATCTTTGCAACGAGCCGGATGCCATGACACATCCTGACGGTATGCAAATCAAAGTGAGTCGTCAGGAGCTCAGCCGACTCGTTGGCTGTTCGCGGGAAATGGCCGGACGCGTGCTGAAGGTCCTCGAAGAACAGGGCCTCGTCTCGGCGAGCGGCAAAACCATTGTTGTATTTGGTGCACGCCCGAATCGCGGGTAACGCGGCAAAGCAACAAGCGCCCTGCTAGCCCCGGGCAATTTCCGCACGCATCGCCGCAATCGTTGCAGCATAGTCGGCACTGCCGAAAATCGCCGAGCCTGCGACGAAGGTATCGGCTCCCGCTGCTGCGATCTCGCCGATATTGTCGGTTTTTACACCACCGTCTATCTCCAGCCGGATGTGGCGGCCGCTACGATCAATGGTCGACCGCGCCTCCCGTAATTTGGACAGCGAGGAGGGAATAAAACTCTGCCCGCCAAAACCCGGGTTTACAGACATGATAAGCACCATGTCGAGGTCATCAATAACGTGATCGAGCCAGGTTAGCGGTGTTGCAGGATTGAAAACCAACCCCGCCTTGCAGCCGTGCTCACGAATGAGCGCGAGACTGCGATGCACGTGACTGCTCGCCTCGGGATGAAAGGTAATGTAGTTGGCGCCGGCCCGGGCAAAGTCCGGTATCAATCGATCGACCGGGTCGACCATCAGGTGCACATCGATCGGCGCTTCGATGCCAAAATTTCGCAAGGCTTCGCAAACCATCGGCCCAATCGTCAGATTCGGCACGAAATGGTTATCCATTACGTCGAAATGCACGATATCGGCCCCAGCATCAAGCACCGCGGTGACCTCTTCACCCAGCCGGGCAAAGTCGGCGGACAATATGGATGGCGCTATCATGGCTTCCATGGCGCAGCTTCCTGATCAGTCTGTGTAAACGAGCATTGAATGATGAACTGTACCCAAAGCGACGCGCTATTTCACGATGACCGCCGCATGATTCGGACTAGCGTATTGCACGCCTCGCCTTGAGCATTTCATAAGCACTTCGTATGTCCTGGGTGCGCTTTTGCGCTGTGGCTATTTGCTGGTTGTCCGGATTCGTGCCGGACAGTTTGTCCGGGTGATTGCGGTTGATCAGGCGCCGATAGGCGTTCTTGATTTCGTCATTACTGGCCGATTTACTAAGGCCAAGAGTCGCATAAGCCTTTTCGACGCGCTGCATATCCGCGCTGCCCTCCGGCGATTTTCGAAAACCGCGCTGCGCGCGCAGCATCGCTTCAAGTTGTGTCAATTCGACCCGGCCAATATCAAGTTCGCTACAGATCGACCAAAGCAGGCTGCGCTCGGCGCGGTGCAGATTGCCCTTGGCGAGCGCCACCTCCAGCAGGAGGTGCACAAACAGACGCCGCATCTCGGCAGCCCTGCCGGTGTCACGACGCATGCGATGCACGACCGTTTGCCAGGGAAAGTTATTTTGTTTGCCGTTTTGAAACCAGACGATCGCCTGGCGGACCTGCTCCGGCCGCAGGCCGAGCCGGTGCATCAGGCTCCGCGCCGAACGAATTTCGTCTTCGCTCACCCTGCCGTCCACCTTGGCCAGGTGACCCATCACTTCGAAAAGCGGGCGAATAAAGCCCGTCGGCAATCGGTCTATCCGGACATCTTCGCTGGACAGCCGCGCAAATTTATCGGCAAAACCGCGATCAAATTGATGGCCCAGCAGCAAGCCCAGCAAAGCGAATACGGGTCGCCCACTCGCAAGCCCTGCAATAACACCAACCACCTTTCCCCAGTGCGTCATGCGCTCGATTATTCCCGTCTCACCAACGCTCCATGCTAACGGGAGTACGCTTTAATTCCTATAGACCCTGCTTGCCCCTGGCCGTGCAACGCGCCATCATGAATCCTCAAGCCGCTGTGACGAATCCCCTCGCCATGAATTCTGATGCCCCCGTTTTTGAAGCCGATGTACCGTCTCTGGCGCGCATCGCACGCGGCAAGGTGCGCGACATTTTCGAGGTGGACGACCAGCACCTGCTGATTGTCACTACCGATCGATTGTCTGCTTACGACGTGGTGCTGCCCGATCCGATTCCCGGCAAGGGCCGCGTCTTAACCGAGCTCTCCAACTTCTGGTTTGCGCGCATGGCCGGCGTTTTGCCGAATCATTTGACGGATGTTCCGCTTACCAGGGTTATCCCTGACGCACGCGTGAGGGCACCGCTAGAGGGGCGGTCGATGATCGTCAGGCGCCTTAACCCACTGCCCATAGAAGCGGTCGTCAGGGGTTACCTGATTGGCTCCGGCTGGCGTGATTACTGCGAAACGGGCGCGGTTTGCGGTATTGAGCTGCCAGCAGGGCTGCCGCAGGCGGCTCGTCTGCCCGAGCCGCTATTCACACCGGCAACCAAAGCCGCCGCAGGTGACCATGACGTTAATATCGATTTTGCGGCTACCTGTGACTTGATTGGTGAGTCGCTTGCAAACAAGGTTCGTGCAACAGCGCTCGAATTCTTTAAGCGCGCGAATGATTACGCCAATCGACGCGGCATCATCGTGGCCGACACCAAGTTTGAATTTGGCCTGGATGATGCGGGCAAGCTGTACGTGATCGACGAGATACTAACGCCGGATTCGTCGCGCTTCTGGCCACAACGAGAGTACAAAACGGGCGTTAGCCCGCCTAGCTTCGACAAACAATTTGTGCGGGACTATCTCGAAACGCTCGACTGGAACAAGACATCGCCCGGGCCCCGCTTACCCGACGACGTCATTGCGCAAACCGTGCAAAAGTATCGCGAGGTTTTAAATATCCTGACCGCGGCACCGCCCTGATATCGACTCAACGTTGCCGCCGATCCCAACCGGTGATTATTTCGCTCAACGCCGCCAATCCATCGCTCAGAGCGGCAGGGCCCGGCTGCAGAATCAGGGCGGATTTGATCTCAAAAATATCGCCGTTGGCGACCGCGGGCACAGCTTCCCAGCCCGCTCGTGCCGCGACTCGTTCCGGACGAAATTTCTTTCCGCACCACGAACCGATAATGATATCCGGCAACGCGCGCACGATCTCCTGCGGATCGCCGATAATGCGGTCCTTGCCGAGCGGCTTTGCGGCAAGCGCGGGAAAGCAATCATCGCCACCTGCGATGGTCAGCAATTCGGAAACCCAGCGAATTGCGCTGATAGGCGGCTCGTCCCACTCTTCGAAATAGACGCGTGGGCGGCGGCCAAGGCGTGCCGCTGCGGCACGCGCTGTCTCGATGTTGCGATCGAGTTTAGCCAATAGCTCCGCGGCCTGCCGGTGTGCTCCAACCATGCCGCCCAGCACTGCGATGGTCGTCCGAATCTCATTAACAGAGCGTTGATTGAATACGTGAACGGCAATACCGCGGCGAATGAGATCAGCGGCGATGTCCGCCTGCAAATCTGAGAATCCCAGCACGAGGTCCGGCTCAAGCGCCAGGATCTTGTCAATTTTCGCGCTCGTAAAGGCCGAAACCTTTGGCTTTTCTTTGCGGGCCCTTGGTGGCCGCACGGTAAAGCCTGAAATTCCTACGATCCGGTCTTCCTGACCGAGCAGGTATAAAGTCTCCGTTGTTTCTTCGGTCAGACAAACGATTCTGTCCGGATATTGGACGGGCATTCTGGCGTTTCCGGTTTACTGGTTGCACACTGGGCGTGGCGGCACAGTACCATGCAGCCATACACCTTTTGGGACAAAGGAATCTGTTTTGTTGCCCATAATAAACGACACCATCGAGAAAACAGTCTGGGGTGACAGACTGCAGGGCGGCGGCCGCGGCGGCCGCATACTCGCCACGCTGCTGCGCTACCTGTACGGACTCGTGCGGGACATCATATACGGGCAGTTGACGCTGCGCTCGATGAGCCTGGTCTATACGACGCTACTTTCCATCGTGCCGCTTATCGCGTTCAGCTTCTCAGTGCTAAAGGGGTTTGGCGTTCATGAGCAACTTGAGCCGTTTCTTTATGATTTTCTGACGCCGCTCGGCGCACAGGGCCAGCAGATCGGCAACGAAATAATGGCGCTCGTGAAGAACGTCAACAGCGGTCTGCTTGGCGGTATTAGTCTTGCGTTTTTTATCTACACCGCAATCTCGATGGTGCAAAAAGTTGAGGAAAGCTTTAACTATGTTTGGTATGTGAGTGAGCCGCGCAGTTTTGCACGACGCTTTACCGAGTACACAATCATTCTGCTGATCGGCCCCGTCGCGGTCTTTGCCGTACTCGGCATAATTGCATCGATCCAAAGCGACAACCTGATGCAATGGTTGCTAAGCAGCAAAGCGTTTAGCCCAATCGTCTATATGTTTGCGAAGTTGACGCCCTACCTCGTAATTACGGCAATATTCACCTTCCTGTACAAATACCTGCCGAACACGCCGGTCAATTTTACCGCAGCGCTCGTTGGCGGTTTCGTGGGCGGATTCATGTGGGTCACCATGGGCGCATTTTTCACGTCGTTCGTGGTTGAATCAGAATCTTCGCGCATCCCGGTCGTGTACCGCAGCTTCGCGGTCGCTGTTCTGGCGCTGTTCTGGCTGTACCTGAACTGGCTGATACTGCTGATAGGCGCGCAGATAGCATTTTACTTTCAGAAACCGGCCTACCTGCGGATCGGACGGCGCGAGCCAAGATTATCCAACAGCGTCCGCGAGCGTTTGGCGCTTAACATCATGTACCTTGTCGGCAAGACCTTTCGCGAGCCGGGGACTGACATAAAGCTCAGCGATATCAGCAGCAAACTGAAAATCCCAACGCTGGCACTGGCGCCGGTCATCGGCAAGCTGGAGCGCGCAGGCTTACTGTTGACAACCGAGCACGAAGCGCTCATCCCGGGAAGGGACCTTGCCCTCACCAGCTTGCACGACATACTCGACGTCGTCCGTTCCGGCGGCGAAACAGGCTCCTACCGGGATCCGTGTTGGGATGCGCAGGTTGATGATCTGGCGGGCCGCCTCGACGCCGCGATCGCCGACACGTTAAGCGACGCAACGCTCGCACAATTCGTTGAGGCTGGTCAGGAAAAAGATTGAATCTCAGTCGCCGGCGATCGTCATGTCGTCGACGAGCACAGAGCCGCAACGAATTCCGCCCCGCAAATCCTGATCTTTGCCGATAGCAAGAATTCTTCCGTAAAGGTCGCGCAGATTCCCGGCGATTGTGACCTCGTGCACAGGATGAACAATCTCACCGTTCTCGATCCAGAAGCCGACGGCACCGCGCGAATAATCACCGGTGACGTTGTTGACTCCCTGCCCGATCAATTCCGTGACCAGCAGACCGCGCTGCATCGAGGAAATAATTTCGTTCTTGTCGCCGGCATTGCCCGGAATGACAAGATTGTGGATGCCACCGGCATTGGCGGTTGTGGTCAAGCCCAGGCGTCTTGCCGAATATGAGCTGAGGACGTACCCGGCAATCACGCCATCAACAACAAGATCGCGATCCCGAGTTGCCACTCCTTCCGCATCGTAATTCGCGCTTGCCAGGGCACACTCGAGGTGCGGCCGTTCGTGAATTTGCACAAAGTCAGAGAACAATTTTTCGCCGGCTGCTTCGAGCAGGAACGAGGCGCGTCGGTATTGCGCACCGCCGCTTAGAGCGCCGACTGCGTGCCCCATGAAACCACGCGCCAGCTCCGGCGCAAACAGCACCGGTGCACGCGTTGTGCTGATCTTCTTTGCGCCGAGTCGCGCCACCGTCCTGCGTGCTGCTTCCAGGCCAACCTCGGCCGGGCTCAATAACGCGGCGGGATTGCGCGAGGTCGTGTACCAGTAATCGCGCTGCATCGTGCCATCCTGCATGCCCAACACGGCACAGCTGATGCTATGACTTGTTTTACGGTTACTCGACAAGAAGCCATGCGAATTGCCGTAGGCGCGCACCGCGTTCGCGGTGCCAACGGTGGCGCCCTCGGAATTTTCGA
This sequence comes from Woeseia sp., assembly GCA_013003155.1. GTDB lineage: Bacteria > Pseudomonadota > Gammaproteobacteria > Steroidobacterales > Woeseiaceae > Woeseia. Next base: position 10,640 of record JABDKF010000331.1, on the reverse strand, counting down.
TGCGGGCATCCGCACTGCGCGCCGCATCTTCACACTCAATTGCCAGGCGAATAGCCTCCTCGGCGTCGAGCGGCCAATCGTGCGCCAGCTTGAGATCTGGAAACTCGGTGGCCATCAGTGCGGCATCCGCCAGGCCTGAATGAGGATCGGCTGCAGTATTTTCTGCGAATGCACAGGCCTTGGAGACTGCCTCGCTGAGTGACTCCGGCGAAAAGTCCGACGTGCTGGCGCTGCCCTTGCACGATTGCTTGTAGACCGTAATGCCAACACCCCGATCATTGGTGTATTCGAGATTCTCGACGTCACCGAGCCGCGCAGTTGCTGACAAGCCAACCTGATGACTTGCGCCAGCTTCCGCCTGGTCAACGCCGTGGTCTCGCGCCTCGCGCAACAGCGCGGCAACCACTTCCTTTAAACGCTGCGCGTCGGGTGTAACTCGCTCAATAGTGTTGCTCATGCCTCGGTCTTTTTCCTGCAAAAGGTAATGGGGATGTCGCCGACCGACGCGCGGCCAGCATGCTAGTATGCTGCCTTGAAAGCCGCGACAGCTTAGCGACTGATGAACTCAAAGCCCAGCAAAAGCGCAAAAAAACGTGAAGCACAGGCGATAGATTCCTTAGCGAACCGCCTTCTCGCACTAACCGACGAACAGCTCGCCTCGATACCCGTGCGCGATGAATTGCGTGACGTGATTATGGCGACTCGCAAGATGACGTCACGCTCGGCGCTACGTCGCCAGCGGTTGTACCTGGCAAAGCAATTGCGCAATACGGACTGCACGGAGATTCGTGATGCCTGCAATAAAATGGATCGCAGCAAACGTGGCGAGCAGCGCCTATTCCATCAGGCGGAAAAGTGGCGCGACAGGTTCTTGAGCGAACGCAGCGCTGCACTCACGGCGTTCAGCAACGTCACCGGGCGGGATTGCGAACGCTTGCAACAACTGGTTGACGACCTCGGCAGAAACATGCCGGAAAGCCGCGAGCGCCAATTGGGTCGAGAAATTTTTCGAGAAATTCACACTGAATTGTCGGCGGTCGTGCAAGACAACGCGCCAAACCTATAGAATCGCGTATTTTCCCGGCGGGCTCTGGCCCCAAAAGCGGTGAAACAAATATTATGAATATCAGGATCGGCATCATCATGGGCTCGCGCTCGGACTGGGACACGATGCAGCACGCAGCTGCAGTGCTCGATGAGCTGGGCATCGCTCATGAGGTCCGGGTCGTTTCCGCACACCGCACACCGGATCGGCTTTTTGAGTATGCGGATACTGCCCTCGGACGCGGCCTGCAGGTCATCATTGCCGGCGCGGGCGGCGCTGCGCACTTGCCCGGCATGACGGCTGCAAAGACGCGAGTGCCGGTGATCGGCGTGCCGGTCCAATCGAAAGCACTGGACGGCATGGACTCGCTATTGTCCATTGCGCAAATGCCGGGTGGAGTGCCGGTTGCCTGCATGGCAATCGGCAAGGCGGGCGCGATCAATGCGGCGCTATATGCAGCCGCCATCGTGGCACTTTCGGATAGCAATGCCGCGGAAGCGCTCGACCGATACCGTGCCGCACAAACAGCAACGGTACTGGCCAACGATGACCCAAGTTGACAGGTCTCGCTGGTGACACGGGTCGGCATTGTTGGCGCAGGCCAGCTGGGACAGATGATAGGCGCTGCCGGCAAGAAGCTCGGCGTAACGTGCGTCTTTCTTGATCCGGCGGATTCGCCGCCCGCAGAGACCGTCGGCACCGTCATTAGGAAACCCTTCGATGACGCGACCGCGTTGCAAGAACTGGCGCGCGACTGTGACGTCATTAGCTACGAATTCGAGAATGTTCCGGTCGCGGCACTGCAGGCAATTGCCGACGCGGTGCCTGTTTACCCGCCGCTCGCAGCACTGCAGCAAGCCCAGGACCGAGCACACGAAAAAGCGCTGTTCGAAGAACTCGAAATACCGCTGCCGCGCTGGCAGAACGTCGACTCGGTGGCGGACCTGCAAGGCGCCGCAGACCACGTAGGATTGCCGCTGGTGCTCAAAACCCGGCGATTCGGCTATGACGGCAAAGGTCAGGTCGTCGTTTCCTCGCGTGCTGAGCTTCCAGAGGCGTTTGCAGCACTTCCAAAGCGGCCGCTGATCGCGGAACAGTGGATCGCATTCGACCGGGAGATTTCAGCGATCGGGGTGCGCAACCGAAAAGGTGACCTCGCAACCTACCCGCTGACGCAAAACGAACACCGCCACGGAATCCTGCATACGTCAATCGCGCCCGTAGAAAATGCCATGCTGGCAGCGCTGGCCGAAGACTACCTCTCCCGCTTGCTGCTGCAGCTCGACTATGTCGGTGTCCTTGCCCTGGAATTATTCGTAGTCGGCGACACGCTGCTCGCCAACGAATTCGCGCCGCGTGTCCATAATTCGGGACACTGGACGATAGAGGGAGCAACGACCAGCCAGTTCGAGAATCATCTTCGGGCCGTGCTCGACCTGCCACTGGGCGCCACCACGCCCACCGGGCACGCGGGAATGATCAACCTCATAGGAACGATGCCGGCCGATCCAACCGCACTATGCGCCGGGGGCGCCGCGCTGCATGATTATGGAAAAGTACCGCGACGGGGCCGAAAACTCGGCCACGTGACGGTCATTGCGGCCGATGGGGCGACCCGGGACCATCAGCTCGCCATGCTCGCAGAGAAGCTCGGGGACACTGATCCCAGGCCTGACTGATTCCCGACAGACGGCGCGTTTGGTGGCCTCCCGGTAAAATACCGGTACACTGTGGCAAGCCGTCTAACAAGAGCCCAGAAACGCCAGAATCGTTTTTTATGTCCTATTTGCAGCATTTCTCCCTGTCCGAGCAACCGTTCCGACTTACGCCCGATCCAGAGTTCGTCTATTGGAGCAAGCAGCATGCGCGCGCCAAAGCTTATATGGAATCGACGATCTGGCTGGCCGATGGCTTTGTTGTTATTACCGGGGAGATTGGATCCGGCAAGACGACTCTGTTGCAGGCGTTTCTGGGCGAGTTGGACGACAGCGTTACTTACGCGGTGGTGTCACAAACCCAACTGACCCCGACCCAGTTCCTGCAGGCCGTTTTGACCGAGTTCGGCTTCAAGCCGTTCAAGAAGCGCAAGGTCGAGTTGCTGGACATGCTCAACATGTACCTGATTGAACAATACTCTGAGGGCAAGAAAGTATTACTGATTGTTGACGAGGCGCAAAACCTGAGCAAATCAGTTCTCGAAGAGATCCGGATGTTGTCCGGCATCGAGACACACAAGGAAAAAGTACTGCGCATCGTTCTTGCGGGCCAACCGGAACTCCGGGACAAGCTGGAATCCCCCAAGCTGAAACAACTCATACAGCGTGTGCGACTGAAGTTTCATATTGGTCCTTTATCGCTGCGTGAGATGCACGAGTATATTGACCATCGCCTCGAAGTCGCCGGGCATTCTGCACAGGACCTTTTTGCCGAGGAGTGTTTCGCAGCTATTTTCCAATACACCGGCGGCGTTCCGCGCCTGATAAACACGCTGTGTGATACCGCCCTGCTGTGTGCTTTTGCGGATGAAAAATCGTCGCTTACCGTGGCCGATATTGAAGCGGCCATAGAGGAGCTGGGCTGGCAGGACAAACCGCCGGTAAAAGCAGAGCGCGTTAAGGAATTACCGGACGTTCCCGAATTGCCGCCGATGCCCCACCTGGTCCCGGTGAGTCGCGCCAAACCGCTGTATCGCGTAGTCATTCGCGAAGACGGCAAGACCATCTCTGAACACGAGATCGGGCCCGGCAGAGTCGTGATTGGCCGCGCACCCGACAATGAAATCTACATCAAGAGCAGATTCGTCAGTCGTCATCATGCACAGATCGTGTCAGACGAACAGCAAAGCTACGTCCAGGATCTCAATAGCACCAACGGGATTTTCATGGGCAAACGTCGCGTCAAGAAGCATGTCTTGCAAGATGGCGACGTCGTGTCGGTGGGCGTCCACGAGCTCATCTACACCGAGCTGCGTGGCGCGACCGATGTTGCGGGGGACGAGTCTGAGTCAGACAGCGATGCCGCCGAAGATAACCCGGATGATGATCGGGAGCGCGCCGCGAACGACGGCTCGGCCTGACGCGAGCGGAGAACTTAACCGGGGAAATCTATTCCTGGATATTTATATCTCGTGATCGTTACGATTGCGGCGGTCATGCTCGCGAAAGTCACGGCGCTTTAGCCAGACTACCAGACCCCCGACAAGACAAAGCAAACCCACGGTGAAACAGATGGTTGGCCAATACCAGTGATTAAGGTACATGGAGGCCGCCAGCGATATCGCGCCAACTGCCAGGTAAAAATACGGCAGACTTTCATAGACCGGTTTTGAAACCCACATACCGAACCCCACTCTCTTATAGTTTTATTGAATTGTGGATTGCGCACGCGCCTGAGTCCAGCGCGTATCCGGGCGCCCCGGGCAGCCGCGACCCGTTACCTGCATCCAAGCGAAATTTCGATTTAACTTATTATTATTAATAGTAATTTTATCTGCGAAATTTGGGTGGCGGGTGCGCGCATTGGGTGGCCAAGCGTCGGTTCGCTACAAATCAGCCGGTACCGCCGACCGTAATCTCATCAATCTTCAGTGTTGGCTGACCCACCCCCACCGGGACGGACTGTCCTTCCTTGCCGCAGGTGCCGACTCCACGATCGAGTTTCAGGTCATTGCCTACCATCGAAATGCGGCCCAGCACTTCCGGCCCGTCACCAATTAACATCGCGCCTTTGACGGGTTGCGTCACCTTGCCGTTTTCAATGAGGTACGCCTCGCTTGCAGAAAACACAAATTTGCCCGACGTAATATCGACCTGGCCACCGCCAAAATTAGGCGCGTACAAACCTTTTTCAACCGACGCTATTATTTCGTTTGGATCGTGTGGACCGGCCAGCATGTAGGTATTCGTCATACGCGGCATGGGAATATGTGCGAACGACTCACGACGACCGTTACCCGTCGGCTCGACCCCCATTAACTTCGCGTTCAAGCGGTCCTGCATGTAGCCACGCAAGATTCCATTCTCGATCAAAACATTGTATCGACCAGGTGTGCCTTCGTCATCGATCGCAAGCGACCCGCGCCGTTCCGGCAAAGTCCCATCATCTACGACGGTTACGTCCTTCGGTGCCACCTGTTGCCCGACTCGCCCACTAAAAGCCGACGTTCCCTTGCGGTTAAAATCGCCCTCGAGGCCGTGCCCGACCGCTTCATGCAGAAGGATGCCTGGCCAGCCTGCTCCGAGTACCACCGGCATCGCGCCGGCGGGCGCCGCGACAGCTTCCATTTGCACGGATGCCTGGCGCACGGCCTCACGCGCCAGCTCCATCGGTAAATCGTCTTCTTCGAAGAAACGGCTCAGCCCGGTGCGCGCACCTCCGCCCGCATAGCCCTGTTCGCGACGCCCGTTCTGTTCCATGATGACGCTGACATTAAGGCGCACGAGCGGCCGCACGTCCGCTGCCAAAGTGCCGTCCGCCGCCGCAACGAGGACGAGATCCTGACTACTGCCGAGACTCGCCATCACTTGCGTGACTCGCGAATCGAGCTTGCGCGTTTCCGTATCGATGCGCAGCAGCAATGCGGTTTTTTCGGTGTCGCTCATGCTCGTGGTCGGATCCAGGTCAGAATACAAGCTGGGGTGACGGGCGGCAGGCTGAATTTGCACCGATTTTGATTGGCCCTGTCGCGATATCGCACGCGCTGCCTGCGCCGCCTGGCGCAGCGCTGGCAACATCAGGTCATCCGAGTAGGCAAACCCGGTCTTCTCTCCGCTGACGGCTCGCACACCAACGCCGCGGTCCACCGAGAAACTACCCTCACGAATAATGCCGTCTTCCAGCGACCAGTTTTCTTGCCGACTAACCTGAAAATAGAGGTCCGCTGCGTCTATGTCGCCACCGTTGACAATGCCGAGCGCCTTGGCAAGGTGCTGCTCTTCGAGGCCAGCGGGTGCAAGCAGGCTGCTTTTTACGGTATCTATCGTGTGTGAGGCAGATTGGCCCACGCAATTCTCCTGTGTTTCATACGAAAAATAAGGGACGAAAACCGTCCGGACCGCGGATCGTATCAAATAGGGGCGCCGGCTGACTGCCTGGTCGCGCGGTTGGCGACTACGGCTGAACTTCCAGGCAATCCGCCTCACGGCTAATCGTCGCAAATCGCGCAGAATCTGCGGAGCTTACCTCCGGCTCATCCCAGCTGCCTTCAATCGAGTAGTAGGCCTGCCCCATCTCTTGTAGCGGCTTTTTGAAAATTCGCGAAAATATCAACAGCGCAGCAGCGACCTGCGGTCCGGCGACAACTGCGCCTACCACGGGCAGCGTGTTGCCAACGTTCGCGCTCACGACGGCCGTTTGTGAATAGTCTTTCTCGTACAATCCGGCGCGCCCTACAATGCCAATATCAGCGGCGGGCCCTTTGAGCGACAAATCACAGGTGAACGCGTCGCCGTCGATGATGCGGAACGTGCCGGTAATTTCATCGAACAGAAAGCCCTTGTCCAGCACGTCACGAAAATCAAGCGCCAATCGTCGGGGCAGCGCGACCACGCTCATGAGTCCGAACATTCGCCCAGCGCCTGGCTCAATTTCGTCAAGTTGGCCGGTGCCGAAGCGCACAGCCACGGTACCATCGAGCGCATCCAGAAAATCCTCGCGCGGTCCTCCAGGCCAACTGACATCGAAGTCGAGGGCCATGTCGTCGCCAACGATCCCCGGCTCAGTATCAAGACGCGCGAATGTTGCGCCGACGTCGCTGCTCTCAAGGCGCGCCTGGACCCAGGTTTTTTGGCCGGCAGGTTCCTCTGAAGCGATAATCCAGCCGGCAGATCCTGCGAGCGTGAACGTCTTGTCCTCAGCGTTGAATTGCTGTGTTACAAGGCCATTCGGCGAAGACTGGAATTCAGCGGCAACACTTCCTAGGAAGCGCTTGCCAAACGCAAACTCGTTGGCCTGCAGGGAAACCGGCGGCAGTTGCCGCGGGTCGAGTTCGCTCCCGGCAACCGTTGCCTCTTCGTCACTGCCGGGCAAAATCAATGTTTCCATGTCAGCTGTGAGCGCCCGACCACTTGCAAAATCATAGGGAATGGACAGAGAACCTTGCGCTTCTGCACCCTCGATCGTTACCAGCCATTCGTTGCCGCCGCGATCCAGAACGACATGGTGTGCGCCGAAATGTTGGCCAAGCACGTGCAGGCTCTGTACGTTAATATCCAGTGACCGAATTCGCGACGCCATCCCTCTGCGCGGCCCACCACCAGCCGGATTGAGATCAAGCCAGTCGCTTAGTCGCAGCTCGGGGAGATCGCCCGTAACGTGCAAGCCTCGCGTCTCAGCGGTCTCAGGGTTGGCGCCACCAACCGCCAATACGCCACGGTCAAAATCCCAGCTCGCATTTTGCTTTAAAAAGGTTAGCGACCACGCGAGGTCATCACCGAGATTGCCGGCCGCTTCAATCACCCCGTCAGCCGGAAAAATAATGTTTGCTGTGAGCGGTTTGCGCTCGTCTTGTGGCTTCGTCAACGGAGCCGGTAGTTGCACAGCGAAGCCTTCCATGTTTGACGAGATCGCGATGTTGAACGGCGTCGGCACTGCGGCATCGCTGCGTGGAAAACGAATCTCGGCGACATAGTTGGCGCCGCCGTCCACGATCCCGTCGAGCGTCATGCCAAAATTATTGGCGAGGCCCTGCACGGTTGCGAAGCCATTGACGTCTGCGATCACCGAAGATCCTGCTGCTGCAGCGTCGGCAGAACGCAGGTCGATATTCACCAATTCACCGAGGAATCGGCCGGACAAGGCATCTGCAGAAATGTCATTGCGAGAAATTGTGACGAGACCATTTAGCTCAGAAACCGGCGCAGCAAACCCTGCGAAACTCAGGGTGCCTTCGTTGAGTTGAATTCGGGTCGTAAAGTCATAGGCATCCCGGTTACGGATCGGGTAGTTCAGTTCCAGCACAAATGATGCTTCGCCTGCCACGGTAACCTCGTCGAGCCGCCCGCCAAAAACATCGGCGATCGGACTTTGGCGCGCGAAACGACGAATTGTCTCCAGCGTGCCGGTCGACAATGCACTGATCGTCAATACCGGGCGGCGCAAATCTGCGATTTCGATTTTCGCGTTCTCGACCGAATTACCGGCGTTACTTGCAGTATTCTTTTCCGAGTAGAGGCGCGTTTTATCAACGATCAGGTCGAGATTAAGATTATCAACGGTGGGCCAGCGCTCCCCGTAGCGCAACGTCGCGTCAGCGAGCGTCGCCTCTATGAGAAAAACGCCGTCTCCATCGTCGAAAGGAAATCTGTCGACCGCACCGCTGAAGCGGGTCGTTCCCGACGGAATGCTGCCACCCAGCAATGCGTTTTGCAGCCAGTCATACAATGCCGGACTCATGACCGCTTCGGGCAAATAGCGACGCGCAGAATTGATATCAATTACGCTCCAGCGGCTTTCGAGATCGAGGACGGGCGCACCGCCGTCTGCTGGCAAACTGAGCTGGACGTTGCTATGGCTGGCAAAATCCTCGTTCTGCAATGCAATATCATCAGACAGCAAGATGACGCCATCCTGGTTGCGTCGCCAAATCAGGGTGCCTATAGCGCTATCCAGCGCCAGCGGTTCGGCAAGCCAACGCGACAGGTCGAGCGACAGGCCGGTCGAATCCATTTCGACCCTGCCGCCGGACAGGTCGGCGCGAAACGTTCCACTCACCCCGCGAACGCCGGGCAAACGCTCGTCAGCAATCCAGCCCGCGTCGAGCAGCTCCAGCGCCATGTCGTAACCCGGTTCGCCTGATTCAATATCCGTCAGCGAGAGCGCCACGTTGGCGACGCTGCCGGTTGGCTTGAAACGATCGAGGTATTCGACGACGCGCGCGGGCAACCAGTCCTGCAATTCATACAGATCCTCGAGTTGCAGGTAACTTGCTTCAACAGACACATTGCTCAGTGCATCCGCAGAATCGGTTTCACCCTGCACCGTAAAATTCGAAGAAGGCCAGTTGCCCCGTACCGTTGCCAATCTCACATCTTCCGCAGCAAGCAACCAGCCAGTAGCGTCCCGCCGATAGTCAACTCGCCCCTTGATACCGAGGGCGGTCGGACTTTTCGAGGTAGCAATACGGGTTGCCTCGAGCTCTACAGCCGCGTTGCGAACCACGGCACCCTGCTGCTCAAGGGACATGCTCAGATCAGCGGTGCCGGCGACGATGGTCGGCCAATCGGCAGGCTGCAGGGCCGACCAACCCGCCAGGTTGAGATCGCGCGCCTCGACGTTGTATTGCCAGACGCGTTCGCTTGATTCCGAGGTCTGCCTCGCAACAATTCCGACGTTGAGACGCTTGCCGAGAGATTCGGGTAGCTCAAGCAGGACATCAATCAACAAGCGCTCACTCGCATTGTTTAAGCGCAGGTCGTCAATTGTAAACTGCAGCAGCTTGTTGTCTGCAGGATTTCTGAAACTAACGTTGACATCTTCGCCGACAATTAACATGTCGCCGCCGCTCTCGCCGCTGGCAAAGCGCTCATTGAGTGCGTCGAGCGAGAAGCCCTGAATCACCCAATCGCCAGCCTCGTTCCTGGCAAGATCGATCGAAGTATCGCGGATCAGAACGCTGTCAACGACGAAAGTTCGATCAAACATGAGGCGCATTAAATCGACGCCGACGCTGACCTCGTCGGCAGCAAACGCAACGGCTTCTGCACCGGGAACGGTCAATTCGGTGTTATAGAAATTAAGCTCCGGGCCGCTGAATCGCCAGCGCGCGTTCATGCCGCTGAAGTCCACTTCCATCCCAATCGCGGCCGTCGCCCAACCTTTTATGTCTTCCTGATGCGCGGGCAAACGCGGCAGGAACAGGCGAAACAAGCCAACAGCGATGGCAAGCAAGATGATACAACCGGCCGCCAGGTAGGCGATCCATGAAATCAGTTTTTTGATCAGGCCTTTCATTGCTATCGCGAAGTCACGCTCAAATCAACACGACGTCGAACTGGTCCTGGACGTACAGGGATTCCGGCTGCAACCGTATGGATTTACCGGTCTGCTTCTCAATTTCCGCGAGCCCGGGCGCCTCTTCGTCGAGCAGCAATTCGATCACGTCCTGATGCGCAAGCACGAGAATTGCCTCGAAACTAAACTGCCGATGCTGACGAATGATCTCTCGGAAGATATCAAAACACACTGTCGATGCCGTTTTAAGAAAGCCGCGTCCGTGACAGTTTGGACAGTCCTCGCACAAGATATGCTGCAAACTTTCGCGGGTGCGTTTGCGCGTCATTTCGACCAGTCCGAGAGGTGAGACCGGAGTAATCTGGTGACGCGCGTGGTCACCCAACATCGCCGCTTCCAGGGCCGCCAGCACCCGCTCGCGGTGCTCGATTTCTTGCATGTCTATGAAATCTAATATGATTATCCCGCCGATATTTCTCAAGCGAAGCTGCCGCGCAATCGCGACTGCCGCCTCGAGGTTCGTTCGAAAAATCGTGTCCTCGAGGTTGCGGTGCCCAACGTAACCGCCGGTATTGACGTCCACGGTAGTCATCGCCTCAGTCTGATCAAAGATGATATAGCCGCCTGACTTCAACGGAATACTGCG
>JABDKF010000326.1 GCA_013003155.1 Woeseia sp. | reverse complement strand
TACGAAGAGGGTGCGGAAAATTGCGTGCTGCACGGTGATCCTGCGTCAGAGGCATTCCTTTCGGAGATCGTTAACGCACAGCCCGTTGCCGGCATGCGCCATATGAATATGGAGTCCCTCTACGAGTACGGGTCTCGCGCCGGCTTTTGGCGTTTGCATCGCTTGTTCACCGCTCGCGGCTGGCCTGTCACCGTGTTTGGTGTCGCCATGGCGCTGCAGCGCAATCCGCGCGTGGTTGACGCGATGTGGGAGGCAAATTGGGAAATCGCGAGCCACGGCCTGCGCTGGATCGATTATCAACACATCGACGAGGCTACCGAACGCGAACACCTGCGGCAGGCCATTGAGCTGCATCGCACAGCGACCGGCGAACGGCCACGCGGCTGGTACCTCGGGCGTTGCAGCCCCAACAGTCACCGACTGGTGGCCGCGGAGGGTGGCTTCGCCTACAACGCCGACTCGTACGCGGACGACCTGCCTTACTGGGACTATCAGTTTGACGAACCGCAGTTAATGGTGCCGTATACGCTTGATGCCAACGATATGCGTTTCGCAACGGCGCAAGGCTTTAATTCGGGTGGCCAATTCTTCGAGTACCTTAAAGATTCATTCGACGTGCTGTATGCCGAGGGTGAAAAAAAGCCGCGCATGATGTCGGTTGGTTTGCATTGCCGGTTGGCGGGAAGGCCAGGGCGCGCCGCCGCGTTGGCACGCTTTCTTGACTACGTTGCCAAGCAGCAGGATGTCTGGGTTTGCCGGCGCATCGATATTGCCGAACATTGGCAGAAGCGCCACCCGGCCGACAAGAAGAACCCATGACCATCGTCGACAAAAATCTGTTCATAGAACACTACGGCGGAATCTATGAAGACTCTCCATGGGTGGCAGAGCTTGCCTGGGATCGTCTGTGCGAGCCGGGTGAGGTTCAATCGATCGGCAATGTGCTGGCGCAATGCGTTGATGACGCAGACGATGAGACCAAGCTCGCACTGATACGCGCGCACCCGGACCTGGCAGGTCGTGCAGCGATACGGGGCGAACTCACGCAGGAATCGACAGGCGAGCAGGCCAGTGCCGGTATCGATAAATGCTCGCCGGAGGAGTTCGAGCGGTTTCAGGAGTACAACGATCAATACCATCGGAAGTTTGGCTTTCCTTTTGTAATGGCAGTACGCGACAGTAATCGCCAACAGATACTCGCGACCTTCGCCGAGCGCCTGCAGAACGATGCCGATATCGAATTCGCCCGCGCGATTGCGGAAATTCACAAGATTGCGCGGCTGCGATTGGCGGCCCTTGAACAGGAATCCGATGGGTGACGTGACAGACAAACCCTTCCACCACTGGTTGCCGCTCGAGCACCCGCGCCTTGGTACGCGAGTGGTGTACGCCAACGATGAATTTTTTGCGGCGAAAGAGCGGTTGATTGAGCCTGCGGCGCCGGTCTTTATTGCCGACAAATACGATGACCACGGAAAATGGATGGACGGCTGGGAATCACGCCGCAAACGCGGCCCGGGGCATGACAGCTGTATTATCCGGCTCGGGATCTCAGGAATCGTGCGGGGCGTCGATATCGATACATCGCATTTTACCGGCAATTACCCGCCTGCCGCGTCCATTGACGGCTGTGTCAGCGACGATGAGATTCCCGATGATGCCGCAGCTTGGCGCGAGCTGCTCGGGCAAACGGCATTACAGGGAAACTCACATCACTGGCTGGCTATTGACGGCGATGAGGCAATCACGCATTTGCGTCTGAACATTTATCCGGATGGGGGTGTCGCTCGGCTGCGGATCTTTGGCGAGGTGCGGCCGGACTGGTCCAGGGTGAACAAGGATGCACAAATCGATTTGCTCGCAGTTGAAAATGGCGGACGCGCGCTGGCAGCAAGCGATGAACATTTTGGTTCGATGCATAACATGAACGTCGCGGGGCGCGGCATAAACATGGGGGATGGCTGGGAAACAGCGCGGCGACGCGGTCCCGGCAATGACTGGTGCGTTCTCGCGCTCGGACATCGCGGCATCATCGAGCAAATTGAAATAGATACCGCGCATTTCAAGGGAAATTACCCGGATCGGGCTGCGATTCAAGCTGCCGATGCCGGCGGAGTGCCGCCAGACGATCTTGTTATTGCAAGCGAGGAATGGAAATACCTGCTTCCCGAGCAGAAACTTGACGCGGATAGCCAGCACTATTTTGAAAACAAGCTGCAGCCGCTGGGTCCGGTTACGCACGTGCGACTGTCAATTTTTCCCGACGGCGGTATCAGTCGTCTGCGGCTCAACGGCCGGCTTGCAGGCGTCTGACGATGGCCGATCGTAAACTGAAGCCCGTACCGATAACGCCGGAACGCTTTGCGCCGTTTGGCGACATCGTTGCTGCCTTGCCGGAACGCCGAGCCGCAATGAATGAGGCTCGCTTTGAACGATTCGATGACCTTGCCGGAGTTGACGTTGATCTTGCGGGTGACGGGCACGTGGCCATCAGCATCGCCAGAAGCCGGGCGGCCACCGTCCTGCCCTATCGTTTTGATATGGTTGAGCGCCATCCACTGGGTAGCCAGGCATTTATTCCGCGCAGGCCTTTCCCGTTCGTCGTGGTCGTGGGACCGCGCGGCGAAAGCATCGAAGCTGCTGACTTGCAGGCATTCGTTACCAATGGCACCGAAGGCATCAACTACCATCGCGGCACCTGGCATATGCCGCTGATCTCGCTCGCCGCCGGCGAGGAGTTTCTGATCGTCGACCGTTGCGGCAGCTCGGCGAATTGCGAAACGCTGGTGCTGGCAGACGCCATCGTACTAGAGGCGCCATGAGCCGCAGGAAAAAAGTCGCGGCCTATCGTGCGACGATACTTTTCTGCCTGAGGGAACCTCATTGCGTTGCCGACCTTGAGTACTTCGAGGACGGCATTTTGGTCGTTGAAGACGGCGTCGTCGTCGAAGTCGGCCCGGCAGCAGACGTGCTGGCACGTTTATCGGCCGACGTGCCCATAAATGACTACCGCGGTCGCCTGCTGTTGCCGGGGTTAATCGACTGTCACGTGCACTACCCGCAAATCGACATGATCGCCTCTTACGGCGAACAGCTGCTCGAATGGCTGGAAAAGTACGCATACCCGGCAGAGCGCCGCTTCAAAGATGCCGCAGTCGCCGCGGAAACGGCCGAGTTTTTCGTGCAGCAACTATTGGCGAACGGCACAACCACTGCCCTTATTTTCGCGACTGTTCACGCCCAGTCTGTCGATGCTATTTTCGCCGCCGCCGAAAAACGCAACCTGCGCCTTATATCCGGCAAGACACTGATGGATCACGGTTGTCCTTTAGATCTGCGCGATACGGCGGAAGGGGGTGTCGAGGAAAGCCGCCGCCTGATCGAGCGTTGGCACGGGCAGAGCCGCCTCGGCTATGCGATAACGCCGCGCTTCGCGGTGACCTCCAGCAAGGAGCAGCTGCGGGCGGCTGGCAAGTTGGCGGGCGAGTTCCCGGAGGTGCATGTGCATACTCACCTTGCCGAGAACGAGGATGAAGTAAAAATAATCTCGCATCGTTTTCCTGAATCGAGGAGCTACCTCGATGTCTATCAGCAACACGGACTCTTGCGAGAGCGTTCCGTTTTCGCACATTGCCTGCACCTCGATGAAGCCGATCGCGGCGAGCTGTCCCGGCGCGGCGGCGCCATCGCGTTTTGTCCCACATCGAACCTGTTTCTTGGCAGCGGCCTATTCGACCTTGCCGCTGCGAAAGCTCACAACATTCGGGTTGGCATGGGAACGGATGTCGGTGGCGGCACAACGCTGAACATGCTGCGCACGCTGGCGGCTGGCTATAAAGTGTTGCATCTGCAGCAGCAGGCATTGCCGCCGCACGAGGCCCTCTACCTCGCGACCCTTGGCGCTGCGCGCGCGCTGTACCTTGATGATCGGGTAGGCAGCTTTGCGCCGGGCAATGAGGCCGACTTTATCGTTGTTGACGACAGCGCGACGCCGTTGACGGCGCGGCGCAGCGCGGCGGCCGGCACCATAGCCGAGCGGCTGTTTGCCTTATTGATGCTCGGGGATGATCGAGCAGTCGAAGCGACCTACGCGATGGGCGAGCCTGTCTATGCGCGTGTCGGTTAACGGCTGAGTCTAGGCCTGGTCCGCGGGAACCAGCTCGCGCAGGCGCTCAATGATCGGCCGCAGTTCCGGTTTGTGTTCTCGCAATTCCTCCACGGTCATGCCCGACAATTCATAGGGCAGCACCAGCCATTCCTGCGTTTCATGCACAAAATAGTCTGGAGTGCGCACAGTTTTCTCGCTCGGTCGATACCAGACACAGGCGACACGTATGTCGTGCGGCAAATTGCGCCGGGTCTTGCGCGCCAGTTGATCGATTACGGCGCGGACACTGTTACCGGTACTGTAGACGTCATCGACGATCAACAAGGAGTGCTCGGCCGAGAGGTTTTCCAGCAGGTACTGCAAGCCATGGACGCGAATGGCGTCCGCCTTGTCGACCATCTGCGAGTAGCTTGCCTGCCCGGAATACGATGTGCGGATCGCGATATGGTCGGTGGGGATCCCGAAGTGGTCGAGTCCCTCCTGTACCGCGATGCCAACCGCGCTGCCGCCGCGCCACAAGCCAACCAGAAAATCGGGCCGAAATCCGGCCTCGTAAATTGTGCGGGCGAGCCGAAAAGAGTCCAGCAGCAGCTTATCGGCGGCAATGTAGGTTTTTTTCTGCATCATGTTCTTGGCCCGTGCCTCGTGTGCTGTAGTATTAGCGCTCGCCATTATAACGATAAACACTGTCCGACATGGCGTTACGTGCGGCTGTTGACCTGTCAATTGAATAAAAATCGATGGAGACCCTGATGGAAAAGACGGTGCTTACCGCAGAGCAGCTGCTTCAGGATTCGTTTCGACTCGGAGTAAAGATACTTGAGAGTGATTTTGAGCCGACGCTGATCATTGCTGTATGGCGAGGCGGTACGCCAGTGGGCATGGCGGTGCAGGAAATACTCTCTTATTGTGGCGTCGCATCCGATCACATAGCGATACGCACCTCGTCGTATACGGGCGTCGATCAACGTTCAAGCGTTGCTGTGCACGGCCTGAACTACATCATAAAGAAGGTTTGTTTCGATGATCGCGTGCTAATCGTTGACGATGTATTCGATACAGGCAATACGTTCAAGGCCGTCATTGACGAGTTAAAGCAGCGCGCGCGCGGCAATACACCCGACGATATTCGCATGGCGGTACCGTGGTACAAGCCGTCACGCAATGAAACGGACCTAGTGCCAGACTACTTTCTGCATGAAACCAGCGAGTGGCTGGTATTTCCGCACGAACTTGATGCGCTGACGCCGGAAGAAATGAAACAGACCCGACCGGAGCTGCACGACATCGTCTACGGAGCCGCCAAGCCTGCCGCATGAAGTCGCTCTGTGTTTACTGCGCGTCGTCGCCAGGCACCCGGCCTGCATACGCCGCGGCTGCCGAGGCGCTGGCCGGGCTGCTGGTTGAGCGCGGCATCACAATCGTATACGGCGGCTCATCGAAAGGCATCATGGGGCGTCTCGCGGATGCTGCGATTGCCGGGGGCGGTCGTGTCGTCGGCGTACTGCCAAAGGCCTTGATTGAGAAAGAGGTCGGTCATGACGGCCTGCACGAGTTGCATATCGTCTCGTCGATGCATGAACGCAAGGCGCTGATGTCAGAGCTCGCTGATGCGTTCGTAGCACTTCCGGGTGGCTTCGGCACTCTTGAAGAGATCGTCGAGACTGTGACGTGGGCGCAACTCGGTTTTCACGGTAAGCCCTGCGGCTTGTTGAACGTAAATGGTTACTTTGACGCCTTGAGCCAATTTCTGACCCACGCGGTTGACGAGGGCTTCATCCGCCGGGCGCATCACGATATTTTGCAGGTGGCTGACTCGCCGGCCGAGCTGCTGGAGAAATTTGAACGCTACGTGCCGCCCGATATTGGCAAATGGCGTGACTGAATGACGCGGCCGCGCTACCGGGCGAGTTCCCCGTCGTGCGAAACTACGAACTCTGCAAGCAAAACGGCTTGCGATTGGGGCTCGCTACCAGCGCAGGCGCCAGCGCTTGGAGGCCTTGCGCAGCTTCGGCATCGTGGACAACAGCGTCGCGCGCTTATCCGCGAGCCACGCCTCACGATCCACGCGAGGATCCAGCCCCTTTTCACGCCGACGATTTTCCTCGGCACTCCGGTACGTGCAAAACTCTTCGTAGGACGTTACCTCCGCGTGCAGTTCGCGCAGCACCAATTCCACGTAAATTGCATCGTCGAGGTAGCCAAGCCCGGGCATCGAGTCGGGAATGACATCTTCCGGCGCACAAAAATAGGTCAGAGCCCCGATTACCCGGGCGCGCTCCTGCTCGCCAAGCTTCCATTCGGTGTCACCGAGCATATTGATGATGACTTCCAGGCGCATCAACCGACTCGCGATGTATTCCGGCAGGTCTGCGCTACGAGCCTCTGCGATCAATTTGCCTGCAGCGGCTACGATGTCATCGGGAGTTGCCTTGTCAGCGATCGCCAGCTTGGCTTTATCGACTACGGCCTGAAAATGATCGAGGTCGTGGTCGCTCAACGTGAACGTAATATCGAGGGGCATAACAAACCGTCGTCAATGTGAGGTTCGGATCAACGGATCCTGATCGTGCATCCAAGGCAAACCGCCGGCATCTGACGCGGGCGATCGAAAGGCATGCTAAGAACGGCGCCAATTGTATACGCATTGGCTCCCAGCGACTATCAATGAAATGATGGCTAAGCGTTTCCGGCAGCCCTTGATGCTGTCCTGACAGGCCACCATACTCGCGCGATCCGGCGCCTACCTTGCAGATTCAACGGTATGACAGCGACACCGCTTACAGTGATCGAGAGCCCGCCACCACAGTTCACCGCGACAGAAGCGTGCGACGTGGCGCGGCAGCATTTTGGCCTGGACGTGCGGGCCACACAACTTGTTAGCGAGCGCGACCAGAATTTTCTGCTGCAGGTCGCCGACGAGCCGTCGTGGGTTCTGAAAATTGCCAATGCGGCGGAGGATCCGCTGTTCACTGTGTTCCAGATAAGAGCGCTCAAACACATCGCCAGCCGCGCTGCGCCGCTCCCGGTACCCGTGATTCGACCGACTACCAATGGCGCGAATCACGTGGAACTCGAGAAGAACGGGCAAACACACATCGCCCGCGTCGTGAGCT
Organism: Woeseia sp.; assembly: GCA_013003155.1. Lineage (GTDB taxonomy): Bacteria > Pseudomonadota > Gammaproteobacteria > Steroidobacterales > Woeseiaceae > Woeseia. The sequence goes on along the minus strand of JABDKF010000326.1, from coordinate 8,116 downwards.
GGCTGCCCGGCACGCCGCTCGCCGAAAAGAAGCTCGTGCCAAAACTGTGCCGCAATTTGGGAGCATTTCTTGCAAGTCTGGGTGAGAGTCTGCACGATTTTGCAGAAGCAGGCGGCGAGCAGACCCTGCTCTGGGACATGCGTCAGGCGCCAGCATTGCGCGACGTGCTGCCGCTGGTGGCGGATCCTGAAATGCGGGAGCTGGTTGCTTCCTGTCTGGATGACTTTGCGACGCGCGCCTTGCCGCAGTTCGACGCACTGCGCTGCCAGGTCATTCACAACGATTTCAATCCCGACAACATATTGCTTGATGCGAGCCGGCCCAACGAGATCATGGGTGTTATCGATTTCGGCGACCTGCAGTCGGCGCCACTGATTGTCGATATCGCGATAGGTGCCGCCTATCTCCGCAACGCTGACGGCGACCCGTTACAGCACATCGCTGAATTTGTGTCTGGCTACCATGCCGTCACGCCGCTCGCCGTTGCAGAGATCAACCTGTTGTACGACCTCATCAGTACGCGTCTCGCGACGACGGTCGTTATTCTGGACTGGCGGCGCGGGGCGCGAAAAGCGGACGATTCCTACCTCGACAAGGCAGCGGCCAGCGAAGCGACGGCCGCGCCTTTCTTGCGCCGTCTTCGCGAATTACCGCGCGCTGACGTCGGCCGCCGCTTGCGCCAAGTTTGCGCATCGGTCGATGCCACGGCGGAGTAAACTCACGGCGCAAACCCTTTAGGAAAAAAAGATATAAAAAACAGTAGCTTAACTTTCGCCACTGAAACAAGAACCTGAGCCTTGCGGAGCTTTTCGCAGGATGTGCGCCAGTTCCGGGAAGTTTGCTGGCCCGAACCGTACGCTTTTCCCGTTAACTTAACGCCTCTCTTGGTGATTGATGACGCTCTTTACGGCACTGACCGCTGTTTTTGTCGCCAGCTCGTGTGGCTATGTCGCCCTTGCGGCTCGGCTTTGCCTGTCGGGTAATGCGGCCAGCAAACGGGTCGGCATCGCGTTCCTGCTGGTCGCGCTCTGGGTTTTCAGTGGTGCGTTGCAGCTGCAGGTTGATTTCCCGCTCGTCGTAGAAGTTGGCCGCGCCGGACATTTCCTGGGCGCGGCACTGCTGCCCGTCGTTGTCCTGTTTGCATGCCGCACTTATGTCGGTGAGCGCGTATCCAATGCCACGATCCTGCTGCTTTGCGTTGTGCCAATCGCAACTATCCTGCTGGCGGCGACCAACACTTTTCACGAATGGGTATGGGTAGAGGACGTCAGTTTTCGTCGCGTTGACGCATTTGGCGTAGCTAATTGGGGCCCCTGGTTTATTTTCGTAAACGCGCCCTACAGCTATGCGCTGCTCGCCTGGTCGATCATGACACTTTTCATGCACAGTACCGCCGTAGCGCCTGTAAATCGGCGTGCGGTGCGGCGACTTGCGTTCGCCGTATTGGTACCGGCGGCGGCGCTCATCACGCACGATCTGGGTTCCGGGCTTGTCGCGTTCATAGCCATACCCACAGTATTTGTCATCCTGTTACCCGTATTCGCCACGCTGCTGCTGCGTGAACAGGTGATGCAGTTTGCACCGCTCGCCTACGAAACGGTGTTTCAGAACATGAGCGACCCGGTCCTCGTGGTCGATGAAAACCAGCGCATCATTGGCATGAATCATGGCGCAGAATTGATGCTCAAAGTCGATGAGACGCAGGCACTGCGCACAACGCTTGAATCGCTGTTCGGCTCGGACGTGCCGGAAGTTTTTAATGCGCTGCACAGCGGCAAGCCACAAAAGCTACTCACCAGCAGCGGTCGTTTCCTGCATCTGCAAGCGTCACCGCTCAAAAGTCGCAATCACTCTGCGGGCGGCCAGGTACTGATGTTCCGTGACGTCAGTGACGTTGAGAGAGCACAGCAGGAAGTGCGTAGCTCCGAGAAACTATTGCGGACTCTGATTGACCATTCGGTTAACGGCGCGGTTCGCCTGCGCTGGAGTTCCGAGAGCGGCTATCGTCGATTGGTTTGTGTTTTCGCAAATGCTGCAGCGGGTCGCTTCGTCAATGCGAATCCCGATGTGATGCTGAAATGCACGGCTGAAGAAATCATTCAGTTGGCGTGTAGCGGCATGCGCGAAGACGAGGCCAATGCGGTTATCGACAATTTCGTCACCGAAACGGCGCAAGGTCACGTCGTTGACGTTGAGACGCGGGTCGAGTCGGGCGATAACATCAAGTGGTTGCGCGTCATCGGCGAACCGGTGGGAGATAATGTCGCGGTTACCTTTGTTGATGTAACCGAGCGCAAGGACAAAGAATTGCAGATGGAATCAATGGCTTGGTCCGATCCATTGACCGGGGTGTTGAACCGCCGCGGATTCGAACGGGAAGCGACCCAGCGGCTGGCAGAAAGCGATGATAATGCGACCGGTGCACTATTGTTTATTGACCTGAATGGCTTCAAAAAAATTAATGATTCCTGCGGGCACGATGTCGGTGATCGCCTGTTAACCATCGCGGCGGACCGGCTGCGCAAGACGCTGCGCGGTTGCGATATTATTGGCCGTCCGGGCGGCGACGAATTCGTGGCACTCGTGCCGGATCTTGCCCCGGCACTTGCTGAGAAACTGGCGACACGTCTGTCCCGTGCACTGGAGGAACCCTATAAGGTAGGTGATGCCCGACTGGACTGTCCCGCCAGTATTGGTCTCGCACTGTATCCGCAAAATGCCAACACACTGACGGGCCTCATGCGGGCGGCGGACCAGGCGATGTATCGGGCGAAGGCACGCAGTCGTGACCCATCGGATAAACATGAGCGCAATTTGCTCGAAAAAGCCGGCTAACGTCGCCGCGAAATTGGCGCAAGATTTGTCGCCTCAGCACCTATGCCCAGCTTATGAAGAAAAGCTCACCTGATCACGCGCGATTCTCGTAGCTCGTAGAGTTACCGCTTCACGAGTTCATAAGAGGCGTCGGCTTTCAGGCACCGTCGGTAAACCAGCTACAGAAGCCGGCAGGCGAGAGATTTAGCTACAGGCTAGCGACAGATTTGCGGCAAGTATTGCGATTCGATGGTGTCGCTATGACATTGCCAGTTGACAATATTGTTGTCATTTGCGGCAACCAGCGTAACTACCTGATGCTGAATAATGCCGTGAGCGTCGTTGCCAAACGTCACCGCGATTACGTTGTCAGTAACGGTGACCGCTTCGACGTAGGTGCCGGAAATCGCGCTTGCATCCGGGATCAGTGCGCTGGAGTTATCAGGGGGCCAGCCGCCGGTTTCCGTAAAGTATTCAATCACACCCTTTTGTGCTTCGCTGGTTAGCGACAATCCTTCCGCAACCTGTGACCGAATCATATAACCGTGGTAGGCAGGAATCGCTATCGCGGCAAGCGTGCCCACAATTGCGACCACGATCATCAATTCAATCAGTGTGAATCCCCGCGCATTCCCTTGCTTTTTCTTCATGATTTGCACCCCGTCCTTTTAGCGAACTGTTTTTGTGTGCTTATTTTTCTTGTAATGGTGGAATATAGAGAAACTCATCTCATTTCGCAAAATTGCAGAAACTGCCGTGCGCCCGAACCACGCCTGGGCTCAGGGTCCTGGATTCCGGGACGTTGCCGGGCCTTTGTGAGACTATCTTTCAGCGTGAAACGATGATTATGTTTAACGCTTTTTACCGGGAGTGCGCAGCTTCGAATGAAGGATTATGTCGGCATACAGCCCGCCTTTCTTGGCGCGCGCTTCGCGTCACTATTGCTGCTGCCGCTTTGGCTTGGCGGCTGCGCGACGGCGCCGCCCGAAAATGTCGAAAATATTTGCGAGATTTTCGAAGAGAAAAAAGACTGGTTTCGGGATGCCAAAAAATCAAGGAAAAAGTGGGGTACACCCATCAGCGTGCAGATGGCCATCATTCGCCAGGAATCTTCTTTCAAATTCAACGCGCGGCCGCCGCGCCGCAGACTGCTTGGAATTATTCCGTGGACGCGGCCCTCGAATGCTTATGGCTATGCCCAGGTGCTGGACAGCACCTGGAAGTGGTACAAGGATGAGGCGGGGTCGATGTTTTCGCAGCGCGATGATTTTGGCGACGCCATCGATTTCGTAGGTTGGTACACCAGTATTTCGCAACGTACGATGGGCATTGCCAAGACAGACCCTTACAACCAGTATCTCGCCTACCACGAAGGTCATAATGGCTGGCAGCAGGGCACCCATCGGCGCAAACGCTGGCTGATGCAAACAGCCCGCAAGGTCGAGTACCGCGCGAAAGCGTACAACACGCAACTCAAAGGATGCGAAGCGGGCCTGGATGACGGCTGGTGGATTTTCTGACAAACGCTACGACGCAGAATTTGCAGGAGAGTTAAGGTGCCATCAGGCAACAGCGCGATTGCTCGCTATGTGCAGTCGGCAACAAAAATACAGCCGAACGAACTGAAGGCAACGCTGTTTTCGTTTACCTTCGTTTTTCTGTTGATGGCTGCCTATTTTATTCTGCGGCCGGTCCGGGACGCGATGTCGAGCGACTGGACGGACCAGGAGCTTAGCTGGCTATGGACGTCCACCTTCGCCTTTAGCACGCTTGCGGTCGTTGCATACGGCGCCATTATTCCCCGCATTAGATTTGAACGACTGGTTCCCAGCGTCTATGCGTTTTTCTCGGCAAGCTTCATCGCATTTTATTTCGGCTCGTCTCTGTTACCGGATCCTGTTTGGGTAGATAAAACCTTCTACGTCTGGCTTAGTGTGTTCAGCCTGTTTCATGTTTCGGTTTTCTGGAGCTTCATGTCAGGGTTGTTCAATAAAGAGCAGGCGCCCCGACTGTTTGCTGTTATTGCCACCGGGGCGAGTGCCGGGGCCGTGGCCGGACCGCTGATACCGACCTTGTTCGCGGATGACCTCGGCACGATGAACTTGTTGCTGATCTCGGCCGTCCTGCTGTTGCTGCCGATTCCGATCATCGGCGCCCTGCAAAATCTGAAAAAAACCGAGCTAGGTAACGCGGGACTCGAGGCGGATCTCAGTGAACAGGTGCGTCTCGGTCGTAATCCGTTCGCCGGATTCATGCTGTTGTTGCGTGACCGCTATTTGCTCGGCATAGCATTGTTTATCTTGCTGTATGTCGCGATGAATACCGTGTTCTATTTCGAGCTGCGGGATCTGCTGCGCGACTTCGAGCGCGCCACGCGCGCACAAATCTGGGGTGGTATTGATCTCGTTATCAATTCGCTCGCGATAGTAACTGCGACATTTGGCACGGGTCGGCTGGCAACGCGCTTCGGCATGGGCACGACACTGGCGTTGATACCGGCGCTGATGATCGGCGGTTGGCTTATTGTTGCGGCTTCGCCGTTGCTGGCCGTGGTAGTGGGCCTGCAAATCGCCCGTCGCGCGGGAAACTACGCGATCACGCGGCCAGGGCGCGAAATGCTGTTCACGCTTGTCGACGATGAAACGCGATACAAAGCCAAACCCGTGATTGACGTCGTCGTCTATCGCGGCGGTGACCTCGTGACCGCGTGGGCCTATACCTTTGTCTCGGCAGCTCTCGGAATCGGCTTGACCGGCGCTGCTATAATCGCGGCCGTAATTGCCACCGTATGGGCGCTGGCCGGATTTTATCTCGGCCGTACCTACGATCACTCATCCGCCGCACGTCTGGCCAGCAAGGATTGACAACAATGGAAGATGCCTGGATTTGCGACGCTGTGCGTACGCCAATCGGCCGCTACGGCGGTGCCCTGTCTTCGATACGAACCGACGATCTCGGGGCCGTTCCCTTGTGCGCTTTGCTGGAGCGCAATACGACGCTCGATGCTGAAGCTATCGATGACCTTATTTACGGGTGCGCGAACCAGGCCGGCGAAGATAATCGCAACGTTGCCCGCATGTCGCTGCTGTTGGCAGGGTTGCCCGCGTCTGTGCCGGCCGCGACCGTCAATCGACTTTGCGGATCCGGGTTGAATGCTGTCGGCAACGTTGCCGATACCATCAAGACAGGTGCCGCGCACCTGACAATCGCGGGCGGCGTTGAGTCAATGTCACGCGCTCCGTTCGTTGTGGCCAAGGCCGCTAACGCGTTCAGCCGAAATGCCGAGATGTACGACACGACGCTCGGCTGGCGCTTCGTCAATAAGATCCTCGAGCGGCAGTATGGCATTGACTCGATGGCGGAAACCGCCGAGAACGTTGCGGCGGACTACAAAGTCTCCCGTGAAGAACAGGACAGCTTTGCCTTGGCGAGCCAGCATAAGGCACAGGCGGCGACAGAGAAGGGCCTGTTCCGTGACGAGCTTGTGCCTGTCACTATTCCGCAGCGTCGTGGCGATGACCTGCAGGTTACTGCAGATGAACACCCCCGAGCCGACTCCACTATCGAGGGTCTGCAAAAGCTACGGCCTATCGTGCGAACGGACGGCACAGTGACTGCGGGCAACGCGTCGGGTATCAACGATGGCGCCTGCGCACTGCTGATTGCCTCGACGTCCGGCGCAAAAGATCACGGACTGACACCGCTGGCACGCATTGTCAGTTGGGCTGCCGCGGGTGTACCGCCGCGCGTAATGGGTATCGGACCGGTGCCGGCGACACAGAGAGCACTGGCGCTGGCGGGGCTTTCCGTCGATCAGATGGATGTCATTGAACTAAACGAAGCGTTTGCCGCACAGGGGCTCGCGGTGTTGCGCCAGCTCGGTATCGATGCGGGCGCAGATCACGTCAATCCAAACGGTGGCGCTATTGCGTTGGGTCATCCGCTCGGTATGTCAGGCGCGCGTCTGGTTACGACCGCGGCATACCAGTTACGGCGCACTGGCGGACGCTACGCACTTTGCACAATGTGTATCGGCGTGGGGCAGGGCATCGCGATGATCATCGAGCGCGCTGCATGAAGTCAGCGCCGGATGATACTCGCAAGTCGCTGCGCCGGCTGGCCGAACGTATCCGCGCGCGCCGCACTGTAAATCTGTTCCTGAAGCAGCCGGTTAGTCGCAAGCTGATTCTTGATGCCATCGAAGTTGCACGGTGGGCTCCGAATCACCACGTGACCGAACCTTGGCACTTTTACCTGCTTGGTAAGGAAACGATTGCAAAAAGCGTCGAGCTAACGCGGCAAATTGTCACGGAACGCAAGGGGCAGAAGAAAGGCGACTTCAAGGCGGAGGCCGCGGCCGAACGTCCCGGTTGGCTGGTAGTGAGTTGCGTTCGCTCTACAGACGATCTGAAACAACAGGAAGACTACGCGAGCTGCTGCTGCGCGATCCAGAACCTGATGCTGTATTTGTCGGAAGCCGGGCTTGCCTCGAAATGGTCGACCGGCGCGATCACCCGCGATCAGCGCTTTTTCGACTTGCTCGGTATTGATTCGGACAAGGCGTTCATCGCCGGACTTATTTTTTACGGCTACCCGAAAATCACGCCGCAACAAAAACGGCGAGAAGTATCCGCGATCACCAGCGAACTGCCCTGAACGTCGCGCGCAGCCGCTGGTGCCGCCCGCCCGCCGACGGTGCGCTCAAATGAAAGAGTGTGACCTCTTTCGCCGTCGGACGGGCGAGTAGCATTGCTCGGGTAACAGCGAATCTTTCGCAAAGCGTGGTGCGCCAAGAGCGTGCGCCAACAGCGAGACTGGCTCTCTTGGCAAACTGCATGCGCCGGCATGCTCTCTTGTGCACTCGTTGCCACTTCGGGCTTAGACGCTGCGGGACGGCGTTTCCGGTCGTTTCGCGAAGACTATAGATTTGCGCCCGGGCAGCGGCGACCGGGTATTCCTTGCCACGTTGCGGGCAAGCCCCGTGGCAGGGCGCCGCGGGCGAAGCAAGCTCAGGGCATCGTTTTAGGGGTGCGCAATAGCTGGGATCCGACGAAGTAGGTAACAACCACCCCGGCGCCGCAGATTCCCATCGTCAGGACGACATTCGAGATGGTGCCATCGTAAAGCAGGCTGCTCGCAATCGAACTGGCCGCCGCCGCGACGTTCTGCAGCGTTCCGATTATCGAGGCGGCGACACCGGCAATGGCCGGTACCGGGTCCAGGGCCAGAGCGGTGGCGTTCGGCAAAAGCATGCCGGTGCCGGCGAGGTACAGGCCGACGTTGCTCCAAAGCCACCAGAAGG
>JABDKF010000315.1 GCA_013003155.1 Woeseia sp. | reverse complement strand
GCGAATGATTGCCGCGGGCGACAACGCCTGGCGGACGCTAGTGCCGGAGGCGGTTGCCGAAAAAATCGTCGCAAACCGGCTGTTTGGTCACTGCGGTTAGTCGACTAATCTAATAGTCTGCAAGCTTCCAGGTGTCGGGCTGTTTTGTGGCGTTCGAGTTAGCAGTCCAGGTACCTAACCCGTTCAATCGCCTAAATCGAAATCCGCCATCGCATTTTTTTCGATACGCGCGCCGACTTGCTGAATAACGCGTGTCGCGCAAATTGTGCCGGCCCGCGCGCAGATATCAAGCGGCTTGTCATCCGCGTATGCGTACAGAAAACCAGCCGTATACGCATCGCCGGCACCCGTCGTGTCGACGAGTTTTTCCACAGCGAGCGCGTCCTGTTGCACGCTCTCGCCATCCTTATAGATTACCGAGCCTTTTTCGGAGCGAGTGACCGCATATAACGGTGCGCGTTCTGCAAGATCGGGCGCGACATCGTCGAAACTGTCGAGTTCATAGAGCGCTAGCAACTCGTCTTCGTCCGCGAACACGAGATCAACATGCTTTTCTACAAAATCTGCGAACTCCTTGAGGTGTCGCTCGACGCAGAACGAATCGGATAGCGACAAGGCGACCTTGCCGCCGTTTTTCCTGACCAGTTCGGCCGCGGCGGCGCACAATGCGGGCCCTTCCGGAATATCCCAGACGTAGCCCTCCAACAGCGCAATGTCCGGCTCGCCGACGGATCCCGCCGTGATATCGGCAAGCTTCAATTCAGTGCAGGCACCGAGGTAGGTTTGCATCGTGCGTTGACCGTCCGGCGTGATCAGGATATGACTCCTGGCCGTCGGCGAACCGCCGGTTGCTGGTGGCAGACGCACATCGACCCCAAGCGATTGCATGTCATGCACAAAGATATCGCCGAGCTGGTCATTGCAAACATTGCCGATGTAGGCCGCAGAACCGCCGAGATTCGCAAAGCCCGCTACTGTGTTGGCGACGGAACCGCCTGACATTTCAGTCGCCGGGCCCATCATCTTGTAAATCTCGCGCGCTTGCTTTTCGTCGATTAATGTCATTGAGCCGGCAGGCGCGTCGATCTTTTCCAAAAATTCCGGCTCTACGTTGGCCAATATGTCAACAATGGCGTTCGAAATTCCCAGTAGCTGTACACTCATGCGTGGTCGATTCCCTGCTCAAAAAGGCGGCTAGGGTACCACCACCTTAGGCCGCCGACATAACGCAGTACAGCCATCAATGGATCGCGGTGTGGCGCTTGACGCGGCACAGCGGTATCGTTTGCGTTCAGATGGGCACAAGCCCGTCAGCGGAGTCTTGGGTCCGCGCCAGGGGGAAGTATGAGACGGGCAGCCAGTTTTCTGATACCGACGGCGATTATCACCTTGTATTACCTGTTCTGGATGGGCCTGCTCGCAATGTTGCTGGCCCGCTATCCTGCGGCCCGTGAATTCTTCCCCGTTGGTGGCCTGGGCGATCTCGTCGGCGCCGATACCGACAGTTTTGAACCGGTCTATTCGCATGTCGAAGAGACTGTACTGGCCCCCCACGGGCCGTTCCGGCTGGCGCTGGCCAGTATTGGCGCAGCCGTTCTGATTTTACCCGTATCCTGGGTCTACTTTATTACCAGCCGCACAAAAGAGGTCGACTCTTCTTTTGTGCAAACGATCGTGATTATGCCGATCGTAGTAACCGGAATCTCGATGATTGTTTTAAACAGTCTCGCGCTGGCGTTTAGTCTCGCGGGTATCGTCGCCGCCGTGCGTTTTCGTTTTTCTCTCGATCAACCATCGCATGCGATGTATATTTTTGTCGCCATCAGCATCGGCCTCGGCGCCGGCATTGGCGCACTTGGTGTTGCGATGGTGATTTCCATGGCTTTCGTCTATGCGATGTTAATTATCTGGAAGTTACAATACGGCAAGATCATGTCGGGGCCGTTTTTTTCCTTGTTAACGCGACGCAGCCGCAGTGAGGAAGACTATTAGCGCCAGCAGAATCGCGATGTTGCTCTGCGTTCTGCCGTACGTCTGCACGGCAGATGACGCCGGCATGCTATCCGCCTATCCGCTTGACGCAGAACACATGGTGCAGTGGCGCCTGCCGGAACGTCTGCACGAAGTTTCCGGGCTGGCGTTGACGCGCGACGAGCGGCTCTTCTCGATAGCGGACGAGAGGGCCCTGGTATTTGAAATGGATGTCGAGAATCGCCGGCTCAAAAAGGTATTCGCGCTGGGCGATCCGGTCGTGCGCGGTGATTTCGAAGGTATCGCGGTGTTTGACGACACTTTCTACCTGATTACCAGTGCTGGTGAGATCTTTGCGGCGCAAGAAGGCGCGGACGGTGAAAAAGTCGACTACACCGTCACCAGCACGGGTCTTGGCGAGCTTTGCGAAATCGAAGGATTGGCAACCGACGTTGTGCAACGGCGCCTGTTGATCGCCTGCAAACAGATTCGCAATGGCATGCAAAGACTGCCGATATTCGCCTGGTCAATAGACGACAAAACGCTATTGGAGTCGGCTACTATTGATATTCCGGTCTCTGATATTACTCAGGAAATTAAGGAAAGAAGATTCAATCCGTCAGGAATCGCGGTTGATGTAAAAACCGGTCACCTGCTGCTGATCGCGTCGCGGCAGCACTCGATTGTTGAACTAGCCAGTGATGGCAGACTGCTCCGCGCGTTGAAGTTGCCGATGAAGCATCGTCATCGTCAACCGGAAGGCATTGAATTAATGAGTGACGGCAGATTACTAATCGCCGATGAGGGCGGTAATCACAAGGCACGGCTGGCCGTCTATACATCCCAGTAACTATGGAATGACAGGTACCAATGAGCTCTAGCGTCTCGGGAGATGGTCGTCGCACTTTAGTTTACGTGCACGGTCGACAATGCCAGCCTGCGCCGGAGGCTCTGCTGGACCTTATGCTGTCCGCGCTGACAACGGGTATCGAGCGTGACTATCCGGAAAATTTGCCGGATTTTCGGAGTATCAACAAGCGGCTTGCCTACTACGGCGATCACGTCAATGCGTTCTTGCAGGAGCGAGGCGAGCATTACGATGAGCAACTCGACCTCGGTGATTGCCGCAACGCCTTACAGCAGCTCGCGGCGCTCGATAAGCGCAAGAAATTCGGCTTGACCAGCTATGACAAGTTGCCCGGCAAATCGGCCGTGCCTGAGCTAGCCGCAGACCTGGCCGCACCGGTGCTGGGCTCGATCGGGCTGGGTGGCAAACTAATTGGCAAAGTCGTGCCCGAACTCGTCGAATACTGGAGCAAGGACGGCAAGTTCGCGAAATCGCTGCGCAGCGCTGTCAGAGCTGCAATTTGCGAAGCGTTGCAGAGCAAAGAGCAGCTGCTGTTGATTTCGCACGGTACCGGCAATGTTATCGCCTGGGATGTCCTGTGGGAGCTCACTCACGATCCGGCGTACGAGGAATTTTTCGATAGCAAGATCGATACCTGGGTCTCGTTGGGCTCTCCGCTTGGCGATTCCACGGTTCAAAGCAAGCTCTTGGGTTCGCGGCAAAAAGGCAGGCGTAAGTTTCCGCACAATGTTGTCAGTTGGCACAACGTCGCGGCCGAAGATGACTGGCTTTGTCACGACAACACGTTGGCGGATGACTTCAAGGGAATGCTGCGACAGAAAATGGTCAGCGCGATTCGTGACTATCGCATCTACAACTTGTCGGTAAGGTACGGTAAGTCAGACCCGCATTGCGCGCTAGGCTATCTGATACACCCCCGCACAACGCAAATAATCGTCGATTGGATTACACGGGTAGATCTGGAGCCGCCGCCTAAACACATTTTTTGAGCAAGCGGCTCTGTACCTTTTTGGGGTTGCTTATGGTCTTGTAGAAGGCGTCAAGAAATTTTTTCACGGATTTTCTGTACTTCGGGTGCATCCCGGGTTGACTGTCTACAAGCTTATACAAATCCTCGCGCTTACTCTGAAACTGTTCGATAGCTGCATCGACCCTGTCGTTATGCTCGCAGCGGCCGCGATAAAGGCGTGTCCTGACTGAACGCAGTCTGAGTTTCGGGTTTGGCGTCGCATAGGGGGCATTCACCAGCCCGGCAAAATCAAAATCATAGGGGATAGGGACGTGTCCTTCAGGCGCTTTGTACAGCACGACGTTATGGCAGCAGAATTCTTCGGCCGGGCCCATTAACATCGAGAAATCCGTGTTGGCGATCATGTACTCGTAAACGCCCAGTAGTGCCGAATGGTCGGCGAGTAAACTGTTGGCAGCGACCTTGCGGACGTTGGAAAGCTCCATACCAATGCGCTTTCCGAGGCGCATTTCGTCTTCGAGCAAAAAGCCATAACGTTCAGTTGCGTCGTCGGGGCGCTCGCTATCGATCCAGTTAATCTTCAGCAAGCGCACACGAAAACTGTAGTCTGTCATTTCCTGCCAAAAGCGATACGTCAGGTATTCCCGCAGTATCACCTGTTCGTGGCGGTCGCTACGGGATCGGCAATGCGTTATCAGTTTTAACTTGTCCTGACGCGCAAACAGTGTTTTCTTGACCGCTTTTTTCGCAAAGTTCAGACGGATCGGCGGGAAATCACAGGTATCCGGTATTCTGCGATAACGGCCACGGGCGCGCATCTTGACGTCAAGTTCCTGCATTTCCCCATTGGATTCGACGTAACGCAGCTTGCCCTGGTGATACTCATCACTGTCACGTTGGTCGGAGATCACGCGCAAAGGGGCTTCGATGGTGACGTGCAGGGTTGCGTGATCGGCAAACAGCGGCGCTGCATCCTTCGCCATGGCAAACGATGCGAAGAGCAAGCAGCTGCACAAAATGAGTAAACGACCGGAATTGCTGTGCATAACGATTCTCCGGATGGACCTGCAGAGCTTAACACGGGCTGAGCGTGCTCGATGAGCTGCTATTTTCCTTACAGCTGCACTAAACTAACGGCTCTTGCCCCGGAATTTCGTTGATGCCAAATCGTAGATCACTAGCACACACCCCGCTTCCGTGGTTTCAAAAGCTGTTGCTGGCTGCCATGCTTTTGCAGAGCGCTTGTGCAATTTCCGATGAATTGCGCCACGACGGTGTCAAGCGCGTTGTCGCGATAAGCGATATTCACGGCGCCTATGATTCGATGCGGTCAACATTGCAACGAAGCGGCATCATCGATGCTGAGGATCACTGGTCCGGCGCTGCCTCGCATTTGGTGGTGACCGGCGACATCCTCGATCGGGGCCCGGCGTCGCGCGCGGCCCTTGATCTGCTGATGCGTCTCGAGGCTGAAGCGCGCGCAGCGGGCGGGCAGGTGCATGTCTTGCTGGGGAATCACGAGGTCATGAACCTGGTGGGGGACCTGCGCTACGTTTCGAGCGAAGAATACGCGGCATTTGCCGACGACGAAGATGCTGCGCAACGCGACTACTGGCGTCGGCAGTTTATTAACCGGGCTTCCGCGCTAAGCAGTGACGCGGTGCTCACAGAGCAGTTCGAACGTGCGCATCCGCCCGGGTTCTTCGCGCATCGGAAAGCGTTTTCGGAAGACGGCGTTTACGGAAGGTGGTTGCTCGCAAAGCCTGCCGTCATCGTGCTCAACTCGACGGCTTTCGTGCACGGCGGCTTGTCGCCGGCCATCGTTGACATGGGCCTGGAGGGCATCAATAGCCACCTGCGCACACAATTGAACGACTATGTTCGCGCAGTACAGGTGCTGAACGATGCGGGGATTCTGCAGCCTGGCGACGCGTTCTATGCGCATCGCAAGATCGTTGAAACGGCCGTCGCCGGTCAGGAGCTGACTGGCGCCGTGCAGGCGGCGGTTGCTACCGTGCTGAGTGAGCCAGACCTGCGCTTCGATAGTATGGACAGCCCGCTCTGGTATCGCGGCAACGTATCCTGCCCACCGCTTGCTGAAACCGCGCGGCTGCTGCCGGTACTTGAAGCGCTGGGCGCGACGCGGGTTGTTATCGGTCATACGCCAACGGCCCCGCGCGAAGTCGTGTCGCGACTCGGCGGCCGGGTGATCGAAATCGATACCGGCATGCTCACCGGTTACTACCAGGGCAGCGGGCATGCTCTCGTACTGGCCGGCGATGATCTCGCCGTCATTGCTGAGAATGGTGAGCGCTCTGCAATATCGACAGATCCGCGTCCCTTGGGTTACAACGACAAACCGGTCGAGGTTATTGAAGACGTGCTGTTGAATGGCGTCGTAACGCTGGGTGAGCGTCGCGATGATGGCAGGTTTCCGGCGAAGGCCGTGCTGGATGGGCAGTTTATCGATGGCCTGTTTTTGCCCTCGCGGTCACGACGGTCGGTGCCGGAATCGGCTGCGTATCGGCTGGACCGGATGCTCGAGCTACAGATGGTGCCGGTCACTGTTGTGCGGGAAGTCGACGGCAAGCGCGGCACCCTGCAAATGGTGCCGCTGCAAACGCTGAGCGAAGCCGAGCGGGTCGCCGGTCAGCTCGGCACCGGCGCCTGGTGCCCGCTGCCGACGCAGTGGAATATCATGTACGTGTTCGACGCTTTAATCCTTAATGAGGTGCGCGCACAGCAGCATATGGCGTACAGTCGCGAATCGTGGCAGCTGTTTCTCACCAATCACGAGAACGCGTTTGGTACGGGAAGAGGTCGGCCGCGCTATCTGAAAGACGCAACGCTGGACGTAAACGGCGTCTGGCGGGATGCGCTGCTGGCGCTCGACGAGACAAGCATGCAGGAGCAGCTTTCTGACGTGCTCGACAAACGCCAGATCCGCGCGTTACTCAGACGTCGCGATCAGCTGCTCAAAAGCCCCTAAACGTCGTTCGCGCTCGCCGCGGCAGCGATTTTTTCTGCTGCCCTGAAAGCCAGCGCCATAATGGTCAGAGTGGGCTGGCCCCGGCCCGACGTCACAAAGCTCGAGCCATCGCAAATAAACAGATTGCTGACATCATGACTGCGGTGATTGCGGTCAACCACCGATGTTTGCGGATCATCGCCCATTCGGCAGGTACCAAGAAGATGTGCGCCACCCGTTTGTGCTTCAACCGGATAACGCCATGCTTGCCGCGCGCCAGCGGCGTCAAATAATTCCATCGCACGGTCCTGCAGAAACGCGGCCATCGCCAGGTCATCGTCATGATCCCGATAGGTCATGCGCAACGCGGCCCGGCCCCATTGATCTTTGTGGGTCGGATCGAGGGTTATATTATTGCGTTCCACCGCGAGCGACGTTGTGCTGCCGAGAATGCACATCTGTCGCGTGTAGTTTTGCGCGACAGCGTCTTTGAAAGCCTTGCCCCAGCGCGGCGTATCGGGAGCCATGCCTGCCATGGCGTACAGGATCGGAGTGGCCGAAAAAAGCGGCCGTGCGTCGATGCCGCCGCCGCCATAGAAACCGCGCTCCGGGTCCGATTCGTAATAGTCATGAATGATACGAGTGACCTGGATGCTCTTGTAGTCGTTAAGCTGTTCTTCAAAAACACCGTTTGCCAATGAGTGGCAGTTGAACATCAGGTTGCGGCCAACAAAGCCGCTCGAGTTGGCAAGACCGTCCGGATGCCGTGCAGATGCCGAGTCCAGCAACAGTCGCGGCGTTTCGGCACCGTTGGCCGACAGGATTACGGCTTTTGCTTTTTGCGTTTGTTCGCTGCCACCAGCGTCGTAATACAGCACTTCCTCAGCCTTGCCGGCTGCATTCGTGTTGATTCGAAACACAGTGCTAAGCGGGCGTATCTCGCAGCGGCCGGTTGCCACCGCCTGCGGAATAACCGTTGCCAACGTTGAAGACTTCGCGCCGACTTCACAACCAAAGCCCATGCAGTAGCCGCAATGGATGCAGCCGGGACGGCCATTGTGCGGTTTGGACAGGATTGCGACGGGTGCGACCTGCGGGTGCATGCCCAGTTTGTGCGCCGCTTTCTCCAGCAGGGCGCCCGATGACTTGATGGGCATCGGCGGCACCGGGTAGGGCTTTGAGCGTGGCGCGTCGAATGGCCCTGGCGCACCGGAGACGCCGATTTCCCAATCGACGCGGGTGTAGTAGGGCTCGAGTTCGTCATAGCTGATTGGCCAATCGGCAAAGTTCGTACCGCTAATCGGGCCCAGCAGGCTGCGTTCTTTGAAATCGGATTCCCGAAACCGCCAATAATTGCCGCTGTAGTGAACGCTGCTGCCGCCCACTGTCGCGGCATATTCCGCAGGCTGTCGAAAACTCGCCGGCTCCGCGGTTGCGTTCTCATCCGCGCGAAACGTTTGACCATTGCGTTGCGCAGGTCCACCCATCAGGCTGCCATTGAACGTGACGTCGATCTCATCGTGCGTGAAATCACCGGCTTGCCGGAACGGCCCTTGCTCGAGAACGACAACGTCGAAACCTTTGCTGGACAGTTCGCGAGCGATGATGCCGCCCGCAGAGCCGGACCCGACAATGACGAAGTCAACAGCAGTGTCGTTCGCGTAGGTTTTTTGTTGTTCAGTCGCCATGGCCGTGCTCCTCACGGTGCTTGGCGTCGTAGTAGCCGAACGGCGGTTGAAACGCGTGTTGATGCGGATCAATGCCAAGCAAGGTCCAGCCAACGTAATCCTTGTTGCCACCGTAACTCGGCATGCCGAACATACCCATCATCGTCAGCAAATGCAGGAAACCAAAAAACGGCGTTTCGTCCTGCGTTGCGAGATGCCGGTCCTGTTCGGCTTCCGAAAGATCCGAGTAGCGTTCGGCACCTGCGAAGGCTGCGGTGACGGGCGCCTCGAATTCAGCGAGGCCGCTTCGCAGGAAATCGAGATCGTCGGCCATAAAGTCGCCCATGGCTTTGTCGATGAACCAGATAACGCCGGCTTCCCGCGCGCCCGGCGTGTTCGTTGTAGGGATGATCCGTGCGACGATGGCGTCCAGTTCACGCGCTTCATCCGCAGTGAGAACTTCGAATGCGGCACCCGCATCGCGCGCGCTGCAGGCGGCCTGCATCAACAGGGCCAGTCCGGGAATTCCGGAACGCAGCGCTGACACGCCAGTCAAAGACCCGGTCAATTGCATAAAATGGCGGCGCGACAGGTCATTGCCGTTCATGGTTTCCCCCCGAATTTGATTGGCACAGCGCAAATTAGCACAGACCGGGGCCATTGGCGCGTGAGTACTGCGCCCTGCGGAACTGACTACCCGCACGCCGGCGGATCACCTAGTATGATTGGCTGATATCAGGAATGCGACGCCACGAGGCAACCGCGAATGGGACGACTGACTACACATGTGCTGGATACGGCGAACGGTTGCCCGGGATCCGGGATAGCTATAGAGCTATTTCATCTGGATAAAAAACGACAACGAGTGGCGCGCGCGGTAACGAACAAGGATGGCCGGACCGACGTTCCGTTGCTCGACAATTCTGCCTGGCAAGCCGGTCAATACGAGCTGCAATTTTCAGTTGGCGACTATTTTGCCGGGCGGCAGGCTGCTCTGCAGCAGCCACCGTTTCTTGACGAGGTCGTCATTCGATTTGCGATGGCAGCGGACGAGCATTATCACGTGCCGCTATTGGTTTCTCCGTGGAGCTATTCCACCTACCGCGGCAGCTAGCGCGTATTTTGCGATGACGCGATCCCACAGAAAAACCGTGCAGTTCGTGCTCGATGGCGAGGTAATCGAGCTTGCAGATTTCGATCCGACCCGCACCGTGCTGCAGTATCTGCGTGAGGATTTGCATCGGACCGGCACCAAAGAGGGCTGCGCGGAAGGGGATTGCGGCGCTTGCACTGTGGTCGTCGCCGACCGTGGTGCGTCGGGCCGGCTGCAGAGTCGAGCGATCAATGCCTGCATCCAGTTTCTGCCCACGCTTGATGGGAAAGAACTGCTGACCGTCGAGAGCCTGAAAGCGGCAGACGGAAGCCCGCATCCCGTCCAGCAAGCAATGGTTGACTGCCACGGTTCCCAGTGCGGATTTTGTACACCAGGCTTCGTCATGTCCCTGTTCGCCCTGTACAAGAATCAGCGTCGGCCTGACCGCGTGGCTATCGATGACACGCTCGCGGGCAACTTGTGCCGCTGCACCGGTTACCGGCCGATTGTGTCGGCAGCGCGCGCGATGTTTGAGCGTGCGCCGGAGGAAAGCGAGAGCTGGTTGCTGGCAACGCACGATGTCATGACGGCTGACGAAAAGCGCCACCTCGAGTTATTGCAATCTATCGCACACGAGGACGTTGTGGCGCTGGAGAAAAACGGACGGCGCTATTTTGCACCTCGCGATGTAACTGAGCTTGCCTCTCTGTTGCAGCAATTCCCGGACGCTACGCTGTTAGCCGGTGGCACCGATGTGGGGCTTTGGGTTACTAAACAGCATCGAGAACTGTCTACCGTCATTGACACAGGGCGTGTCGCCGAATTGCAAAAAGTGTCGGAAACTAAAGACGCGTTGCTCATTGGCGGCTGCGTCACGTTCACTGACCTAATGCCAAAGCTGCTCGAGCATTTTCCGACGCTTGAAGAACTGATGTTGAGGTTTGCCTCACCACCGATTCGCAATGCCGCTACGCTGGGCGGCAATGTTGCGAACGGCTCGCCGATTGGCGATTCAATGCCGGCCTTGCTGGCGCTCGATAGCAAGCTGCGCCTGACGTCTGCCGGGGGCACGCGCGAGCTGGCGCTGGCTGACTTCTACATCGATTACCAGAAGAACGCGCTTCGCAAAGGCGAGTTTCTCGAGGCGCTCATCATTCCGAAACTCAAGGGCCGCGAACAGCTGTTCACATACAAAGTGTCCAAGCGTTTTGATCAGGATATCTCGGCCGTGTGCGCCGCGTATCGACTGACCGTCGACGCCGGTGTCATCAAGGATGCGCGAGTTGCGTACGGTGGTCTGGCCGCAATTCCAAGAAGGGCGGCGGGTTGCGAGGCAGCATTGATTGGCAAGCCTTTCGTGGAGGAAACGTTTGTTGCAGCGGGAAGCGCAATCACCAATGATTTTGAGCCCATCACGGACATGCGCGCGAGTGACGAGTACCGCCGTCGCATTATGATGAATCTACTGTTGCGCGCGTATCAGGAAGCCCTGGCACGCAGCAATAACAAACCGATGAGCCGGGTGTACGACTATGGTCGCCGCAGCACGGCCTGATCGTAATGCAACGTCAGTCGCCGGGGCCGCGGGTACCGCGATTCCGCACGACAGCGCGCATCTTCACGTCAGTGGTGAGGCAACCTACACCGACGATATTCCTGAACCGCGCGGCACCTTACACCTAGCTGTCGGCATGAGTAAGCACGCGCATGCGCGTCTGAAGCGTGTGGATCTTGCTGCCGTCAGAAGCGCGCCGGGTGTCGTGGACGTGATGGTTGCGAAAGATATCCCGGGCACGAACAACTGCGGACCGGTCGTGCAGGATGATCCGATTCTCGCGCCCGGCATTGTGCAGTACGTAGGCCAGGCTGTTTTTGCGGTCGCTGCGCGCACTGTGGATGAGGCGCGCAAGGCTGTGGCGCTGGCCGAAATCGAGTACGAGGAATTGGCAGCCATTCTTGACCCGTTGACCGCGGTGGAGAAAAAGTCCTTCGTCTTGCCCTCGGAAACGCTGGAACGCGGCGATGCGACAAGCGCTATTCACGAGGCCCCGCATCGGCTGCAGGGCAGGGTAGAGCTTGGTGGACAAGACCAGTTTTATCTCGAAGGGCAGATCGCCATGGCGCTGCCGCGCGAGGATGGCGACCTGTTTGTTTACAGTTCAACCCAGCATCCGGGTGAGGTACAGCATCTTGTTGCGCATGCGATCGGCCGGCAGTCGAAAGACGTGGTGGTGGAATGCCGTCGTATGGGCGGTGCCTTCGGCGGGAAGGAAAGCCAACCTGCGTTGATCGCCTGCATTGCCGGGCTCATGGCGAACCGCACCAATAAACCGTGCAAGCTACGTCTCGATCGCGATGTTGACATGGTTATGACCGGCAAGCGGCATGACTTTGTTATCGACTACGACGTTGGCTTCGACGATGACGGTTTGATTGCGGGTGTCGAGTTCATGTTCGCTTCGCGTTGCGGCATGTCCGCCGACTTGTCCGGCGCGATCAACGATCGAACCATGTTTCATTGCGACAATGCCTACTATCTGCAGAACGTCAAAATTGTTTCACATCGCTGCAAGACGCACACGGTCTCAAACACGGCATTTCGCGGCTTCGGTGGACCGCAGGGCATGTACGGCATCGAGTACGTCATTGACGAGATAGCCCGGTATCTTGGCATGGACGCGCTCGATGTTCGGCGCAAGAATTTCTATGGCATCGGCGAGCGAGACGTAACGCCGTACATGCAGACGGTCAAGGATAATATTCTCGATGAGATCACGACGCTGCTGGAAAACAGAGCAGACTACCGGGCCCGGCGCGCTTTAACGGACAAATTTAACGCTGAGCATCAGCATTTGAAAAAAGGGCTGGCACTGACGCCGGTGAAATTCGGCATATCCTTTACGGCAACTCATCTCAACCAGGCTGGTGCGTTGCTGCACGTTTACAGCGACGGCACCGTGCACCTTAACCACGGCGGCACAGAGATGGGGCAGGGCTTGTTCACCAAGGTTGCCCAGGTGGTTGCTGATGAACTGCAAATCGATATTGATCGCATCAAAATAACTGCGTCTGACACCAGCAAAGTGCCAAACGCGTCCGCAACCGCAGCGTCAAGCGGGTCGGACCTGAACGGCAAGGCCGCGGAGGCCGCTGCCCGCACAGTAAAGCAACGTATGACGCGTTTTGCGGCAGAACACTTCAAGGTCAGCGAGCCGGATATTTATTTTCAGAACAACGAGGTTCATGTCGGCAACAACGTATTGTCTTTCGCCGAGCTCGCTCATATGGCCTGGTTCGCGCGCGTGTCGCTATCCTCAACCGGCTTCTATCGCACGCCGAAGATCAATTACGATCGCAGCACATTCAGTGGCCGGCCCTTTTACTATTTTGCCTACGGCGCAGCCGTTGCCGAGGTGTTGGTCGACGTGCTGACCGGCGAGTATCGAATGCTGCGGGTCGACATCCTGCACGACTGTGGCAATTCGCTGAATCCGGCGATCGATATGGGGCAAATTGAAGGCGGATTTATTCAGGGCGTTGGCTGGTTGACGACAGAAGAGCTTTGTTGGAACGCGCGCGGCGAACTCACCACGCATGCGCCATCGACGTACAAAATTCCGGTGTGCTCCGATGTCCCCGAAGAATTCAACGTCGAAATCTTTGAGTCAGGTCGCAATCGCGAGGACACGGTTTTTCGTTCCAAAGCCGTCGGTGAACCGCCGCTAATGCTGTCACTTTCTGTGTTTCACGCCCTGCGCGATGCTGTTGCTGCCACCGGCGCGCAGGGCTGCCGTCCGCCGTTGCGGGCACCGGCGACCCCGGAGGCCGTACTGGAAGCCATAATTGCCGTGAGCGATGACCCTGATGAATGACTGGCTGCGAGAGCTCGCTGAATTGCATGCGTGCGGCCAGCCGGCTGTTCTGGTAACGGTTGCGGGCACTCGCGGTTCTGCGCCGCGTGAGGTGGGCGCCAAAATGCTGGTTACCGGCAGTGACACGCGCGGCACGATTGGCGGCGGTGCTCTCGAATACCAGTGCGTTCGCATTGCTACAGAACAGCTGCAAACGCCGTCGCTCGGCGCAGGTTTGCGACGTTTCCCGCTCGGCAGTAACTGCGGCCAGTGCTGCGGTGGCGTCGTCGACATACTGTTCGAGCCTTTGGCGGGGATATCCTGTATCACAGATCTGCTCGCGGCCTGGAAAAACCGGCAAGAAGCGGTCCTGTTGACGGTGATGGATGCGGCCGTGGGTCCGTGCAAGGTTCTGCTGACCGGGGATGGTGTGATGCATGGCACGGTGCAGCCTGATCAGCCTGCGCTTGACCTCGCGAAGACCTTCCTGGCAAGTGATGGCGTGGCCAGTCGCGTCGATACACCCGGCAGAAACGAGACGTTTCTGTTGCTCGAGCCAGTCAGGAACAACACGTTCAATATCGCTGTGTTTGGTGCCGGGCATGTGGGTAGCGCACTGGTGCAGGTGCTGGCAGGCCTGCCCTGCGAGTTGCGCTGGATCGACGAGCGGCGCGATGTTTTCCCGACTAGGCCACCGAATAACGTTACGTGCATCAACAGCGGTGATCCAGTGCGCGAAGTCGCTGCGCTGCCGGCAGATGCTTACTACTTCGTAATGACACACAGCCACGCACTGGACCTTGAACTCACGGCCGCAATACTGCGCCGCGCCGATTTTTCCTACTGCGGGTTGATTGGTTCGCAGACCAAGCGCAATCGATTTGAGGCTCGGTTACGCAAGCTGGGAATTGCCGATAACCAACTGCAACGCCTGACCTGTCCCATAGGCCTGAGCGGTATTCGAGGCAAGCGGCCGCAGGAAATTGCCATCTCTGCAGCCGCCGAAGTCTTGCGTCGCCGGGAACCTCAGCTCAGCGCAAAAGTTTCGCAACCGGCCCAGGTATATCCTTTGCATCGCCAACAACAATAGTGGGAAATGGAAGCATATATTTTTGAATGGCTTAACCTGCTCGGCCGCTGGGTACACCTGGTGACCGGCATCGCGTGGATTGGGTCGTCTTTCTATTTCATCTGGCTAGACAATCATCTGCAGGCCCCAAAGCGCGCAGAAGACGGCGCCCGGGGTGTTGGTGGTGAACTCTGGTCCGTGCACGGCGGCGGTTTCTACCATGCGCAAAAGTACCAGACCGCGCCCGGCGAATTGCCGGACACTTTGCACTGGTTCAAGTGGGAGGCGTACAGCACCTGGATTTCCGGGATGTTTCTGCTTGCACTGATTTACTGGTACGGCGCCAACGTTTACCTGATTGA
>JABDKF010000304.1 GCA_013003155.1 Woeseia sp. | reverse complement strand
TCGGCGGCGGACCCAGCACCTCAATGTCCTCAGCTGGCAACGTTGGGTCGATCTCGTTCCATTGCTGATACGGGTTTGGAATAAGCGTGCCATCTTCGGCACCAGGCACCACTTTGGCCAGCGCCAGAAAAATTGCTCTGCGGCTCAGCGTTACCGGCTCGCTCTTTCTGGAGTTCGCGACGACGATACCGTCATAGCCGACTTTGACTTCGATGATGTCGGCAACACCGTTCGCGGCACAGTTCGCGATTTCTGATGCCTTGATGGCGCGCGAGGCGTTGGAGATATCGGGGTAGTCTACGCCAACACCGTCACAGAACAGCTTCATGCCACCTCCGGTACCGGTTGACTCTACTTTCGGGGTTTTGAAGTTGCCGCCACGTCCGAAACGCTCCGCAACCACCGTCGAAAATGGATAGACCGTGCTTGAACCCACGATATAGATGTAATCGCGTCCGGCTTGCGCCTGTACGTCGGTGGTCGAGACCACGAACATCGCCACGCTTGCCAGCAATGCCAGGGCTGTGCTTCTCTTGGTCATGCTTTCTTGCTCCGCAGGTACTTCAAGGATGTCGCAGAGCTTAGTCGCTGAATGTTACGGTAGTGTTGCAAAAATGGTATCTCCCTGATATCCGGGCAATTATTTTTAACTGTATGTTTTGATTAGTTTTTTGTCGATTCCTGTGAGTGATTGCGGATGAACGCGAGCCGCGCGTCAGACCTTTTAGTACAAAATGATCCAACGGTCCGCCTGCTGGATGAGCTGGTTCGCCGGGTATCCGTGACGCCGGACGATGCCGGCTGCCAGCAACTGCTGATCGAGCGACTCGAACGGCTGGATTTTCACTGTGAGTCGATGCCCTTCGGTGACGTTTGCAATCTGTGGGCCCGGCGTGGCAACAGCGGTCCCCTGCTCTGTTTTGCCGGCCACACCGACGTCGTCCCGCCCGGCGACGAGGCGCTGTGGCAATCGAATCCCTTTGAACCCTCGGTCCGTGACGGTAATTTGTACGCGCGAGGCGCTGCCGATATGAAATCGGGACTCGCGGCAATGATAGTTGCGATCGAACAATTCCTGCAGCAGCACCCGGACCACCCTGGCAGTATCGCCTTGCTGATTACCAGTGATGAAGAAGGTCGTGCGCGCGATGGGACGCGCAAGGTCATCGAAGCATTGACTCTGCGCGGTGAAGCGATTGACTGGTGCATCGTCGGTGAACCGTCGAGTCAGGAACAGCTTGGCGATATCGTGCGCATCGGCCGTCGCGGCAGCCTGAGTGGCCTGTTGACAATCAATGGTGTTCAGGGTCACGTCGCTTACCCACAACTTGCGGACAACCCGATTCGCCGCTTTGCCCCCGTCTTGTCCGCCTTGCACGAGATGACCTGGGACGATGGCAACGCACATTTTCCACCGACCAGCTTTCAGGTCGTCGAGCTGCAGAGTTCGGGTGGTGCGCCGAACGTCACGCCGGGCACCCTGCACGCCCGTTTTAATTTTCGCTATTCGACTGAATGGACGCACTCGCAGCTTCAACAAAAAGTCGAAGAAATATTTGACAGTAGTGGCATCGACTACGCGTTGCGCTGGCATCTTTCAGGGGAACCGTTTCTGACAGATCCCGGTAAACTCACCGACGCCGTGACCAGGGCTGTCAGAGAAGTAACCGGGACCGACCCCGAGTTATCGACGGGAGGCGGCACCTCGGACGGTCGTTTCATCGCGCCGGCCGGCGCCGACGTGGTAGAGCTGGGGGTCGTCAATGCGTCGATTCACAAGGTGAACGAGCATGTCTGCATCGCCGACTTGCCGCGGCTTACACAGATGTATCAACGCATCCTGGAATTATTGCTCAGGTAAATAAAACTGGAGTTGTTGCTCAGGTAAGAAAAATATGCGAATCAGGACTTTGGTTCGCCAATGCGCGAAACATTGACCAGCAGCCCGAATGCCAACAAAACCGCGAAACAAATCGCTACCCAGGTTGGCATCGTCAAGCCGAGAAAATGCCAGTCAACCGTCGCGCACTCACCGGATCCGGTAAAAATCATACTAAGCGCATCGCTCAGCGGGAATGCGTCGATAATGTAGTCGAATCCGGGGCCGCAGGCCGGCACTTGATCGGCAGGCAGGTTTTGCAGCCACACGTGACGTGCGGCGACGCCAAGTCCTGCACCTGCCGACAGTAAGATCAGCCCCGCATAAACACGGCGACCCCAGCTGTGCGGGTTATGCACAGCCGCAATCAGGAAAACAATGCCGAGAGCAATTGTGGCGACGCGCTGAAAAACGCAGAGGGGACAGGGCTCCAGTAACAGCTGGTGTTCCGCGTAAAGGGCGTAAGCCATCATGGCGGCACAGGCCAGAAAGCCCAGACCGTTGAGTAGCCTGACGTTCATACCGGCCACAGCTAGTCGGCAGAACTCGCCACTTCAGTGTGACGCACGTCGCGACCTTCAACCATGTAGATCACGTACTCACAAATGTTTTTCGAGTGATCACCGATCCGTTCAAGCGCACGTGCCGCCCAGGTGACGTTCATTACGCGTTTTATCGTCCGCGGATCTTCCATCATGAAAGTAATACCCTGGCGCGTAATCGCATCGTACTCGTCATCGACGTTTTCGTCCTCGCGCACGACGGCGATGCTGGCAGTGACGTCCAGCCTCGCAAACGCGTTCATCGCGTCTCGCAGCATTTGCAACACGTGATTGCCGAGATTCTTCAATTCGCGGTATGAATTTGACGGACGGTCCATCTCGGCAAGTTTAGAGGCGAGGAAACCGATTTTTTCCGCCTCGTCACCGATGCGCTCAAGATCAGTAATGGTCTTGATGATAGCGACAATCAGTCGCAGGTCGCCGGCGGCAGGGGCGCGCGTCGCCAACACGCGGCTGCACTCTTCGTCGATCTGTACTTCAAGGTTGTTGACCTTGTAGTCGTCATTGGCGACTCGTAATCCAAGCTCACTGTCGCCGTCTACAACCGCAGAAATTGCATCGGTTAGCTGAGTTTCGACTAGGCCGCCCATTTTCAGGACACTGTTACGAAGTTCTTCAAGATCTTTATTGTAGCGCTGGGAAATGTGGCCTGTTACATCAAAGGTACGCATCATTCAACCAATTCAACGTCGAAACACGAAAGATGACGGAATCCAGCCGCCAAGGCAAGTAGCGGTGCGCCGCTCATTGCCGGCACACTACTCGAACGAAAATGCAATATCGAGCATCAAGCGATTGTAATCGCTGCCGGATCCCAGGGATTCAGCCCGCTCTGCAATGATCAGCGTGCCGCCGAGGGTGACATTGTCGCGTACCGCATATTTCGCCTGTATCAAATGGCCGCTGGAATCGGTTTCACCGCCGGCAAAGTCAGAATCATTAAACGTCCCGACCACCGCATCTGCTTCGGTGTCCAGCCAGGCATAACCGACCTGCGCTGCGCCCCGCGCACTGGCCTTGCCAATCGTCGCCCCGATTGTATAAGCCATATCCTGGCTCGTATCAGCACCGATGTTTTGCACGGTATCGGCATACACGGTGAGCGGCAAATCGTTCAACACCGTTTTGTATTCTGCGAACAGCTCAATGAGCTGATAGTCGCTGACGTAGTTGCCCGTGCCGTCGATGCTGTTGCCATTAGCGTCGCCATCATAAAACGGCGCATTGCCGCGCGTATCGCCGTAGTTGTAAAGACTCATGCCGGCCGTCAGCGTGCCCTCATTGCGCAGATTCCCTGTCCAGCCCCCTTGCACTGAGAAAAGCAGGGAATCATCGGCGGCAGAACGTTCTTCCACAGACATCACGGAAATTGACCCGAAATAATTTTCAGATTTGAATAGCGCTGCGACACCTTCCGGGTTGAGATCGCTGTCCCATACCAACGGCGTACCGCCGGCGCGAAACCAGGGGTTCTTCATCTTGCCGACGCGCACGTTCCACAGGTCGTTCACGCGCCAGTCGACGTAGGCACGATCGACCAGGATCTGTTTCGCCGAAAAACCGTCATCCATTGTCAGGTTCGTCGAAACCGGGCTGCCGTCACCGGTTGCAAATCTAAATACCAGTTTAAGGTCATCTGCGGGGCGTGCCTCCAGACCAAAGCGTGCGCGGAAGCGACTCCTGTCACGTTTGTCGCTGCCTTCGGCATCAATCGATTCGTAACGAATCCGGGTGTCACCGCTCAGCTTGATGCTGTCTGTCCAGCTTGACTGCGCTGCCGCAGCGGGCGCCAGAACAAATAGGGGGGGCAGCAATAGAATTGCAATAAACGATCGCGAGGTCATAAGAGTCACCTACCGGATGCGGCAATACCGCGCCAATTAACAGGGTTGTTGGGGCGCGATTAGATGACAATAGTGTTACAGCTTCATTACAACGTCATACTTTATTTTGCGGCACACCTAGTTGCCGAGTCGGGCAGCGGGAAAGTAGCAAGAAAAGCGGCTGCCCTCGCCGGGTTTACTCTCGATTTCCAGGTGCGCATCGTGCAGCAGCAGTGCGTGCTTAACGATTGCCAGGCCAAGGCCCACGCCGCCCGCGTCCCGGCTGCGCCCGGCGTCCGCTCTGAAAAAGCGTTCCGTCAACCGCGGCAGGTGTTCCGGATCGATGCCTTCACCATTATCCGTTACCGTGAGTATGGCGCCGCCGTCCGGCGATGAATTCCAGCTGAGGTTAATCTTGCCGTCAACTGGTGTATGGCGAATGGCGTTAGTCAACAAATTATTAATCACCGATTCGATTTCCGCGCTCACGCCGTGCAGATGCTTCGTTGACGATGTGTTGATGTCTAGTTCAGGGACACCCGGCTCACCCGTATACGCCCGTCGGGCCGTGGCGAGCAAGGCAGGTACATCCACCTCGCCCTCGCTACGTTCGGCCTGTGGATTCTCAAGCCGTGACAGTTCGAGCAATTCCGCAACGATGCGATTCATGCGATCTGCCTGAGCATGCATCTGCGCCAGCGGCTTGTGCCATTCGGCAGGTACATCATTGTCACCCACGAGGACGTCCAGGTAGCCTGAAATCACGGTTAATGGAGAACGCAATTCATGCGATGCGTTGGCTACAAAGTCGCGGCGCATCTTGTCAATCAGGACCGTCTCAGTCACATCGCGCAGCAACAATAAGAATTGATTACCGCCAAAGGGAACCAAACGGCATGAGAGCCAACGCTCTTCAGCAACCGGTGAGGCGATCTCGACGGCGGTTCCTGGCGCCGCAGCGGAGAGGTGTTCAACCAGTTTTGGATCCCGCAGGATATTGTCGATGCGTTGACCCCTGTCGTGCATAATATGCACACCGGCCAGTTTCTCAGCCGCTTTGTTGCTGAGCAATATTTCGTAGCGATCACTCAGGACAACGGCGCCGTCAGGCATCGCGTTCGTGGAATTCCGCACCTCTTTCAACAGGCGCCGGTGGCGACGCTTGTTTTTCTTGACGCGCTGACGCAGGAAACTGACGCGCGCCGCCAGCTCTGACCAGATACCTTCTCCAAAAGACAACTCTTCAAGCGAGGCCGTCGACAGCGCCCGCTCGAAACGCAGTAACTGTCGAATCTGGTAGGCAAGAGCTGCGAGCGCCGCGAACAACAATCCGGTCCATGGTGCTCCATAGAGCGCCCCGATCAAAACGCCGCCAATTAACAGCGCCACCAGACCAAGCAGGAATTTACGCCAGATTGCCGGCACTAGACGACCTGGGTGGAGAAACGGTAACCGGCACCACGTACAGTTTGAATATAGATCTCGGCAGCGTGGTCTGCCAATGCCTTGCGCAGACGCCGTATGTGAACGTCGACCGTGCGCTCTTCCACATAAACATTCGCGCCCCAGACTCGATCCAAAAGCTGAGCGCGACTGTAAACGCGGTCGGGATGGGTCATCAGGAACGATAACAGTTTGTACTCCGTCGGCCCCAACGGTACTGCTGCACCGCGCGCTGTCACGCGGTGTGCCGCTGCATCGAGTTGCAGAACGCCGGCCTGCTGAGCGCTATTGCTGTCCGCTCCGGTACGACGCAGTACCGCCTGGATCCGCGCCAGCATTTCGCGTGGCGAAAATGGTTTGGTCATGTAGTCGTCAGCGCCGCCCTCGAGACCGGTAATCTTGTCGTGTTCGTCCGCCCTTGCGGTCAACATGATGACCGCAAGGTCTTCGAAATTCTCGTCGCGTTTTAATTGTCGGGTCAATTCGAGGCCCGTCATATCCGGCAACATCCAGTCGATCAGCGCCAAAGCCGGGCGTTCGTCAGCCAGTATTTGTCGCGCCTGCCGACAGTCCGCCGCCTGCAGCGCTTCATGTCCGGCGCGCGCCAGGTGAAACGCGATCATCTCGCGAATGGCGGTCTCATCTTCAACGATCAAAATCTTGGCCACGGTGATGTTCCACTCTCCCGGACTGCTGCACAAGGTGTAGCCCGGTCTTCGGGCCGGCCGCTACCGGCGACCCATTACAGCAGCCGCACATGACATTAATGTTACTTCATGACAGGAGTATTACAGCTCAGTTTCACCGGGCGGCATCGCGACACGCTCTCGAACATAGGCAGGCTGCAGGCGCTCTGGTGCAATCGCGGCTCCCTGCTCGCGCCGTGCCGCGCCGATTCTTAGGAGGTCGCGCGCGTGCGGGTAGTCCGGGTCCACGCGACCGGACAGTTGATCCCGGTTGGTCGCCCAAAGCTCGCCATGCTGGCTCCAGCCGGCGCCGGCTGCGCAGCAATCTTGTGGCAAATTCTCCAGTCTCGCAGCACCGTGCAGGCACAACGGCATGAACTCGATCGGCAGGCCATCAACGCCCCGCTCGTAACCCGCGAGGTAAACCTCGTGCATGCGTGCATCCTGCGCGACCAGCACTCGCTGGCAGTCATCGTTCTCAAAGACCGCGGCCGCGACGGCCTCGAGCGACGAGACCGGCACCAAATCTGTTGCAGCCCCAAAGCAGAGGCCCTGGGCAACCGACGCGGCGATGCGGATGCCGATGAATGATCCGGGTCCGTTCCCTAATATGACAGCGTCCAGATCAGACACCTGAATACCGGCCTCCGCCAGCAACTCTTTTATTATCGGCAATAACAAGCGCGTATGTGCTCGGGGTTCTTCTGCATGCCGGAAGGCCAGCGCGTCACCGCACTGCAATGCGACGGAGCAGGCGACAGTCGAGGTGTCGAGAGCCAGCAGATTCACGCGCCCTCGCCCTGCTCTGCAACCTCGTGCACCCGAAAAAATTCCTGCACGGCATCGAGATCATCGGTAACGGGCATCGGCTGCATGCATTGCAAAAATACCTTGCCATAAGACTTGCCGCGAATTCGCGGATCGCACAGCACAATAACGCCATAGTCCGCTTCGTCGCGCAGCAAGCGCCCCGCGCCTTGTTTAAGCGCCAGCGCCGCTTGCGGCAATTGGTGCTCTGCAAAGGGATTGCCGCCCTGGCGGCGAATGAATTCCGTGCGCGCCATTGTCATCGGGTCCGCCGGTGAGGCAAACGGCAACTTGTCGATCGCGACGATGGTCAGCGCCGGACCTCGCACGTCGACACCCTCCCAGAAGGTTCCTGTTCCCAGCAACACCGCATCGCCGTGAGCGCGAAAACGCCGTAGCAGATCATCGCGCGGCGTACTGCCCTGTACCAGTAAATCACGACCGTTGAGGAAACGCCGATTGGATTTGCACCAGCGATGCGCCGTCTGTAACGCGCGATGACTGGTAAACAGGACGAAGGCACCGCCTCTTGTCATCTTGAGCAGAGGCACAATGCGTTCCATGATTGATTCGGTGTAGCCAAATTCGGAGGGTGCCGGCAATCCGGTCGGCGTAAATACCAGGCCATGCCGGTCAAGCGCATAAGGACTTGGAAAACTCAGGCTCGCTGCGGTATCGAGTCCGAGGCGCGCTGTGAAATGACTGAAATCTTCGCCGACCGCCAGCGTCGCCGAGGTCAGAATCCAGGCCTGGTGACCGGCGCCCAGCAGGCCGCGCATCGTCCCGGAAACATCCAGCGGCGTCAGATGCAGCCGCAGGCTGCGTGGATTTACCTGCAGCCAGCGCAGCCCGTCCCAGCTGTCTTCGCTGAGAAAGTTTGTCAATCGCTCGCGCGCACCGAACACTTGTTCGCAAGCGGTTTCAATATCCAGTGAACTCTCAGACAGTGAAAGCAGGGGCGGATACAAATCGGTTAAGGCGGCGCGCAAGTTTTCCAGCGGCTGCATAATTTCTGCGCTTACCGTGCTCAATTCGTAGCGCCCCTCCTTGCGCGGCGCAGCGACTTGCAGCGCCTTGATCGCAGTCCGCGTGCCGTCGATCAGGCTTACCAGTTTCGTTTCCCGATAGCTCAGGGTTGCCGCTTCGACTTCATCGAGTAAGCGCAGCAGTTCCCTGCTTCCGAGGCTCAGGCCGAAGAACTGCGCCGCCAGATCCGGAATCTGATGCGCTTCATCCAGAATGACCGCCTCCGCTCCCGGCAAAAATTCCACGAAACCCGATTCCTTCATCGCGAGGTCAGCAAGCAACAGATGGTGGTTTACGACGACCAGGTCCGCCTCTTGCGCTGCCCGGCGGGCCTTGACGACGAAACACTCCTGGTAATTCGGGCATTGCTGGCCCAGGCAATTCTCAGCCGTTGACGTGACGAGCGGCCACACCGACGAGTCTTCCTGCACCGAAACTAACTCCGCTTTGTCGCCGCTTGCTGTGCCGTGGCGCCAGTGCGTTACCTCGTCAAGATCGGCACGAACGGCTGCCGCATCCGGCGCCGCTTGGTCCAGACGGTGCAGGCAAAGGTAGTTGGCACGCCCTTTCAACAAGGCGGTCGTGACGGGGCGCCCCACCGCTTTGCCGATGAGCGGCAGGTCGCGATGGTACAGCTGGTCCTGAAGCGCTCGCGTGCCAGTCGAAATGATGGTTTTCACACCAGATTGCAGCGCGGGCAACAGGTAAGCGAACGTTTTGCCAGTGCCAGTCCCCGCCTCAATAACGAGACGCTCGCGCTTCGCTATCGCATCGGCGACCGCCTCGGCCATCCACGCCTGCCCGCTGCGCGGCTGAAAGCCGGGCAAATGCTTTGCAAGTGGACTGTCTGCGGAAAAAAATTCTTTGAGGGACACCGTCACAGCGCGACTATACCGTGTGCCAGGACTTGGCGCTCAGTCGAAACGGCGCATCCGTACGA
>JABDKF010000297.1 GCA_013003155.1 Woeseia sp. | reverse complement strand
CGGTTGTGGGTGATTCGGCCGGGTCGAAAGACGATTATTCGGGGACGAAGCCGCTGCCGAAAGCCAACGGCGCGGACGCACCGTCCGAATCGCTTGATGTGCCGATGTACGCGGTCGATGGGCTGGTGCGGCGGGCAACCGCCTTGCAGCTGACACCGGAAGCCCGCCGCAGTCGCGGCGAGGACGCGTAACGATGAGTGCGCTGGTGCCGCAATTCGCGCTCGACATCTGGAATTCGCTGCCGCCGGTGGTACAAAACCTTACCGTGATAACCACGCAAATTATGGTTGTGACGATCTGCGTAATTCTGACCGTCGCGTTCTCGACGTATTTCGAACGCAAGATTATCGGCTACATGCAGGGTCGCATCGGTCCAAACCGGGTGGGGCCCTGGGGCCTGCTGCAGCCGTTTGCGGACGTCATAAAGCTGTTGATCAAGGAAGTGATCGTTCCGAGTCGCTCGAACCGCTTCCTGTTCGTTATCGCGCCACTACTTTCGATCGTTCCTGCGCTTGCGACCTGGGCGGTGGTGCCATTGCATCCCACGTTCGTCATCGCCGATATCAATGCCGGCCTGCTGTACGTGCTTGCATTGACCTCGGTCGGTGTCTACGGCGTGATCCTCGCAGGCTGGGCGACAAACTCGAAATACGCGTTCCTCGGCGCGATGCGTTCCGCAGCACAGATCGTGGCTTATGAAATTGCCATGGGCTTCGCGCTCGTGGGCGTATTGATGGCGGGCGGGAGCCTCAATCTCGGCGACATCGTGCGTGCGCAGGCCGGCGGCGTCAGCCAGTGGTTCCTGTTGCCGCTGTTGCCGTTATTCCTTGTCTACTGGATATCCGGCGTGGCGGAAACCAACCGTGCACCGTTTGACGTTGCCGAGGGCGAATCCGAAATTGTCGCGGGCTTTCACGTCGAGTATTCCGGAGTCGCATTCGCGGTATTTTTCCTCGCGGAATACGCGAACATGGTGCTGATCTCAGCACTGACTTCGATTTTCTTTCTGGGCGGCTGGGCATCGCCGTTCGAGGGCTGGACCTTTCTCGGTGAAGGCAGCCTGTTACGCGAGCCAAGCTTTTTCTGGCTCGCCGTAAAAATTGCGTTTTTCATGTTCACCTTCTTCTGGTTGCGGGCGACGTTCCCGCGCTACCGTTACGACCAGATCATGCGTCTCGGTTGGAAGGTGTTTATTCCGGTCACGATCATCTGGATCGCGGTCGAGGGTTTCATGGCGTGGATGCGCTGGGGTCCATGGTCAGGGTTGACAGGTTGATACGATGAGCAGGCTTAGCAGTTACATCAAGACATTCGCGCTGTGGGAACTATGGCAGGGCTTGTCGGTGACGTTCCGCAATTTTTTCCGGAAGCCGGTAACGGTCTACTACCCGGAAGAGAAGACGCCGCAATCTTCGCGATTTCGTGGCCTGCATGCACTACGGCGTTACCCGAACGGCGAAGAACGCTGCATCGCCTGTAAACTTTGTGAGGCTGTGTGTCCTGCACTCGCGATCACTATTGAATCGAACGTCGGAGAGGACGGCACACGCCGGACTTCTCGCTACGACATCGACCTGTTCAAATGTATTTATTGCGGATTTTGTGAAGAAGCCTGTCCTGTTGATGCCATCGTGGAAACTCGCTTGCACGAGTACCACATGGAAAAGCCGGGCGAGAACATCATGACCAAGGACAAGCTGCTGGCTGTCGGCGACAAGTACGAGTCGATGATTGCGGCCGACAAGGCGGCCGACGCCAAGTACCGTTAAGGGGTAGAGTTACGTGTTCCACGCAATTCTTTTTTATTCATTCGCAGCGGTGCTGATCGGGGCGTCGCTCGGCGTTATTTTTTCAAAGAACCCTGTGCACGCCGTGATGTTTCTCGTGCTCGCGTTTTTCCAGAGCGCAGTCTTGTGGCTGCTCGCGGAGGCCGAATTCCTCGCGATCGTGCTGGTGCTGGTTTACGTCGGCGCCGTCATGGTGCTGTTCCTGTTCGTTGTGATGATGCTCGATATCAATGTCGAGGAAGTGAGGGGCGGCTTCACCCGTTACGCCGGTTTGGGGCTGGCCGTCGCCGGCTTGATGGTCTTCGAACTGATGAATCTCGTGTGGATGAAAAGCGAAGGGGTGCTCGGTGACAACAGTTTCGCCGCCACGCCGGAGGGTTACAGCAACACGAAGGCGCTGGGAGCGGTGCTGTATACCGAGCACGTCTACGCGTTCGAGATTGCGGCGGTCATCTTGCTGTTGGCCATTGTGGCTGCAATTACGCTGACGATGCGCAAACGCCCGGGCCTCAAGCTGCAGAACATTGCAAAGCAGGTCGCGGTGAAATCGACTGACCGTGTGCGACTCGTCAAAGGCATGGACACGGAGGGCTCGAAATGATCGGGCTGCAGCACTACCTGACGATGTCGGCAATCCTGTTTACGCTCGCCGTCGCCGGTATCTTTATCAATCGCCGTAACCTGATTCTGCTGCTGATGTGCATCGAACTGATGCTGCTCGCTGTTAATTTTAATTTTGTCGCGTTCTCCCGCCACCTCGGCGACGAGACCGGCCAGGTATTCGTATTTTTTATTCTGACGGTGGCGGCCGCTGAAGCTGCAATCGGTCTCGCCATTCTGGTCGTGCTATTCCGGAATCGACGTTCCATTAACGTACAGGAGCTGGACTCCATGAAGGGCTAGCCTTCAAGGATTCTCACGCACATGCACAGTATTCATCTAACCATCGTCCTGGCACCGCTCTTCGCAGCGATCGTAGCGGGATTGT
>JABDKF010000296.1 GCA_013003155.1 Woeseia sp. | reverse complement strand
CTGTCCACTAATCGGCGCGGCCTACCCGATGTCCCTGTGCCCAGGTGGCGGAATTGGTAGACGCACCGTCTTCAGGTGGCGGCGCTCGAAAGGGCGTGGAGGTTCGAGTCCTCTCCTGGGCACCATTCCCTTATTCGCCGATGCTCGCATTTTATTGCGAAATTCCCAGAAAACTACCCGCTCCCAAAGTGCACTTCCAAATTGCTCTTTGGGCTCTCCATGCCAGTGCAGGCGATCTATGTTCCCTTGTAGCGTCTGACAGGAAAGACCGGCAGGTTTTGGGTGTGTCCACGCTTGCGCCGCTCCTTGATCACGCCTCCTATGTAACCTGCGTCAAATTTGGCGTGATATCGGGGATCAGCGCGCACCGCTGCTGGCCATTCGCTGCGCGGCGTGTCGAGCAGGAGAATAAGCTGCCCAGTCCAGAGGCTGCCCGGAACGACCTCATCAAGCATCTGCAGGGCTAATTCAAACGCACTAAATTCGGCGAGAATTAGCATATTAAGTAGGCTGGGCGGGAATTGCGAGAGGGGCGTGGGGCTAGGCAAACCTGACCGCATGGCGATGCCTATTGCACGTTGGGCTTGCAACTCTTCATCAGGCACCCCCAAATTTGCGTAGCGATCCACCAATCGCTCCATTTCTCTTGGGAATTGCTCATCGGACGTCAACCAGAGCACACCAGAGATCCAGGCTTGGGACGCAATCGTACAATCGATACAATTGAGCGCTTCGCGGCGGATATCATCATATTTGCCGAGACTAACCAGGCTTAGGAGGTAACTTTGATAATTCGTTCGATTGAGCGGATCGGTGCGCAACGCTTCACGGTAATGTTGGAGCGCGGCGTCATGCTCTCCCATGACGGCCAGGTAGTGCGCCAGTTGATTTTGCCCGTAATAATAATCCGGATGTTCCTTGACGAATTGCCGCAATGCTTCAATCGCGGCGGCAGGCTTTGCATCATCAAAGAAAACGAAGCCCTGTTTGGTTAGACGCGCCATCAGGTTTCCTGGATCGAGCTCAAGAGCGCGTTCGATCGACCGAAATTTCAGCGCGTCATACTCTTCTTGATTCAAATCCTCCGTGATTGCGGGAATGCCCTTCTGCAAGGCCCTGCCCAATCCTGCATGAGCGGGCGCGAAATCGGGATCAAGACGTATCGAGCGACTGAATTCGTTATAGGCTTGCCGACGGTTTTCCATCACATGATCGCCAAGTAGATATTGTAAGCCTCTCAGATAGGCCTCGTAAGCCTCCGGATCGACCTTCGACGAACTTGCGATGACTCCCGTTCCCACGCCCAAGCGGGTCTGCATCACGCGAGCAAGTTCGTCTGTTGCCTGTTCAGCCAAAGCAGGCATGCTGGTGCGCGGACCGCGATATTGCTCGCGCCAGATTTGCCGTGTCGTGGCAGCATCGACCAGCGACACCGCGAGCACGGTTTCCTCATCATCAAGGTTCAACTCGCCTTCGACGAAATAACCGACATCCAATTGCTTGCCGATATCGGGCATTGCCATCCCGCCGGCCGAGAGTTGCGCCGTGGCTGAATTCGATGTCAGCGCAATACCCGAAAGGTGCGAAAGACTGTCGTTCAATGCACCGGCGAGGCCATTTCCAAGCTGGTCATCCCCTTGCTTGACATCCCCCTGGACGGAGAAGGGCATGATGGCGATGCTTATCGGTTCATTAGCGACGGCTTCGCTCATCCCCGGAAACCCGTTGGTCACGACATAGGCAGACCCGGAAAGCACGAGAGCGGCCCCCGCGATCGCTGCGAGCAGGTGGCTTTTGCGCTTCGCCGGCTTTTGAAGGTGGGGCGTCATGGCAGGCGCCGTGTCGGTCAAGCCAGCATTGCCCGGCGAATCCAGAACGGTTTTGAGGCGGGCGAATGGCTCTTGCTCCAACGGCCAATTGGTGAAATCGATCGACTGGATCTGACGAAATCCCAATGGCGGCAATGTACCGTCGATGGAGAGCGGGATCAGCTTATCTTGATCACGGCCAACCTCTGCCTCATCCTTCACCCAACTCGAATGTACCGAATCCTTCGACCACAGGACAACGACTTTGTCAGCGTTCTCAAGCTCACGTTCGACAATATCTGCGAAGGTCGACCCGCCTGGAATTTGCTGGTCCATCCAGCAAGAAATCCCGGCCTCTTGTAATGCTGCCGTCAGTTGGTTGGCTATCTCCTCGTCCGTCCGGCAGTAGGATATGAATACATCGGTCATGCCCGAGTCCCCTCGTTGGCGGACGGTATGCAAAGTTGTCCGGGGCCTTTACTTCATTCGTAGTCGGCTTCCTCTATACGGACCATGAGGTGCGCGAAGGGCGTATCTTTCCACATCACATAAACGGGGTCGTTCACGTCGTTGCTCATTTCCGCATAGGCCGCGGGATTGGGCAGGATGAGCATCATGTGCGGTCCGTCCTTGA
>JABDKF010000277.1 GCA_013003155.1 Woeseia sp. | reverse complement strand
CAATTTCACGCAGCCCGGCGAACATCGACGTCAGTCCGACGGCCGCCATTGCGATGAGCAGAAAATGTTCTGCCGCACTGCGCAGGAAACTGACGACGGCAGACCATGCTTGCGGATCGACTATGCCGAACGGGCGATCGCCGATATCGCCAACGGTGCGTAGCGCCGACATCAGCGCAAATCCGATAATGAACCACGGCACCATCGATAACAGCGACACCTGCTTGTCGCTCGCTGCCTGTCCTTCGCTCGCGTACAGGAAACCGACGAGCGGGATTACCGCGATCATGCACAGGTTACGAACGAGCTTTGTCACCGTCGCAATGTCTAGCGCCATGGGCGATGCATACTGCGCCTCGTACATCATGCCGGCGCCGGCAACCTGTGCCGTTTCGTGAATGGACGTGCCGAGGAACAGGCCTGCGAGTGCTGCCTCGCCATCGAAAACCCAGTGCGCAAGCCACGGGTAGGCGAACATCGCGGCGAGGCCGAATACGGTGATACAGGCTATCGCGTAGCTGACCTCGGCTTCTTTCGCACGAATAAGCGGGGCGGTCGCCACGATCGCAGTGCATCCGCAGATGCTCGTGCCAACGGCAATAAGGCCGGTGAGTCGCAGCGAAAGGCCCATGCGCTGCCCGAGAAAACGCACCGTCAGCAATCCAATAGCGATCGCCGCAAAAACAAACGGTAGCGCAACCAGCGTAAACCTGCCTGCGCCGAGCAGGCTGAGGCGAATGCCGAGCAGCATGATGCCGAGTCGCAAAATTGTGCTCGCGCAAAAACGCAGTCCGTCACGCACTCCGTCGGGCAGTTTGACAATATTGGCAATGACCATGCCGATGATGATGGCCATCATGATGTCGCTTATCGGGCTGCGCTGAAATCCCAGCAGCGATTCTCCAACCCACACGGCGACGATGCCGGCCACGTAGGCAACGACAACAGCCAGCAGCACACCAGCCCACCAAACCCCATTACGATAAGTTGTCACTAAATGGATCCTTCAGCATCTGAATCCGAGCGCTTGTTGTTGCGCGGCGCCACCATCGCGGGCTCTAAATCGGCAATCGAGCTGCAGCCCATTAGCAGCATGTCGCGCTCAATTTCATCACGCAGCAGACGCATCGCGCGCATCACGCCTTTGGTTCCTGCGCCTGCCAGCGCGTACAGATAAAGGCGCCCGCCGGAACAGGCCGTAGCGCCCATCGCCAGCGCCTTTAATACGTGCGTGCCGCGGCGAATACCGCCGTCGACAATAATTTCGATCTTGCCGCCGACGGCGTCGACAATCGCCGGCAGCTGGTCGAACGGGGCGCGGGAACCGTCGAGCTGGCGGCCGCCATGATTCGAAATCATGATTGCGCTCGCACCGACATCGACTGCCCGCCGCGCATCGGCGACCGACATGACGCCCTTGATGGCGAATGGCCCGCCCCATTCTTCGATCATGCGCGCCGCGTCGTCCCAGTTGATGGATCGTTTCATCTGCTTGTTGATGTAGTCGACAACAGACGAGCTGACCCTTGCGCCTTGATCCACCGACGCTGACTTGTTCGGCAAATCGAACTTGTCGTGACGCAGGTAGTTATAGGTCCAGCGCGCATGGGTTAAAAAACTGAGCAGGCTGCGCGGCGTCAGCTTCGGCGGCGTCGTCATGCCGGTCAGGTAATCGCGTTCACGATTGCCGGCAACGATCGTGTCAACCGTCAATGCCAGCGCGTCATAATTTGCGGCGCGGCAGCGGCGAATCAGCTCACTGGTGAGTCCGGCGTCGTTGTGCACGTAAATCTGGAACAGCTTGGGCGCGCTGGTCAGCGCGCCGAGTTCCTCGATGCTACGCGTGCCGATTGTCGATAAACCGAACATCGTCCCCAACGCCTCAGCGGTTCGCGCGATCGCCCACTCTCCCTCGTGATGAAACAGGCGTTGCATCGCCGTCGGCGACATGAACAACGGCATGTCGAGACGCCGGCCCAGCACCTCGACGGACAGGTCCGCCTGATCGACGTCGGCCAGCACGTTCGGCACCAGATCCACCTCATCGTATGCGGCGGTATTCCTGTTCAGAGTCACCTCATCGTCGGCACCGCCGTCGATGTAGTGAAACAGCGGCGCGGGTAATCGCCGCTTCGCCAATTTGCGGAAGTCTTCGAATTTGTAACATTGCGAAAGTCGCACCCGCCGGCCCTTGTTGATTCACTGCGGTGGCCACATGTTACAGGGATGTCCTGGCAAGGCCGAAACTTTTGCCGCCGGTATTTCAGCAAACGCGAAGCCTGCTACCATGGCGAGCCTTTGTCGCAGCCCGGCCCTGCAATTCAGAAAAAACACGATGCAATCAACGCCCAACAGCAATCCCACGCATAACAAGCTGGTCGCCCGCTGGCTGCTGGCGTGCTGCGCGCTGGTGTTTGCGATGGTGATTCTCGGCGGCGCAACGCGATTGACGGGCTCCGGGCTGTCGATGGTCGACTGGCGGCCCGTGACCGGCTGGCTGCCGCCGATTGGCGAGTCAGCGTGGCTCGCGGAATTCGACAAGTACCAAACCTCGCCCGAGTATCAGAAAGAAAATACGCACATGAATGTTGATGATTTTAAAGGTATTTTTTGGCTCGAATACTTGCATCGCCTGCTGGGGCGAATCATCGGCCTGGCCTTTTTAGTGCCGTTCGTCTGGTTCGCTGTGAAAGGCTACATTCAGCGCCGCGAATACCCGAAGTACGCGTTGATGTTTGTGCTGGGTGGCATGCAGGGCGTGCTCGGCTGGTACATGGTGAAAAGTGGCCTTGTCGACCGACCGGAGGTCAGCCAGTACCGGCTGACGGCGCACCTGCTGTCGGCGTTCCTGATCTATGCGTTTATGCTCTGGGTTGCACTGTCTTTGCTCTATCCTGCCGAGGGCAAGCGCGTCCACC
>JABDKF010000274.1 GCA_013003155.1 Woeseia sp. | reverse complement strand
ACCCCTGCGGGGCGCCTGCGGCGTCTAAAACGCTGGCGCGTTTTATCGAACCGGGAGGTTCTCATCAACCTCCGAACTCGCCAAATAAAAAAGGGCCCCCTATGGGGACCCTTTATTATTTGGCGCGCCCGGAAGGATTCGAACCTCCGACCGCCTGGTTCGTAGCCAGGTACTCTATCCAGCTGAGCTACGGGCGCTTGGTCTGGTGCTTTGCGACCGCGGGGCCGCTGTGGGACGGCGATTATAGGGATATGGCTGCTCGATTGCTACGGGCTGGCGGAGAGAGAGGTATTGACTCGAATCGCCTTTGGGCGATTCTCGCCCCTGCGGGGCGGCTGCGCCGTCCAAAACGCTGGCGCGTTGTGACTCGGGTCATCCTTGACCCTCGCCCTCGCTGCGCTCGGGTCGCTTCGCGGTCCAAATCGGCAATCCTGCCGATTGGTGTCGAACAGGG
The DNA here is from genome assembly GCA_013003155.1 of Woeseia sp. Lineage (GTDB taxonomy): Bacteria > Pseudomonadota > Gammaproteobacteria > Steroidobacterales > Woeseiaceae > Woeseia. Next base: position 1,833 of record JABDKF010000274.1, on the reverse strand, counting down.
TTCTCATCTGCAGCTCTCTCCGCCAGACACCAAAAAGGGGCTTGTTCGGCCCCTTTTTGGTGTCTGGCGGAGAGAGAGGGATTCGAACCCTCGAAGGGCTTTTAACCCTTACTCCCTTAGCAGGGGAGCGCTTTCGACCACTCAGCCATCTCTCCGTAGGTCTTCATTTTTGTACCGCGGCGCGCGTCGGATCGGGCCTGGGCCCTCGATCCCGCAGGTCAGCTCGCGTTGCTCGCCCGGAAAACGGACTCGCATCTTACTTACCGGGGTTCGGGAGGTAAAGGAGGGTTTCGGTGACTATTTCTCGGTCGAGGAATCAGTATTTGCGCCCGATTTAGACTCTGCCGCGGCCTTTTCATTTTTGATGCGCTCGAAGATTTCCTCGCGGTGGACGGCGACGTCGCGGGGCGCATTGATGCCGATGCGGACCTGGTTACCCTTTACCCCCAGCACGGTAATCGAGACATCGTTCCCGATCATGACCGTTTCACCGGCGCGGCGCGTCAATATCAGCATTGTTCCGACTCCTTCCCCTTGGCTCCTGCCATGTGGCTCCTGCCCTTCAATCACGCCTTTATAAACGCTTGAATCGTTTAAATAATATACGAAAAATGCTCGGTTTGTCGCTTGATTTTGCCGGCGCACGCCAAGTGGCCCTGATCGGCCGCCGATCTAGCCGTCGAGTTGCTGCGCTACCCACTGCGGCACGGCCGCCAACGCAGCGTCAAGGCTGTCCGGATCGGTACCGCCCGCCTGGGCGAAATCCGGGCGTCCGCCGCCGCGACCGCCGATTTTTTCAGCCACCGGCTGGATGACATCGCCGGCGCGGATGCGCTCGATGTTGTTCTTGGTAACGCCGGCCGCCAGCCTCACTTTGCCGTTGTCCACGGAGCCCAGCACGACGACCGCGCTTTGCAGCTTATCTTTAAAACGGTCCACCGCGTCGCGCAGCGTTTTCGCATCAGCGCCGTCCATGCGCTTGGCCAGCACCTTGATGCCATTGATATCTGTGATGTTGTCGTCGTCGCCGGCACCCCCGCCCGTCAGCAGCTGTTGCTTCGCAGATGCCAGTTGCTTCTCTAGCTCGCGTGAGCGCCGCAGCAATTGCTGAACTTTGGTGGCGACCTGGTCACGAGAACTCTTGATGAGTGTCGCAACTTCATCGAGCGATTGTTGCGTCTGCGCAATCCAGTCCAGCGCGCCCATGCCGGTGACGGCTTCGATGCGGCGAATGCCGGAGGCCACGCCGCTTTCCGAGGTGATTTTGAACACGCCGATATCGCCAGCGCGTGACACGTGAGTGCCGCCGCAAAGCTCGACCGAGAAGTCGCCGAGACGCAGCACGCGCACTACGTCGTCATACTTTTCGCCAAACAGCGCCATTGCGCCTGAACCCACCGCATCGTCATAGCTCATGTGCTGCACTTCGGCCGCGGTGTTTTCCTGTATCTGCTCATTGACGAGCCTTTCGATTTCCGCAAGCTGTTCACGAGTCACAGGTTCGTAGTGCGAGAAATCAAAGCGCAGACGATCGGGCGCCACTAACGAACCCTTTTGCGTGACGTGATCGCCGAGCACCTGCCGCAATGCGGCGTGCATTAAGTGCGTGGCTGAATGATTTCTGACGATCGCGCGACGCCGTGCAGCATCGACCTCGGCGGTCACGCGCTCGCCCAGTTTTAGTGTGCCATGCGCAACTTTGCCCGCGTGGAGATTCGCGTTGCCGCTTTTCTGTGTGTCGCTTACCTCAAACCGCGCGCTCTTTGTGGTGAGCGTGCCGGTATCGCCAATTTGTCCGCCGGATTCCGCATAGAACGGTGTCTTGTCCAGAAC
>JABDKF010000269.1 GCA_013003155.1 Woeseia sp. | reverse complement strand
GCCACGGTGTCGTCGAAGTCCTGCTTGCACGCCCCCATCCGGATAGCCACGGCGAAACCCTGCAACATTTCATCGCAGCCGTCGCCAATCATGTGACAACCGACAATACGGCGTTCTTCATCGACCGTGATCAGTTTCATCGTCGTTGCTACTTTCTCGGTGCGCAGTGCGTACTGCATCGGGTTAAAGCGGGAATGGAAAACTTGCGTCGCCTCGCCGTGCGCGCTGCGTGCTTCGGCCTCTGTTAGTCCTACCGTGCCGATCGGCGGGTGCGTAAAGACGACTGTCGGAATGCACTCGTACTCCAGATGGCGCTCAATCATGCCACCGAAGAGCCGGTCTGCCAGCCGTCGACCGGCGGCGATTGCCACCGGCGTCAATGCTGCACGGCCAGTAACGTCGCCAAGCGCAAAGATATGTGCAACGTTGGTGGCCTGGAAATCGTCAACCGGGATGAATCCCGCGAGGTCGGTTTCAACGCCTGCGACATCGACATCGAGACCACGCGTGTTGGCCGTGCGGCCGATTGCCCACAGCACGCCGTCAACCGGCACTGAACGACGCCCGTCTGCTGCGTGCAACACCATGCCGTCGCACGTTCGCTCAAGCTCAGTCGGCACGAATTTGGTGACGAACTTCACACCGTCAGCTTCCATGACAGCGCGCCCCTCTGCGCCAAGCATCTCGTCAAAATCCCGCAGAATCCCGTCTTTACGGATGTGCACGGTGGTGTCCGAGCCGAGGCCATTGAATACGCCTGCGAGCTCTACCGCGATATAGCCACTGCCCACCACGGCAACGCGTTGCGGCCGTTCCTCGAGCTCAAAAAAACCGTCAGACGTGAAGCCGAGCTCGGCGCCGGGGATGTCCGGGACGCTCGGATAGCCGCCCGTCGCAATCGCGATCTTTGATGCGCAATAGCGGCCGCCGTCAACATCGATTTCGTGGGGAGAAACGAAGCGCGCCGTGCCGCGCAGCAGGGTCACCTCGCGACGATCCAGATTGGCAGCGTAGATGCCATTAAGCCTCTCGATGTAGGCATCGCGACGCTTCTTGAGCGTTCTCCAATCGTGTCCGTTGACGGTCACATCGAATCCGTAGTCGCGAGCCATGTCGATCTGGTGTGCGTGATGAGCGCTGTACCACATGACCTTTTTCGGCACGCAGCCGACATTCACGCAGGTGCCGCCTAACGGTCCGTTTTCAACAACCGCCGCTTTGGCACCATACTCAGCGGCCCGCTGCGCGTGCGCAAGGCCGCCGCTGCCACCGCCAATGACGAGAAGATCGAATTCTTTTGTCACAATTGCTCCCAAGTTTTAACTGGTTTACGGCTGGAACTTTTGCGTGTGATAACATCCGTACGCCGAAAATGAACCGAATCCCAATGTCTAATCCAATGCTCGACACCGCTGGCCTGCCGCGCTTTCGCGAGCTAAAACCAGAACACGCTATTCCTGCGCTACGCGAGCTTATCGCAGCGCATCGACAAAAGCTTGTCGAGCTGACAGAGCGGGACGGCTCGCATACCTTCGAGTCATTGGTCATTCCGTTAGAAGAAATGCAGCACGAGTTACGTCGCCTGTCTTCGCCAATTGGTCACCTGCAGAGTGTGCTCGATGACTCGGGATGGCGCGACGCCTACAACGACGCGTTGCCTTTGCTTACTGAACACGACACGGAAATCTCCCAGAATCAGGCGCTGTTTGAGGCGTACTCGCACGTCGCAAAGTCGCTGCCCCATGTTGCGGACGATCCTCGACGTGTTCTCCTTCAGCATGCGCTGCGGGATTTTCGTTTGGGGGGCGTAGATTTGCCCGACGAGAAAAAGGCCGAATTTCGTGAGATTCGTGCTGAACTGGCAACGCTACAAGCGAGTTTCGAACAAAACGTTCAGGACGCGACGGATGCCTGGAGCTACGCGGTTACGGACGAGGCGGTTCTTGGCGGCTTGCCAGCGTCAGTTGTCGATCGGGCCAAACGCAATGCGACCGACGCCGGCCAGGACGGGTTCCTGCTGACGCTGGATTTTCCAACCTGGCATGCCGTTTCAACCCATGCGGCTAATCGCGACCTGCGCAAAGTTTTCTATCAAGCATGGAGCACGCGTGCCTCGGACCAGGCGGAGCATTCAGAGTGGGACAACAGCGGCAACATCGATAAGATCCTCGCGCTGCGGCACCGTATGGCTGAGCTGGTCGGCTTCGAAAATTTCGGCGAATACTCCCTCGCCACCAAAATGGCCGGACAGGTCGGCGACGTGGTGAATTTTCTTCGCGAACTTGCGCAGAAGACACGGCCGGGCGCCGAAGCGGAGTTGGCTGAACTCGAACGCCTGGCCGGCGGCAAGCTCGAGGCCTGGGATGTCGCGTACTGGCTGGAAAAGCTGAAGCAGGACAAATTTTCTGTGTCGGACGAGGTACTCCGCGAGTATTTGCCCGTTAATCGCGTCAAGTCGGGGCTGTTTGATCTTGCTTACAAGCTCTATGGATTGCGGCTCGCTCGCAACGAAACTGTAGAATCGTGGCACCCGGACGTCGCTTTTTACGATGTTCTGAACGAACAGGGTAAAACGATCGGCGGCTTTTATACGGACCTTTTCGCACGCTCCGGCAAACGTACGGGTGCGTGGATTGATGAGTGCGTCGTACGCAAAAACCTGACGGGTGAAAATGTTTTGCCGGTGGGTTACCTGGTTTGCAATTTTGCGCCACCCGATGAAAACGGCGTGTCGTTACTTTCCCACACCGATGTTGTCACGCTGTTCCACGAATTTGGCCACATGCTGCATCACCTGTTAACCCGCGTCGATTATCCGGCGATAGCGGGTATTAACGGCGTGCCGTGGGATGCTGTTGAACTTCCCAGCCAGTTTATGGAGAACTTCGCCTGGCACGCCGATGTCCTTATCGGTGCATCCGGCCATTTTGAGTCCGGCGAACCGTTGCCACGAAAGCTGTTTGACAGGCTACTCGAAAGTCGACATTGCGGAGCCGCGCTGGCGATGTTGCGGCAGATCGAGTTTGCCTTGTTCGATTTTCGGCTACATGCCGAGTACGAGCCTGAGCGTGGCGCCCGCGCAATGGAGCTCCTGAACGCGGTGCGTAGTGAGGTCGCGGTGGTCAAACATCCGGACTACAACCGTTTTGCTCACAACTTCTCGCACATTTTTGCCGGTGGCTACGCGGCCGGCTACTACAGCTACAAATGGGCGGAAGTCCTTGCCGCTGATGCATTTGCTGCTTTTGAGGAAACCGGAATTTTTGATGCCGGCACTGCGGCACGCTTCAGGCGCGAAATTCTCGAAGTCGGCGGCAGTCGCGACATCATGCAAGCGTTTGTTTCGTTTCGCGGCCGCAAGCCAACGATTGATGCGTTGCTACGCCACTCCGGCATAGGCCAGGCCGCATGAAAATTGCGACCTGGAACGTGAACTCGCTTAACGTACGCCTGCAGCATGTGCGTGAATGGCTTAGAGCCGCCGAGCCAGACGTCCTGGTACTGCAGGAGATCAAGCAGGTGACAGATGCGTTCGATGCCGAGGCCTTCGGCGAGCTCGGCTATCAGTCCGTTGCCAATGGCCAAAAAACCTACAACGGCGTGGCGACGATTGCGCGGACCGCACTTTCCGATACGATGTGCGATATTCCGGGCTTCGACGATCCACAACGCCGGGTGCTGGCGACCACGGTAGCCGGCGTAAGGGTTATCAACCTTTACGTGCCCAATGGCCAAAGCGTTGGCTCTGAAAAATATCAATACAAACTGGATTGGCTGGAAGCTGTTCACGACTGGCTCGCCGCCGAGCTCAAGGCCCACGATAAGCTGCTCGTGCTGGGTGACTTTAATATTGCGCCCGATGATCGCGATGTCTACGACCCCGAAAAATGGGGTGAAGGGATCTTGTGCAGCCCGGCGGAACGCGAATCGCTGCAGGCGCTGTTGTCACTCGGTCTCGCAGACGTATTCCGAAAATTTGAACAGCCCGCCGATACCTTTAGCTGGTGGGATTATCGGGCCGCCGGCTTCAGGCGTAATGCCGGCTTGCGCATCGACCTTATTCTGGCGAGCGAGACCCTCGCCGAGATATGTTCTGCCAGCTACATAGACCGCGAACCGCGAGCCTGGGAACGGCCGTCAGACCATACTCCGGCAATTGCAGAGTTTCGCATGTGACATAGCGCTGCGGAATGTGACATATTGCCCGGGTAATGTGTCCCCTGGCCCCGCCTAAACGTTGTATGATGAAGCTCTGGCTTGATGCGTCCATTGCGTCTCGCCGGTGTCTGGGGTCAATAGCCCTGTGACAGTGCCTGACAAAAATAATAACAAGAGGCGCATCTTGTCCCAGGATAGACGCAACGATTTTGACGTTACCAATACCGTGCAGGTAAGCGACCCTGCAGCGGTTCGTGATGCTGTGCGGGAGCTGTTTGTCAGCACCTATCCGGGCGTGCCTTTCGACAAACTGTGGCTTGCCTTTTACGATTTCGAGCGACTGTTTACCGGCAGATATCCGGGCTATATCGGCTGCGACACGACCTACCATGACATGCAGCACACCCTGGACATGACGCTCGCGCTGGCGAGGCTATTCGCGGGCTATGACAGGACAATGAGGGGCGACGATCGACTGGGTCCCGAGCGGGCGCAAATGTCGATCATCACCTCGCTATTTCATGATTGCGGCTATATTCGTCACGCGGAACGCGACCGCGACTTCCACAACGGGGCCGAATTGACCTTGCACCATGTGTCGCGCAGCGCCGACTTCTTGCGGCGCTACTTACCCGATCTGGGTCTGGCGCGTGATGCGGCCGTCAGCAGCATGATCGTCCACTTTACCGGTTATGAAATTGACATCGATACCATTGAGATGGACGATCCGCGTGACGCCACCTGTGGACACCTGCTCGGCACTGCTGATCTGATTGCCCAAATGGCCGATCGCTGCTACCTGGAAAAGTGTCGCGACCGGCTTTACAAAGAGTTTGTTCTGGGCGGTATCGCCATCGAACATTCCCAGCCCGGCGAATTTACGGTTCGCTACGAGTCGGGCAAAGATCTTTTGCGGAAAACGCCGGAATTTTACCAGTTAGTGTTGCGCACGCGGCTGCGCGAGAAATTTAACCGCGCTTATCGCTACTTTGAAGTCTTGTTCGATGGGCAGAATCCGTATGTCGATGCAGTACGCAACAATATGCGACACCTCTCCAAAGTTTTGAAAGAAGACGACTGGATGCTGTTGCGGCGCAGCCCGCCGTATTTTCTGGTGGACGAAGAAATGGGTGTCGAGATGGACAAGCTGGCCACCACGCAGCTGCAGCAGGTACCGCCGCAGCACGGGGTATCGCCCGATGTGGTTGTTGCCTAGTTCGACGCGCTAGCCAACGCTTCGCGCACAAACATCAGGCGGTCATTGCCGAAGTACATTTGGTCGCCGACAAAAAACGTGGGTGCGCCGAATGCGCCACGGGCGACGGCTTCATCAGTATTTGCCTTCAGTCGATCCTTGATGTCCGGCGAGTTGCTGGCCGCGAGGTAATCGTCGGCATTCAGGCCGGCACTGGTTGCAATTTCATGTAACGTAGAGCGCTCGCTCAGATCTCTACGCTGTGCCCACATCGCCGCAAAAAGCGCCTCGTGCAACTCCGCAAAGCGGTTTTCCTGGAGTGCAACCAGCGCCAGCCGTAAAGCGCCCAGGGTGTTCTGCGGAAATACGGGGTTCATGGCGAGGGGAATGTCGTAGCGTTTCGCCCAGCGTTGCAGATCTTTCTGCAGGTACTTGCCGCGCGAGGGCACAGTTGCCGGCGGCGTATTGCCCGTCGCGGTCATGATTGCGCCGAGAAACACCGGGCGATAGACGATTTCCTCCGCTCCGAGAGTCGCAAGCTGACTGTTCGCGAGGTAAGAATAGCTACTGATGTAATCGAAGAAAAACTCGACACTTTTAGGGGCTGTCACTGGTTTGCGCCTGTCGTCAGGTCCGTTGCGGGTGACTCGCCCGCGGCATGACGGCGCAGCGCGACAGCTTCGCCGGGCAGCAATCGCCGATTGGCATAAAACGCTGCTAACGCCGCAGCGAACAACATGTAGATCGAACCAACAACGCCAAACTCACGCCCCAGAAACGTTTTCACTGTATGCATTGAGATTTCATCCACTAGAGTGAGTGCACCGGTATCAAACTCGCGACCGGTCAGGAAGAGCGCAACGAGAAAACTGCCTTCAACGGCAGCGAGCGCAGTGATTATTGCCGCTGCCAGCGGGAAGCGCCAGTCAAGTCCACGACCTAAACGTTGCATCGCTATGCCGACAGCGATGCCTTGCAACATCGATACCCAGGGAAAGTAGCGATCAAAGAGCAGCGACACCGCCACCCATAATATCATCGCGACTATTGCAACAATGATTGACGTAGCGACGCCTCGACCAAAATTTTGATGAGCGAGCAGGCTTGCAGCGCTCGATGGCTGCAAAACCTTTTTGTTGCTGCGTATGAGACCAAACAGTTTGAACATGATAAGGAACAGCTCATCAAATGGGATCGGGTTTGCAAAACAATGGTAGAACAAATGACGCTTCAGTGCGATTGGTCCTGTGATCAACAATCAGGAACGATGAGTTACCTGACTCGGCGGTAGTAGACTCTGCGGATAGCAGTATGCCGCGCTGAATCTCGCTGTGATCGACTGCAAATCTCGCGCAACTCTATCGGCAAACAGTACCGGGGTGCCCGCGACGCCTCTGCCTATATTGAGTATGGGATGACAAAGAAACACACGTTCGAGGCGGCTTGCGTTGCAGGCCCGCTGCAGGTATCGGGGGAGGCTTGCAGGACAGTGTGAATTTAGCTTGCGGGCCGGACCCATGAGTGTAACTATTTTGCGGCAAGCCCCGGTCGACTATCAAACAACAATCGTTGACGGTTTAAAAAAAGGGGAACGACAATGGACCTTACGACGGCCTGGCCTGGCATCACTGCACTGATTATCTTCATCGCCGCATACGTGCTTGTCGTAACCGAAGAATTTACTCACTTGAAAAAGTCGAAGCCGGTAATGCTGGCTGCCGGGCTTATTTGGGCGGTTATCGGAATTTACTATGCCGGCACCGGGGAAACCGAACTGCTGCACGAAGCTGTCCGTGAGTATCTGACAGAGTTTGCCGAACTTTTCCTGTTCCTGCTTGCGGCGATGACGTACGTAAATTCGATGAGTGAGCGACGTGTATTCGATGCTCTTCGCAGCCGCCTCGTTTCTGTAAATTTAAACTACAGGAGCCTGTTCTGGATTACCGGCGCTATCAGTTTCTTTCTCTCGGCTCTGATCGATAACCTGACGACGGCACTCGTCATGTGCGCAGTGATTCTCGCGGTAGGTCGCGACAGCCCGAAGTTTATTGCAGTCGGCTGTATCAATATCGTGGTTGCAGCAAACGCCGGCGGCGCATTTAGTCCGTTTGGCGACATCACCACGTTGATGGTCTGGCAACAGGGCATCGTTCGGTTTGGAGAATTCTTTAGTCTTTTCGTGCCGTCAGTGGTCAATTATGTGGTGCCGGCGATATTCATGTCGCTCGCCGTGCCGCGCGAGACGCCAACCGCTGACATCGAAACAGTATTAATGCGGCGTGGTGCCAAACGTATCATTTTGCTATTCGGTATGACAGTTACAACGGCTGTTTGCTTTCATAACTTCCTGCACCTGCCGCCTTTCCTCGGCATGATGACCGGCCTTGCCTTCTTGAAGCTGTTCGGCTACTACCTGCGCCATTCGCACAAGCCCATGGTTGCTGCACATGTGCAACATGAAATGCACGGCGACACCGTTCCGTTTGACACGTTTCGCGAAGTGGCGCGCGCCGAGTGGGATACACTACTGTTCTTTTTCGGCGTAATCATGAGCGTCGGTGGCCTCTCGTTTCTCGGCTACCTCGCGCACCTGTCGGGGTATTTCTATCTTGAACTCGGACCGACCACTGCGAATATTCTCGTCGGCATTGCCTCGGCAATCGTTGACAACATACCGGTTATGGTTGCGGTACTGCACATGAGTCCCGACATGGATTTGCAGCAGTGGTTGCTGGTTACGCTAACAGCAGGCGTCGGTGGCAGTATGTTGTCCATTGGTTCAGCGGCGGGCGTCGCGCTAATGGGTCAGGCGCGTGGCCATTACACGTTCTTTGCACACTTGCGTTGGACACCGGTCATCGCGCTCGGCTACGCGCTGAGTATTTTGATGCACCTCTGGATCAACTGATGTTGCAGGAAATAGTGGCATACGTCTCATCTGCGCCAACGCCCGTGCGAATTGGCATGCTGCTGCTGTTCGTAATTACCGTGCATGTCTTGGTGCTGGCCATTAAACGTGTTGGTACAATGTGGCCTGGCCACAAAGCGGATCGGCGCTACCGGAAGCTGAAGTCAATTGGCACGTTGCTAACCAGCGTCATGATTTTTACCTTGTATTTTTCCGCGATCGGCCTCGTCTTTCGTGAGCTCAATATTTCTCTCACGGCCTATTTTGCCAGCGCATCGGTCATCGGCATTGCAATCGGATTTGGCTCGCAAGGAGTCGTTCAGGACGTGGTTACCGGGCTGACGCTGATTTTTTCTGATTTGCTGGACGTGGGCGATCTCGTTGACGTTGGAGGCCAGACCGGCATTGTTTCAGCGATATCCATGCGCTTCGTGCGCATCGAGAATGCACTCGGCGCCAGCGTTTTCATCCCGAACCGCACGATAAACAATGTGACCAACTACCCTCGCGGCTATGTCCGCTGCACGGCCGATGTCACCCTGCGCGGCGACGTGGCCGCAAAGGATAGAGCCGCCGAGACAGCGACGCGCATGATGCAGGGCGTCAGGCAGCAGTTTCCCGGAATCTTGCTCACAGAACCATCCGTCGAGGGACGTATGCTGCTTGATTCCGGCAAAGAGATTCTGCGCCTGAAATTTCGGGTCTGGCCGAATCGCGGTGGCCCGATTGAAACGACCTTTTGCCAGGACCTGGCCGCCGAACTGAAGAGCTATGACCCGGATTACATGCCGTGGATGATAGCCGTGAGCTACGAAGTCGAGG
>JABDKF010000253.1 GCA_013003155.1 Woeseia sp. | reverse complement strand
GGACCACCGCCACGGGACAGCCACTGCCTGCCGCGTAGGGGGCAAGCCCCGTATTGACGCTGGCAATTTCGCCGGGCGACAGGGTCTGGTTGATCGCTTTTTGCACCTGGCGAACGCGCCCGGCGTTGTCGTTGTATTGCACCGCCACAACGACGCCGCGCACAGCCAGCTGCGTTGCATTTCTGACGGACACGACAAGATTGCCGCTACCGTCGGGATCGCAGCGGTTCTGAATATAGTTGCCGGGATTCTGGCCGATATCGAGGCGGGTCATTGAGGTTTGCGCGCGTTGCGCCACCTCGCCTTCACCTTGCGCGACCACCTTGTAGTGTTCGAGCGCCTTCGCATTATTGCCGCGCCGCGCCGCGATATCACCGAGCATCAGGTGCGCCGGACCGGTCGGCAACAGCGTCAGGCTTTTCTCGAGATCGGCTTCTGCGGCACCGATATTGCCGGTTTCGTTGTATGCGCGACCGCGTTGCAAGTAGTAGTAGAAAAAATCACTGCGTCGCCGCAGCGCGATATCGTAATTCTGAATAGCGCTTTGATAGTCTTTTTGCAACAAACGCGCATCGCCCCTTAGCGCATAAAAATGCGCCTCGGCAGGCAGCATGCCAATCGCCTGTTCCGCTTTCGCCAAGGCTTCCTGCGGGTTGTTTTTGCCCAGCGCCTCGCGGCCTTCATCGTAGACTTTGTAAGCGGGTATCGCGGCCATTGTCTTCGCCATCACTTTGCGGTACCGATCGTCACCGAACTCACCCGTCGCGCCGAGCTCGGCGGCTGTCTTGATGTTGGTGGCAACGCGTTCTTCGGACGGTGGGTGACTCGCAAAAAGGCCCGTCAGCCAGTCGGTCTGGCGGCCGTCGTTAAGACGCACGAAAGTCTTCTGCAGCGACACCGCGCCTTCCGGGTTATAACCGGCCCGCGCCATGTAACGCATGCCGTAGTAGTCGGACTCAAGTTCGGCGCTGCGGCCGTATTTCTGGCTGACAAGTTGCGCAGCCAGATTCGCTCCACCGACCGCGAAGTTGCCGTAATCGGAATCGCTGGTCGCCACCGCAGTCGCCAGCACCAGCCCTTGCAGCAGCATGCCCTGCTCCATGCGCCGTGCCGTATGGCGCGCTGCAGCGTGCACGATTTCGTGGCCGAGTACGGCCGCCAGCTCCGCCTCTGAATCCAGTTCTGTCAGCAGGCCACGGTTGATCGCAATCTTGCCACCGGGCAGTGCCCAGGCGTTCGGCACGGAATTGTTGAGCACCACGAATTCGTACGGCAACGGCCGGTCACTAACGGCCGCAAGCCGTTGTCCGACGGAGCTCACGTAGGCGGTTAGTTCGGGGTCGATGTCATACTCGCCGCCCTGCGACTGGCGCATCGGCGCGTAGTTTTGTTGTCCCATCGAAATTTCCGAAGCTTCACCGACCAGCGTAATCTCACGTTTGCCGGTCACGGGGTTGACCGCGCAACCGCTTGCAAAAACGAGCAGCGTCGCTAGAAGAAGAATTCGGGCAGTCAATTTCATTTTTTGTGGTCTCCGTTCCCAGTCGGTCTGTCGGATTGCCTGATCATACGCTGCCGTCACGCGATGTGCTGCGCCGCTGCCTAGATGCGCAGCTGTTCGGCGCGAATCAGCAGCGTTAAGACGCCGGCCAACAGCATCGGCAGCGCAAACACGACGAAATTGCCGACCAGGCCGAGCCCGGCGGCAATCAAGTAGCCTGCCGCGATCGGGCCGACGACCGCACCGAAGCGACCGAGCCCGATGGCCCAGCCTATGCCGGTGTTGCGCAGCTCAGCCGGGTACAGTCTGGCAGCCACCGCATAAAGTCCAACGAAGCCGCCCTGCACGGTAAAACCGATCAGGCCGAACATGACCAGCACGTACCAGGGGTGGGTCACAAAACCAAACGCCAGCATCAGCGCCGCAGCAGCAAACATGAAAGCAGCAATAGTGCGTTGCAGTCCGAACGTCAGCGACAGCCAGCCCTGCAGGCAGATACCAAAAAACGCCCCGAGATTAAATACCGCACCGGCGTAGATCGCGAGTTCGAGCGCAATGCCGGTTGCCGCTGCCAGCTTTGGAATCCAGCTCAACAGGAAATAGAGCGCCGCGAACGACATGAAGAACGCCGCCCACAACATTAGCGTCGAGCCGCGGCGCTCACGGTGCAGCAGAGCGGGTACATTGGCCGGCGTTTCCACCGCTTCGAGTGCGGGCAGGCGCTCGAGCGGAGCCATGTCCATACGCTGCAGGATGCGGTTAATTTTCGGCAATGCCTGCCGCGGGCGCACGCGGACTAAAAAGTCGAGCGATTCGGGCAGCAGCCAGATGAGGAACGGCAGCGTGGCAAGCGATGCAACACCTGCGATCACAAACATCGTCGGCCAACCGTAGACGGGGATCACCTGGGCAGCGATAAGCCCGGAGCCGAATGCACCAATCGTGTAACCGGCCATTACAAACCCGACGACGAGGTTTCGCTTGCGATCCGGCGCGTACTCGGCGGCGACGGTTGCCGAGCTCGCCAACAAGACACCTATACCCATGCCGCTGATAAAGCGCACGACTAACAGCTGCGCTACGCTCGTCACCAGGGCAGTTAGGGCAACACTGATTCCTACGGCGGCGACGCTCACGAGAATTAACGTGCGTCGGCCGAGCCTGTCTCCCAGCGGCGCCAGCAACATCGCACCCGCCACCATGCCGAACGTGCCCATACCAAACACAATACCGAGTGACTCGGGGCCAATACCCCACTCCGCCGCAAGAGCCGGCGCTGCAAACGCGATGACAAGTACGTCCATGCCATCAAGCACGTTCAGCAGGAAACACAAGGCAATAACCGCATATTGCAGCGGCGTAACGCGGTGTGCGTCGATTCTGGCCCTCAGGTCATTCAAAACCGCAGGTCTCCACTGCCAACAGGTGGCGATGAGTAAGGGCCGCGAATGATAACCAGATGAACAGCATGATGCGCGCTCTCTGTTTCTGCACAGAAATGACTCCTGCCGTTTCGCGGTACACTTCAGCGAATCCTGACGAGGAGCACACAGATGAAATACGCAGCTTGCGCGTCGGTAATTTTGACGGTGCTGCTGGCAGGTTGCCACGTTAACCTTACCGTGGATACTCCCCGCGACAGCGCCGTAATTGAAACGCGCGAGGGGCCGTCGGCCGAAGAACTGGCGGCGACAACCCGCGTCGTGGTGCTCGGCACGGGTACGCCGATACCGGATCGCTACCGCGCGGGCTCGAGCATTGCCGTTATTCACCGCGGCGAGGCGTACTTGTTCGACGTCGGGCCGGGCTCCGTGCAAAACGCGATTCGTGCGCGTTACAAGCATGACATTCCGTCACTTTATCCCAGCCAGATTTGTTGTGTGTTTTTTACACACATGCACAGCGATCACACGCTGGATTATCCGGAACTTGCGTTCAAGCTGTGGTGGCGACGGTCGCGGCCGCTGCAGGCCTTTGGCCCTGCCGGACTGCGCCAGATGACGGATGCGATGAACGCGATGATGGCGACAGACACGCGGTTGCGAACGACGGGCGCACAGCCGGTCGCAGATCCCGAGATGTACCAGGTCAACGTGACGGAGATAAGCGCAGGTGTGGTATTTCAACGGGACGGCATTCGCATCGAAGCGTTTGATGTCAACCACGGCACGATCAAGCCGGCCTTTGGCTATCGCATCACAACCGACGATCGTACGATCGTTATTTCGGGCGACACGGCCTACAGCGAAGAATTAATCGACAAGGCGCGCGGTGCAGACCTGTTGTTTCACGAGGTGATCAGCGACACAGGCCTCGCGCGTAACGCGCCCCAATGGCGAGACTATCACCGGCAAGCGCATACGCCGGGGAACGAACTCGGCCGACTCGCGAACATTGTCAGGCCGAAAAAACTGGTGCTCTATCACGGCTTGTTTTACGGCGAGCCCGAGCAAGGGGTTGTCGATGAAGTACGGGCCGTATACGACGGCGACGTTGTACTTGCCGACGATCTCGACACGTTCTAGTGTCGCGCTGCGGCCGCTAAAGATTGTCGAATACCACCTCGCCACCCACGATCGTCATCAACACGCGTCCTTTCAACAGGTCTGCGGGCCGCTCTTCGGCCAACAGGAACGGGTCGATATCGAGCACGGTCAAGTCTGCCCAGCGACCGTCTTCGATGATGCCGGTTTCGTCTTCCCGGAAACTCGCGTACGCCGACCAGTCGGTGTAACCGCGCACCGCCTCCTCGGCGGTCATGCGTTGCTCGGGGTACCAGCCGCCTTCGGGCTGGCTGTCCTTGTCCTGTCGCGTTATTGCCGAGTGCAAGCCGTAAAAAATGCTGTGATCCGAACCCGGATTGTCCGCATTAAACGTCAGCCGGGCACCCGCTTCGCGCAGGGTGCGCCAGGCGTAGGCGCCCAGTATGCGTTCGGGGCCGACCCGTTCCTCGGCCCAGGTCTTGTCTTCCATCGCGTGCGGCGGCTCCATCGACGCGATAAAGCCCAGCTTGCCGAGGCGCGCGATATCGTCAGGGTGGATGACCTGTGCGTGTTCGATGCGATGCCGCAGATCCCGCGACGCAGGGTGCTCGTTCATGATTCGTTCGAGAATATCCATCGCCTCACGATTGCCGGCATCGCCGATTGCATGGATCGCCACCTGGAATCCTTTTGCCATGGCCTCGGCCATCAACGCCTCGTTGAAACCGTAGCCGTCGCCACTGATGCCGCGATGGCCCGGCATGTCGGAATAGTCATACAACATCCGGGCGCCACGCGAACCGAGCGCGCCATCGTAAAATGCTTTGACAGTGCGCGTGACCAGCATGCTGTGGTTATCCTTATCAGGACCTTTTTCGATCCATTCGCGCATTAGCGGCTCGTCACGCAGTGACAGCATGGCGTAAACCCTAACAGGCAGACGTCCCTCGTCTTCGAGCTGCTGGAGAACCGCCATTTGTGGTGCGCCAAGCCCCGCGTCGTGCACGGCCGTATAACCGTCCTGTGCCATCTGATTCAAACCGGCAAGCACCTGGGTTATCAATGCGTTCTGCGATGGCGCGGGCACGGCTCCCGAAATCATCGGCACTGCGCGATTCAGGAACAGGCCGTTGGGCTCGCCATCCGCGCCGAGACGCATCTCCCCGCCAACCGGAATCTCGCTGGCAGCAGTAATGCCGGCCACATCAAGCGCCATTTGGTTCGCCCAACCGGCGAAGCCGTGCAGGCTACCGAGAAACACGGGGTGATCAGGCACCGCGGCCGATAGCAACACTTTATCCGGGTAACGATTCGCCCACGCTCCCTCGTCCCAACCGCGGCCAATGATCCATTCGCCCCTGGGAGTATTTTTAGCCCGCTCTACAACGCGGGCAATCGCCTCCTCTTCAGTATCGACACCGATCAGGTTTACGCGCTCGAGTGCGGCGCCGAGTCCAAAGACATGCGTATGTGAATCAACCAAACCGGGAATCACAGTAGCACCCGCCAAATCGAAAACACGCGTATTCTCACCGCGCTGCTTGAGCGCCTCGCGAGTGCTCCCGACATATGCGATTTCATCACCGCGAACAACGATCGCATTGGCATCGGGGTGCCAGCCGCCCCCGTCGTGCGGAGCGTCTGCTTGCAACGTACCGTCAGGCGCGGCTTCGTCCCAGTCGAGCGTATAGACCCGCGCGTTCGTCAAAATCATGCTGGCATCACTGCTTGCCGCATCGTCTTTCTCGCCACAAGCCACCAGCGCAAACGCAAGGATGCTGACGCTTAATAATTTTAAAGGATTCATGGTGTCTCCCGAGGCAACGCTGCGACGTTACCTTAGCACCGGCGGAAAATCGACCGGCGCAGCAGCGTCTTGTCTTGACTTTTCATGGGCCACAATCGACGCTCAGCCCTATTGCTATTGTGAAAGGAAAAATCATGTTGTCGCACAAACTTCGGCCGCTTGGCGCCATGGCAATTCTTCTTCTTTCCGGCAGCGCAATGCTGGGTTCCGGTACCGCATGGGCAGCACTTGACGCGGACCTCCTGGCCGGGCTCAAAGCCCGCAACATCGGCCCGGCGACGGTAAGCGGCCGCATAGC
>JABDKF010000250.1 GCA_013003155.1 Woeseia sp. | reverse complement strand
GACTGTGCAAGCTGTCGTCCCTGCAGCACTCGCCGTTTTAGGACCGTTGGATAGTCATCGTTCGCCACGCCATCGAGGTAGCGTTCGCTGGTCGATCGGACTTCGGCGCCGTTGCGCGGACCCGGAAGACTGAGTTCGTCGTTGAGGATTCGTGCGTTCTCGACATCCGGAAACAGACAACTGTCGACTTGTGTAGCAACCAGTCGCTCCACAATGGTCGGTCCTGCGACCAGTTGGCCGCCAACGCCGGGACCGCGTTTCTCGCGCCGGTAATGCAAGTCAGCGAACAGCGCATGCAGGCCCGAGACTTTTCGGTACTTGGATTGGCTTTCCTCGCTCTTGCCCGAGTGCTTACGAAGGAGGTCAGCAAGACGGCGTACGACCGCCCCTAACTCACTCTTTGTTTTGAGCAATTCGTCGAACAACCAACGGTCTTCCTTGCAGGCCAAACGCCGTACTCGAACGCAGGCGTTCTCGACCGTTGGGGAGCGATCGGTGAGCGCAAGGCTTGCCAGCAACGCCCACGCCTTCAAGGATTCGTGCTTGCTTCGTTCGCTCGTCGACCGTCCAGCGACGGTGGCAACCATCGCTGCGATCGGGTGGGTTTCCAACAATTGAGCGTGCTCAATTTGCGCTGCGATATCAGTGAGAATAGCGACTGAAACTTTCTTGCCGGGCAGGGCTGGCTCGGCAAAGAATTCGGCGTAATCGGCCGGCAATGTCGAAAGAAGATAATGGCAGTAGTCTTCAAGCGAGTTCCGGGAGGCTGCTGACAGAACCTCGATGTCGGTCAATAACGAGATCCGTGTAGTCACGATGACAACCTTTCGACAACGGTTCGTCGAGTGTTCTGTTGTTGTGTTGTGCCTTTGGAGGTACTGCCGCTCCGTGCCTTCAGACTCCCCGCCGAAACGCCGGCTCGCCGCGCCATATCATGCCGGCTCAAATTTCCCTTGCCGCAAACGCGCTCCAAGACTCGCCTATCGACCCGGTCGTTAAGGAGTTGCCTCAGGTACTCGATCCCCGCGGATTTATGAAGACAGGCGGCCTCCACCAATTTGATGACGTACGCGAGTGAAAGCGCACCAATGTCTGGATCCCTTATTCGCGGGTAGTGCAGAACAGATATCTGGGTCTTTTCGCGGTCCATTACCTTGGTGACGGCCAACTGGTAGTTGTCGAAATTCGCGAAGACATGGAAGTTTTCGCGAGAATCACGGATAGCGTGAATCGGATCGAGGCCAACGGGCGGCCCGCCGCTGGCCAATACGCCGGGGTCAAACTGTCGTACCAGCTGCGACCAAATGTCGTACGCAAATTGCGCTTGTTTGTGAATGCGAAGCGACCGCCTCGACACAAACGGCATGAGCAGGCGCCGCTCGAGATTCATGGGGCTGCCTCGGGCGGATGCGCACCAGCGACTGCGATAGCCTGGTGCGATTGACGACTTCGATGTGTGATTGCCTGGGGCAATGATCTTCCGAAAAACTTCTTGGTACTGTCAGTTTATTGAGGCCGTCTGTTTTTTTGCTCGAAAGTGGAAAATAAAAAGCTATAAAAATCAGTAAGTTATAGAATTTGTGAAATTTTCTGTCGCTGAAGTGATCGAATGGCGGCATCTAGGAGGGCTCCAAACCGCAAAAAATGTTTGCGTGGCGTTCTGCCACGGTATCTATTGCGTATCTAACCTGGCAGCCCTCATAAAGTGAGCGACCGGTCCTTGACGAGAGGCCACGCTGGCGATGTATTCTTGGCGGGGAACATAGGTATATATCGCTATGGCTATGAGGCACAGTTGGTCTAAGTTATTGAGGTAGCCATGCGATACGAGGAAGATTGGCTTGAGTTCAGCATCGGACGATAGACGAGCGCGCCCGACCAGAATGCGAAGCATTTTGGGCGTGTTTGTCGTTGCCTGGTTGAATCTCGTGATGCAGCCGTGTGCCATGGCCCTTGGCAACATGGAAGAGCACGATTGCCCGCGTTGTCCACCGTCACATGAAGACGAGCGATCCGGCAATGCGATGCATGGCGGTCACATGGCAGCTGAAGAATCGGCTTCAGGTGAAATGCCATGCGCGACTGCTGCGACTGACTGCAGCCTGTTTGATGAACTCAACTACGACGGGCGAACCGTCAAGCTCGAACTCAACGACGCTCCAAACGATTCTCCGATCGCAATCGGGCCCCCGCTTACTTTCGAATCGGCCCTTAAGCCCATCGAGTATCTCGGTTGGCACAGCACCCGAAGTCCGCCGCCTCCGGCGAGCGTCCCGCTCAACGTTTTCTACTGCGTCTATCTGAAATAGCGATTCCTTCGCGCGTAACCGATTTTTTCTCGGTGACTCACGAAGGAGATCGTCTTGATATTGTCACTCTGTGGGGGCGGAACCCACTTCAAACAATCCGTATGGCCGCCAGGCTTTATCCTGGTGTTTCGCGTTGCTGTCCTGCTGGC
>JABDKF010000235.1 GCA_013003155.1 Woeseia sp. | reverse complement strand
GGATCTGCTGGACGGTGTGGCCTGGTTGAAGTCACAGCCGTGGATCGACGGCGATCGCGTTGGCGTCTGGGGTTGGAGTGGCGGCGGCACGATGACGCTGTCCGCGATGACCGGCAGTGAAGAATTTGCGGCAGGCATAGCGGTCGCCGCCGTTACCGATTGGCATTACTACGATACGATTTACACCGAACGCTACATGAAACGTCCGCAGGACAACGAAGCGGGCTATGAGTCGACATCGCTGGTTAAAAAAGCGGATCAGCTGAGCGGTAATCTGTTTCTGGTGCACGGGACATACGACGATAACGTCCATCCGCAAAACGCCTGGGCCTTCAGCGATGCGTTAATCGACGCTGGAATCCTGTTTGACATGATGATCTACCCGATGCGCAAGCACGGCATCTCGGATGACGAGGCGCAGGCGCATCTCTACCGGTCGATGCAGGCCTTTTGGGCTCGCGAGCTCGATCTGGAGAATTGAGCGATCTGGAGAATTGAGAATGCGTCGCTTGTTCCCGGACTGATGATGACGCCGGCGGCGGCAAGCAAAACAGTGCATCGATAAACTTCATGCGAACGCACGAAGCACATCAGCATCGTGAAAATAGAAATACTTGCGCCCGAATCTCGCGGCTAACGTAGCTGGCTATCCTTACTGCCGCGCCGATTGTAGCCGCCGGCACTCTCGTTCTGCTTATCCAGTTCTGACTGGCAGTTTACACACAGGCGTACGCCGGGGATCGCCTCGCGCCGCGCCTCTCGAATTGGCGAATCGCACTCTTCGCACTGCCGACGTGATTCGCCGCGCGGTAATTTGTTGCGCGCGCGTTTAACGGCGTCTTCAACGCTGGCATCGATTTGGTCCTGTACGGCCCCATCGCGGGCCCAGCCGGTTGCCATTGATAACTCCGTCAGTCTGGCGGCAAGCAATACCCGATTCTAACAGCGTCGGTGCTTGGTCCGCCTCGTCAATACGTCTTCCCGTATCAGCTGCGCTCTGCGGCAAACTTGGCGAAATTCTCGACAAAATCGGCAAGCCGGCTGCGCATGGTGTCGTCGGTGAGTTCGCCCTCGTCATTGAATAACGAGCCTGCCTTTGAAACCATCAGGCGTCCGCCAAACCAGGTTTGTGTGGTCAGCGTTCGCAGAATAGGCAGCATTGCTGTTTGCGCCAGGGTGGTGCCGAACCCGCCCGGCGATGCCCCAATAACGGCAACCGGCAGGTTCATGAAGACGTGCGGTTTCTCATCGGGACGCCGGGACAGCCAGTCAATCCCGTTTTTCAAGACGCCGGGAACAGCGTTGTTGTATTCCGGCGTGGAAATCAACAGTCCATGAGCATCTGCGATCTGCTCACGCAGTTTGTTTACAGACGTCGGAATACCGTCGCGCTCCTCGAGGTCACCGTCATACAAGGGGACGCCGTGCAAGGTCGCCACTGTGAGCTCCACCTTGTCACTGGCCAGGGATTCAGCGGCTTTCAGCAGGCCGGTGTTGAAGGATTTTTTTCTGAGGCTACCCGATAGCGCGATAATCTTAATCAATGATCTGTTTCCAAGTAGAAAGGCGAGGTCGCGCAGATTGCCAACAAACACATCGCGCGGGGTGGTAATAATAAATCAATGCGCATGATAACAGAGCGCTACGCCATCGCTGCGTAATCAGCAGGTCACGGCGATTTGCATTACCCGCCGCCGAGAACAGCTTCAAACGGTTTGCGGTTAGCATCGGCCTCGCTGTGAAGTGTTATCGTCTGCAAGTTGAAATCGCTTCCTGAGCGGGAGCACACGCCTACAATCAGGCTATTGAGCAGTAACAACCAAGAAGGACAAAGAATATGAAACGCAAAGCGAGCGCCCATTGGGAGGGCGACCTGAAGAAAGGTAATGGCACGATCACGAGCGATAGCGGAGTGTTGTCTGCCACGCAGTATTCGTTTGGCACACGATTCGAAAACGGCAAAGGCACGAATCCGGAGGAGCTTATTGCTGCCGCACACGCCGGGTGTTTTTCGATGGCGTTGTCGATGATTCTCGGTAACGCTGGATTCACTGCCGACAGCATCGATACGCAGGCGACCGTGAGTCTCGACCAGGTCGAGGGCGGATTTGCGATTACCAAGGTGCACCTCGACGTCAAAGCTCGCGTGCCAAATGCTGACGCGAAGGCCTTCGCGACGGCGGCAAACGATGCGAAAGAGGGCTGCCCGGTCTCAAAACTCCTGAATGCCGACATCACTTTGGATGCAACCCTGCTAGGCGCCTAGCCGCTCCGGCGAGGACAAGGCTCTGGCGCCTGCCTGAGAATTGCTTAGGGCGGTGCTGGCCGGTGTTCTCAGGGTATTGCTGGCGCACTCCAGCCCGCATCCAACCGTATCTCCCTGCTTTTTCGCCGATTTACGGGTGAGACCAATGCGTGTCAATGTGACAGAAGTCCCGAAAACAGACGGGCCAAAGGCTATTCTGCATAGCGTTAGCCTTCTCGTATCCGCTCACACGTCAGCAGCGAGATTTTCCGGGAAGGGCAGGAGAGCAGAAATGGCAGCACCAGTTCCCAAGAATGAGCGCAGGCGCCTCTCTGCCCTGCAAGACTACAACGTTCTGGATACCTTGCCGGAGCAGGATTACGATGACATTGCGAGCCTCGCATCGGCGATTTGCGATTCACCTATCGCGTTGATCAGTCTGGTCGACGAGGAACGTCAGTGGTTCAAATCCAAGGTTGGCCTCGATGCGTCGCAAACGCCGCGCGAACACGCGTTCTGTGCACATGCGGTATGCACTCCTGAAGAGGTCTTCGTCGTAGAGGACGCGACCGAGGATGAGCGCTTCCGTGACAATCCACTCGTTGTGGGCGATCCAAGTATTCGCTTTTATGCCGGCGCGCCGCTGGTAACCACAGAAGGCGACGCCGTTGGCACGATCTGCGTTATCGACAATGAGCCGCGCAAGCTGACTAAAGAACAGGAGAAGTCGCTGCACAGATTGTCGCGCATGGTGATTGCTCACCTCGAGATGCGTCGTAACCTGGTGTCAATGGAGCGCGTCGTTCTTGAGCAAGACAATTACGTTGCCAATCTCGAAGAGCATTGGAAAAAAGTTGAAGAGTCTCACGCTAACCTGAGAGTGGCCTCGGTCACCGATCCGTTGACCATGTTGATGAACAGGCGCGGCCTCGAGAATCGACTTGCCCAGGAGTTTTCAGCAGCAAATCGCAATATGACGCCTTTGGCGATGCTGGTTATCGACATCGATTATTTCAAAGCCTTTAACGACGATTTTGGCCACCAGGCAGGCGACACCGCTCTGGTCAAAGTGGGCGAATTGATTCGAGATTCTATCCGCGAATTTGACGCCGCGGCGCGCTACGGTGGCGAGGAATTTGTGGTCGTGTTGCCGAGCACTGAAGCGTCGGGAGCTGCCGTGCTCGCAGAGCGCGTGCGACGCAGCATACAAAATGCGGTGTGGTCGGAGAGGCCGGTCACCGTAAGTATCGGTACGGCCACCATGGAACCGAATATGAGCAGCGGCGAGTCACTGTTCAAGGCTGCCGATGCGGCGCTTTATGAAGCTAAAGAGGCCGGTCGGAACTGTGTCCGTCATGCCGAGAACCGGCACCATGTCAGGCAGGCGCAAACCGGCTAGTGATTGCCCGGTCACTCGCTTTCAAGCGAGAAAACGTCATCGACCGGGGTGTTGAAAACCTCTGCAATTTTTAGCGCACTTTCCAGCGAAGGTGAAAACCGCCCCTGCTCGATAGCAATCACCGTTTGACGTGCGACACCGATCCTGGCTGCAAGATCCGCTTGTGTCATTTGCTCATGCGCAAAACGCAGTTCTCGAATGCGATTGCTCACGCTGCTTTTCTTCTTACCCATCAGCCCGTGCCAAATCGGTAGTAAGCGATTACCGAGCTGTAGTAGATGACTTCCGCAATCACGAGCAACGCGAACCAGATGTTAAGTGCTTTCGCTAACGGTAGCTGCGCGATAATGACAACGGGCATCGCAAGGAAACCGGCGGTCAGAACGTAATACGCATTGCGCATGCTGAAGAGATCGATAGCATGGTCCCGCTCGTCTCGCGGTGTGTCCAGTTCGTCCGCAGGGCCATGAAACAAAGCGATTATGATGTGGCCGACGATCATCAGGACGACCAGCTGCACGATGGCATCGACAAACACGGCAAACGCCTGGTCTGCCGGTACGCTCCAGGCCTTGCTGAAATAACTGAAGATCAGGATGCAAAGTGCCGCTAATACGACAAGCGCGCTTTTTTGGCGAAAGGCCCAGGTGCCGGCAGATTCTTGCGGGTCGAGGCGAACTTGGCGTGCGCGCCAGGCGGCAGCAAACATCAACACCGCACCGCTGAGTTGCAGGCCGCTGCCGAACGCGGAGGGGCTCTCGTTCAGCCAGAGCAACAGCAGGTAGGTGCAGGGCGCGATCGCGAGTAGCCCCACACCGATGAGCAGGAGCGCTTGTTCGCGCAGTAATGGAGAGCCGCCAAATCGGCGCAACAGGACGGCGGCGACGCAGATGCATAGCCCTGTCCACAGGACCGTGCCGATAATCAGACTGTCTGCCATTTTTTACCTCTCAAATTGCCTCAACCAAGATACGATGTAATATAAACCTTACATCGGCACGATGTCAAGTTTATATGACTTTTTGTAAGGTTTTAATTACTAGTGCCCGGTGCGGAAATCCGGGTCGCAACGGTGACAACACTCTCATCGGTGCCGGTGGCCGAGACGGCCAGGAGCGTTGCTGGAGCCTTCCTCTGGCCGAAGAATTTGTGACTATGTGACGCACCGCATAGCATAATGGGGCGCCAAAAAGCATTATTTGTGTCCTTACATAAAGTGAGTGGAAGACAAGTTTATGTGGTTGCCAGAAAAAGTTTACCTGTCGCTGCCTTGGGTCTACGTTGCCATCGGCCTGCTGTTTTTTGTGGGCGTTTATTACATTGATCAACGCGATTTTCTCTCGGGCTTTTACTTTGCAATTGGCATGGTCTCGATTACCTGTGGCTTGATAGTTCACTATCTGCGCGTGAACGCGCCTGCCCACAACGACGCGGAATCCGACGGCGATTCAGCACCCGGCTAGACTCAAGGCGCGGCACCGCCTGTAGCGCACGGACATCAGTTTCCTCGCGGGCAACGCGCCCGCACATCCGTTGCCCGTGCCCGGGCTTTCTGAGTCCCGATAAATACAGCAATCCTCGGCGCAGCAGCCTGCGCTCCTTTCTTCAGCATCGTATTCCTGCCCGAATAGACCGTATTCGCCAGTAGCTGCACCTCCTGTGCGCTGCCTAAACTTCTCTGCATTTCTACGACTAAATTGGTCGCAAGGTGACGGGAGAACAGGGTTGCCCTTGACTGAAGTTTCGACCGCTGGTGGTTGGCGGGTGCAACGTGAGTAATGCGCTATTTCGCGCGGCTGCATTGCAAGCGCGTTATCAGCAGGACCAGTTCGGCGAGGGCTCCAACGTACCGCCGCCGGCTCACTGGCTGGTTGCATCAGGCGCGCTGCTGATAATTCTCGCGGTAGCAGCATTGCTGCTGTTTGGGTCCTATACCGCAAGCGATCGGGTGCGCGGCTTTCTCAAGCCGGAGGCGGGCACCGTGCAAATATTCGCGCCTCGATCCGGAGTCATCGCCAAATTAATGGTTCGCAACGGCGATCGCGTCACACAGGGGACGTCGTTATTGAGCGTGTCGGCGGAGCGGCAAACTCATGGCGTCAGCGTCGATACACAGATTATCGCTGCCCTCGAGGCAGAGCTTCGCGGTGTCGCCGGGCAGCTCGAGCGGATGCCGGCCCGTCAGCAGCAGCAACGTGCAGCGCTCGCAGCGGAACTCGCCGCGAGCAATGAACAGCTTCGGTTCTTACGCACGCAGCTTCGCTTGCACGATGATCATCTGGAGCTCGATGCTGCGCAGCAGTCCCGGCTCGCGCAGCTGGCAGAGCGCGGGCACGTCGCGGCGAGCGAACTGCAGCGCCAACGTTCGACGCGCAGCTTGTTGCAGCAGCAGCGTGCAGAAGTCTCGCGCGAAATTGCTCGCATCGAGGGCGTCGCGCGCCGGGGCTTCGTTGATTCGCAAGAGCTTCCCCTGCGACAGCAGGATGAACGCGCTGAGCTGCATGCCAAGCAGTTGCGGCTGACACGTGAGCTCGCCGCTGCACGAGGGGCGGCAGCGTTTTCGATAGACGCGCCAACAGCCGGTGTTGTCAGTGGACTAACGCGACGTCACGGCGACGGCGTGCGCAGCAATACGCCGTTGTTAACTATTATTCCCGAATTATCGCAATACTGTGCCATCCTGCTGGTGCCTTCGCGCGCAATTGGGTTTACCGCGGTAGGGGATACCGTGAGGGTACGAATCGACGCGTATCCCTATCAAAAATTTGGCGTTATTACCGGCACGGTACAGGCTATCTCTCAGACCGTATTACTACCCGGTGAGCAGTCATCGCCCGTGCTGTCCGCCGAACCCGCCTACCGCGTACGAGTGGCACTCAACGCCCAATCGCTCGTGGCCGGCAACGATGTATTGCCGCTAAGCGCCGACATGACAGTGGTAGCAGAAGTGCGACGCGATCAGCGGCGGATTATCGAGTGGCTGATGGCGCCGCTGGTCTCTCTCGTCGCGAGCGGCTGATGCGATTTCAAACGAACTTCTTCAATTGGCGGCGCGTGCCTTTGGTTTTGCAAAGTGAAGCGGCGGAGTGCGGCCTCGCTTGCCTCTCAATGGTCGCAACGTTTTTCGGACACCAGACCACACTTGCCAATTTACGGAAGACCTACGCCTGCGGGCTGCAGGGGCTGACGCTCAAGCAGCTAATGCAGGTCGGTGAGACGCTGCGGCTGGTGCCAAACCCGGTCAGGCTTGAAGTTGCCGAACTCCACAAGCTGCAAACGCCGTGCATTCTGCACTGGCAACTTGACCATTTTGTGGTACTGGAAAAAGTCACCGGCAAGTCATTGCGCATTCTCGACCCCTCCATAGGACGTCGTCGCATCACATCGAGTCAGGTCGCCAAAGCATTCACAGGTGTCGCCCTCGAGTTAGTCCCTGCAGCGGACTTCCGGAAAAAAACGCAGCGCAACGGTCTGCGTCTGGCAGATCTTATCGCCGGGGCGCCCGGCCTGCGCCGGTCGCTGCTCATATTGCTGGTGCTATCATTGGCTTTGCAGCTGCTGACGTTGTTGTTGCCCTTTTACAGCCAACTCGTCATCGACCACGTCGTGCTGCGCGCGGATTATGAGCTTTTACAACTAATCGTCCTGGCGTTCGCCCTGGTCGCGATTCTGCAGGCAATTCTTGCGATGTCCCGTGCCTGGATTATCGTTGCGGCAGCGACCCGGCTTAACCTCAACTGGAACGCGCGCGTCTTCCGTCACTTGCTCAGGCTGCCGCTAGGTTTTTTCGAGGCTCGCCACGTCGGTGATATTCAGTCGCGGTTTTCCAGCGTTGCGTCATTGCAGCAGCTTGTCACGCGGCAAGTCGTTGAAGCCTTTGTAGACGGGCTGATGACGATCACGACATTTCTCGTCATGTTCATCTATCAGGCGAAACTCGCGCTGCTGGTTGTTGCTTCGGTCCTGGTCTACTTCGGTATCAAGCTCGCGATGCTGATACCTATGCGCGTTGCTCGTCAGGAGATGCTGGTTGCAACAGCCAACAAAGAAGGATTTTTCCTCGAAACGCTGCGTGGTGTGCTTGCCATCAAGACGTCCTGCCTGGAAACAGAGCGGCAAAGCGTGTTCATGCGACGGCAGGTCGTGTCCAGCAACGCGCAGGTCCGCACCAGCCGACTCGACGTGTGGCAATTAGGCATCAACCAGGCCATCTTCAGTCTGCAGCTCATCGTCGTCATCTGGCTGGGTGCCATCGCCATAATCGACGGCGCGATGACAATCGGCATGTTGGTGGCGTTCCTCGCGTACCGAGCGCTCTTTACGGAACGTGCCGCCGCCCTGATCGACAAGGCGTTCGAGTTTCGGATGGCAAAAATTCACCTCGAGCGCCTGGCGGACATTGTGGAAACCGAGCCAGAGCGTCTCGAGGCTCCGGCGCTGTTGCTGCTGCCGCGGCGCGCCTCGCTCAAACTCTCGACGCGCAATCTGGGTTTTCGCCATAGCGCAGCAGGACCGCGCCTGTTGCAAAACGTGACGATGCAAATAGATGCAGGCGAGCATCTGGTTCTAACCGGTGCTTCGGGCGCGGGAAAAACAACGTTGCTCAAATTGCTGATGGGACTTCTGGAGCCAACTCAAGGTGAAATACTGGTAAACAACATGCCGCTTGGCCGATTCGGCCTGCAGCGCTACCGGCAGCATATCGCCGCGGTGATGCAGGAGGATCAACTGTTCAGTGGCAGCCTGATCGACAACATCAGCCTGTTCGATCCGCAGCCCAACATGGAGATCTGTCGGCGTTGCGCCTGGTTGGCCGACATCGATGAGATGATCGATACGCTGCCGCTGGGTTTTTTTTCTCCGATAGGGGACATGGGTGCGACGTTGTCCGGCGGGCAACGGCAGCGGGTGCTGCTTGCCCGGGCGCTGTATCGACGGCCGCGGATACTGTTTCTTGACGAGTTTACCAGCCACCTTGATGCGACCAGCGAAACCCGCGTCTATGCCCGCCTTGCCAAACTGCCAATGACTCGCGTAGTCGTGGCACATCGACAGGGGTCTGTCGCACGCGGTGCTCGACAGATTAGAGTGGGTATCGGCGGCGAAGTAGCGACGATTTCGCAGACTAAAGCCTAGCGCGACTCGGTTGCGCGGACAGATGGTCTGAAGAACGGGGCAACAACAGTTATTGAGTCGGATTCCAGGCCATGTGGCCAGCGTACTGTTGCGCGAGGAGAAAACCGTTCCCTCCCGGCCACTGGCGCTGCGCGCAAAAAAAAGCCCGCTTCCAGCGGGCTTTGCAAAACGGTTGTTCAATGACTATCCATTGATTATTCAAGAATTATTTAAGGATTATCCACCCATCATGCTTTCAATAGATGTCTCGCGGTAATTGTCAGGAATCTGCAAGCGCGCCGGGTCGACGCTCGAAGTCTCGATGCTCACGACTTCATTGTCTTCGCCATTGCCGCGCGCGCGTGTGCGGACCGGTATGCCACCGAGTTTGCTGAATTCAAGCTGTGCCGCTTCACCACCGCCCATTGAGGCGATTTCCGCCATGCCCTCCATTGCGCGGAGCATGGCATCAAAATCGTCATTGGAGATGCCAAGCTCGCGGGCCGTTGCTACACAAACAACTTCCTCCACTCCGCCGGTGTCATAGGCAATCTCAATTTCGTCGCAGTCAAAACCGGCAACTTCCGCGCTGGTGCCTGTCTTTCGTATCTCCATTTTTGGCATCGCATCCGGCTGCGGCATCATGCCCGCCATTTGCTGTTCGACCATGGCGCGTTGTTCAGGCGGCATTCCGGCAAGCATGGCGTCCATTTGCGTTTGCATCTGGGATTTCACGTCTTTGACGAAGCCGGGTTTCAGACGCATCCACGTGCGTTCTTCATGACTGATGACGACCATGCCTTCCTCGCCCGGGACGAATAGAACGGCCGCATTCGCGTCGCCAAACAGAACTCTCCCGTCACCAACAAGGCCAAAAGTGCCATCGCTGTATTGCATCTCAAAATCGGCGGCGGCGGTGCCAGACACCATCAACAGAATTACGGCTAAGCATCGTTTCATCGTCTCGCTCCGAAGTGCAGAATCCATCGCCATGACCTAGCGTTGGAATCGCTCGACTGTAAATTGATTATTGTATACAGCAAGGTCGGCTGACTTAAGCATTTGGAGGTAAATTCCGGGCATCGCGCGCCAGCCGTTGCTGAACCTCGGAAAACAACTGGTCGCGCAAGCCAAGTATCTGAAATAGTTCGACAATCGTAAAAAAAGGCGCGGCAAGCTGGGCTTGTATCGGATGTTTCAGGAGCACCGGCGGCGATCGCTCTATGGCGTGGCCAATGAACTGCGCCAGGTAACCGCCAAAGAACAAGGTAGCGGCGATCGTGGCGGATACGGCGAACTCAAGCTGCCCCAGGCGCATCGCCAGCAGAGTCATCACCGCGCTTATAGCCAGGAAAACCAAAGCGAACAGGGTGTCGAGTGTCAGGTAGAACAGGAAAAACCCGGCAACGAGCAGCCACGCGAGATTTACAGAGTAGGCACGAAATTCGAAAGAAACCCAGCTGAGCGCAACCAGGGCACCCAGCATGATTGCGGGAATCCCGATCATGTGTACGCCGACATTCACCGGGTGCTGATGCGCCGCGGCATAGCCCGTCAGCATGTCCATTAGCTTTGATTCTCTTGACAAGGGGTGCTCCTGCAGCGTTTCAAAAAATTCGATAATACCAATTTAGCAAAAGTCGGCGGCAGCGTGCAGCCGGGACTGGCCGGCCGCACAAATCCGCGGTGACGCCAAACGAACTTCGCTAAAATACTCCCAGTTCCTAGTTTTTCGCGGACTTCGAAGGAGTGCTATGAATAACGTTCTGAACGATTCTGCCATCGACGATCGCGAGTCACGTTTGCGCAGCCTTTTGAAGGCCGTAACCTACCGAATTACCGGCACTATCACCACGGCATTGCTGGTGTATTTCATAACCGGAGAATGGCGTCTGGCACTTGCGGTTGGCGCGATTGAGCCGGTGGTAAAAGTCATCATTTATTACGTGCACGAGCGCGTTTGGCAATTGGTGCCACGTGGCACGATCCGTCGTTGGTCAAAGGCGCGCCACGCTGGCTAGGTAGCTCAACTCTCGCGCAAGTAACCCCAGGAATGCAGCTTGTCGTGGTCTTCAAACCACCGATCACCGATATCTTTGCGGTAGTACATATTCGGGATAAGGATGTTGCGGACGCGCTGGTAAGCCTGCGCCTGTGCCTGTTTGACCGACACGCCAAGCCCTGTAACGATCAGCACCACGCCGCTGTGTCCGGTAATCAGCCATTCCCCGTTTACCAGTTTGACGTCCTCAATATGCACGCCTTCAGTCGTCGGCTTGCGGAAGATCACCACGCGATCCTTTGAGTTGGCCTCGAAGGTTTTCGGATCATTGTAGGGGAAGGGCGGTACAACAACGCGCAGGCCAATCTGAAAACCACGCCGCGTCTTGAAATTGGTGAGCGAACCGGTCGCCATGCCATGCAAAAAATCAGCAAGCGGCATTGACAGGCCCTCGGACTGAATGCTGATTGTCGGGTAACCAAATCGCGCCGTGAATTCGAGCGGATAGATCCCCTGACCATTCACGATACAATTGACGTCGATATAACCTACGTAGCGCTCTTTCGCCAGTCTTGATTCCAGTTTGGCGAGCGTTGCGCGAAAAATGCGATTGGGCCCGCTCCAGTACATGCAGGTACCCATTTCGCCGGTTGCCGGTCCGATATCACCCGGAAACAGCAGCTTGTGTTCGAAGTTAACGTTAATCGGCATCATAAATTCTTTGCCGTTGAAAAATGCACCGACCGCAACCTCAACGCCGCGCACACGACGCTGCAGCTGAAACTGCTTCACCGTATCGGAGTAAACGGCTTTGTAAGAACGCAACACATGCACGATGTCCTTGCCGTCATCTTCCTGGCCAACAAACAACAGTCGCTTGATGTTTTGAGCTTCGCCGCTCGGCTTGATCACATAGGGTGCCGGGTTCTTTTCAACGTGTTCGATGGCGCTGTCAAAGTCTGTGAAATCCTGAAAAGGAATAATCGAAACGCCGTGTTTCTTTAATTCTTCCTGTCCAAAAGAGCGATCGTCTTCAAGCCGATCCGTATACGCGGTGCCGCCGACAACTGCGTGGCCATCGGCACGCAGGCGCTCGGCAATAGTGCCCTGACCCAGCACGTCATCAAACACGATGACGTCGGCCCAGTCGACATGCGGTTTCCATTCGTCAACCTTTTTGACAAAGCCATCGCCGATACTTCGCTCGTCTTTGTTGTCGATGTAATAACGGACTTCATGGCCTTCGCGAGTGACCTGCCAGGCAATATCGCTGATCAGGGCGTCAATGGAGACGAACAGGAATTTCAGGGGCGTGGCGTTCATCAAAACCTCGGATTGCGTAGGGTGAGACTGGTCGATTGGACCAGATACGACGAGAGCTGGCGGAAGATCCCTAGTATGAGGCCAATTTCGGGGTCTGGCGATGGCTTATTGCCGGTGGCTCAACCTTTAAAAAACAATGACTTAAAAATTTTGTCCAGCCCGGTGCATGAAACTGTGCACCAAGCCCGGCGCCAGCTGCCGTTCGCCATTAATATTTGGCGACTCAATAAAGGGTTACAGGGTAATCAATGCATAGGGTGGCAGCAATTCATTGTGGCGCTGCGGCGCGACACTCGAATTCTGCTACCTGGGACTTTCAGTGATTCGGGAAACCATCAATTTTTTGCGTGAACGCCTGCACGACAGGCCGGATCAGGAGCATATTCAGAACGGCCTGCGACTCCTGATCGTAGCTGCTGCTACTGTCTATTTTTTCTCGGACCGTTTTGCAGCTAGTGCCATAAATCCGGAATACATCTGGTTTGCCCGCTGGGCTGTCGTCTGCGCTTGCGCCACGAGCATTGCCCTTGCTGTCGCGCTCTTGCTCAATCCCGACGAATCTGTATCACGCCGTGTCGTTGGGATGGTGCACGACGTATCTGCTATTTCCGCAGCAATGTATCTTGGCCAGGCGGCCGCGGCCGGCGTTGCCGCAATCTACCTTTGGGTAACGCTGGGCAACGGCTTTCGCTACGGCAACAGGTATCTCTACGGTTGCGCCCTGCTCAGTTTCTTTGCATTCGGTACCATCGCCGTGATTAGTGAATACTGGCGATCCAACGCAACGCTGAGTATCAATATACTTATTTTGCTGGCACTGATCCCCCCCTATGTCGGTGCTTTGCTCAGCTCTTTGCAACGTGCTAAAGAACAGCTCAAGCACCAGGCGAGCATCGACGTACTCACAGGTTTATTGAATCGGGCGGAAACAGAAATGAGTGTCGAGCGCGTGCTTGACAGGCGGCACGATGGCCATTCGTTGCTATTTTGCGACCTCGATTTATTCAAACTGGTAAACGACAATGCGGGGCACGCGGCTGGTGACAAGCTGTTGGCTGATGTCGCAAGAATTATTCAGGAGTGCAGTGGCAAGCGGGCAATCGTCGGACGACTGGGTGGCGATGAGTTTTGCGTTTTCTTGCCCGATTGCACGATGGAGAGTGCCCGTCGCATTGCTGAAAATGTTCGCAACAGCGTGTCGGGTTATCGCCTGGCGTGGGGGCGTGAATACTACTCGGTCGGCATCAGCGTCGGTGTGGCACCGACGAGCGCCGTGCAGGATATGGGTTCTCTGTTCAGGCTTGCAGATGCCGCATGTTATGCAGCAAAAAATGCGGGTCGCAATCAAGTTCATGTTGTCGATCCGCGTGCGGGAATTGCGGATACTCAACGCATACGACGTATGTTCGCGGATACGCCATTGGGCGCCACTGGTGCTATGCAGATACAGCGGTCTCCCGATAACTGAGTTGCGTCCCGCCAGCGTCAGCAGGCCCGCATAAAATCTTCCAAAAAAAACCCCGCCATCAAGGCGGGGCAAGTATTACGTCTGATAAAGACGCCAAAAATTTGTTAGCGCTGTTTTAGCGCATCTCGGATTTCTGCCAGTAGTTGCGCTTCTTCCGACGGCTTTGCCGGTTCAGCCGGCTTCTCTTCTTCTTTCTTCTTCATGGAGTTCATGCCCTTGATCATCATGAAGATGGCAAACGCGACAATAAGGAAATTGACCGTTGCATTGATAAACATGCCGTAATTGATAGTTGCGGCACCCGCCTCCTGCGCCGCGGCGAGAGATGGATATGATGTTTCCGTCAGGTTGATGTACAGCTGGCTGAAATCGACGTTCCCAAGCGCTAATCCAATCGGCGGCATTATTACGTCATTAACGAGTGAGGCGATGATCTTGCCGAAAGCGCCGCCTATTATGATACCGACGGCCATGTCCACGACGTTGCCGCGCATTGCAAATTCTTTAAATTCACTAAGCATTGTTTTTCCCTTTAGTTGGCAAATGCCCGTTGCAGGGCGTTTCTTGAACTGGCGCGATGCCAGGTGATTATTCTGATTCGCACGGTCAAGGAATCACGATCCGTAATGATAGCGAGTGCAGAAAATTGCTGGACAACTGCAACAAACGTTAACAATCGTGGCCTGCCCTTATGCTGCTGTTAGGAAAATTGCCCCAGCAGCGATTTAAGCACTTTCAGCAGGTCATTCATTTGCAGCGGCTTGCGCAGTCGTTCATCAAATAAACCGGGGTCAAGTCGGCTGGCATCGGAAGCCGTCAGTGCGACTATGGGAATTTCAATATTCTGCTCTCGCAGGCGACGAGCGACATCAATCCCGCTCATGCCTGGCGTGTTGATGTCGAGCACGGCGAGGTCCGGCTTCCGCTCAAGTGCCAGTTGCAGCGCGGTTTTGCCGTCACCCGCAATCAGCAATTCGTAACCTGCGCGAGTCAGGTAATACTCGTGAATGGCGCGCATGTCCTCGTCATCGTCGCAGATCAGGATCACCGCTGGCTTGCTGGCGTGCAGATCCTGCTCTGGTAAGGCCAGCTGATCGTCGAATTCAGATAAATCAACCACTCGCGCCGGGATCGATACGGATATGCGGCATCCCCGACCGATGTCCGAGTCCATCGTCAGTGTGCCTTTCATCAAACGGGTTAACCGCAGGCTGATGGAGAGACCGAGGCCCGTGCCCTGCACAGAACTCTTACGCGCCGCCCCGCGTTCGAAAGCTGTAAACATGCGCTGTTGGTCGGCGGGAGCTATGCCCGGTCCGTCATCTTGCACGGTTGCAAGCAGTTCCTGCGCAGCCCAGGTGAGGGAGATATGAATTTTACCCTCGTCGGTGTACTTAACAGCATTGCCGAGCAAATTCAGAAGTACCTGCCGCAAACAACCGTCATCGATTTCAACACCTGCGGGAACGCTATCGCTGACAGTGGCGGAAAACGACAAACCTTTTTCTGCCGCGAGCGGTGCGATAATTGCAGCCAGATCATCGACGAGCGAGCGCAAGTTAACCGGGCGTAATTGCAAGGATTGCCGGCCCGCATCAAGGCGCGCTTCGTCCAGGACCGAATTGACAAGTTCGTTCAAATGCCGCGCTGCCCGCGCGATCGATTGTCCGCAATGATCGATCGCTTCGTCATCACAATCTTTTTCATTGAGACGGTCGGCATAGGAAATAATCGAAGAAAGCGGCGTGCGAAACTCATGGGACATCATGGCGATGAAGCGTCCCTTCGCCTGGCTGGCACGTTCCGCCTTCTGTCTTTGTCGTTCGAGCTGGCCACGTGTTTCAACGAGCTCGGCGATAAGGTCACGCTGTCTTCGTATCAACTGTTGCTGTTGAATTTGTAATAAGCGATTCTCATTGACCGACTGTTGCTGCAGCTGCGAGGCCGAGTGATCTACGAAGCGAGACAACAGCAGGATCGCGTACTCACCCTGCCGCGGAATAATGTGAACTTCCACCGTGCCAATTCGCGGCAACGTCGCCAGTGGCAGCTGAACGATAGTTTCGCCAAGCATGCCAAAAAGGAAGGGCGCCGAGTCCTGCATATTGTCGCCACGCGTTAGGTTGTTGAATCCGTATCGAGCCGCGTTCCCGGACCATTCGGTCAACCGGTATTCTGAGTCGACACAGAAACAGAAGGGTTCATACTTTTCAAAGAACGCACCCTTTAGGTACGTCGCAATGTCATTCGCCAGCGACATACGTCAGGCAGACAGCTCGCGCCGAACGATACGTTCGGCAAGGCGCAGAATCGCGTTTTCGACTTCTTCGCCCGTTTTCGCGCTCGTTTCATAGACGTCTTGACCCACTTCTCGCACTTCTGAGAGCTTTCTCTCATCGACGTCCCACGAAGAGCGCAGGTCAGATTTGTTCATCAGAAAAACAAAAGGCAGATCGCCGTACCGTTCGGCGGCCTGATCGCGGAGATTCAGTGCTGCCCGAACGGTAGGGCTGCGCGTGCCGTCGGCCACAAGGATGTAGCCTGCAGCGCCGCGTAGATACGAGAATTCCAGAGCACCAAACCGCTCAGTGCCGGCCACGTCCCAAATGACGAGCTTGAGATTGACACCCATCGCGGCAAGCAATACTTCCTTGGTATCAATCTTTACACCAACGGTCGTCAGGTATTTTTCGGAAAATTGGTTGGTAACGAAGCGCTCGATCGTGCTGGTTTTGCCGACGGCAAAATCTCCGATCACGCAAACCTTGGCGGTGATCGCAGTCATCTGCCGGGCGGCAGCAAGGTCACCTCAGCGGTTGCGCTGCGCATCTCCGCATTGTTGCCTGTATCCAGCTGTGCTGCCTGTTCTGCGGCTGCTTCCGGCATCGCCGCGATACCAGCTTCACGCAATCTGCCCACAATAAAGTTGGCACGTTCGTTGGCAAGGCGCTCGTTAATTTCGAGGGAACCGATACCGTCAGTATGGCCTGTGATGCGAACGGTCAGACTCGCTCCGATATTTTCGGCTGCCGTAGCCAGCGCCTGCGCCTCATCGGTGAAGCCGGTCAGTGCCTGCACTGAGGCTGGCGACAAATTCGTGTTTTCGCTGAAATAAAAACGAGTACCGTTTAGCTCACTGGCGCGAGCTAACAGTCCAGGCCACTCGGCAGCCGCTATTTCGCCCATGCGAATCGGCAGACCGAAATCAGTCGCCGCTACTTTTTGTCTTGTACCGGTGAGCCAGCGTTGGCTGGCTGTTCCGCTGATAAGCACCGTGCCGCCCTCGACAAGCGAAACTGAAACACCGTCTTCAGGCTGCAGCTGCTGCCGGATGCGCTGCAGCACAATGCTTTCGTCTAGCGAACGATACGGTCGCAGGTCGCCCTGCAATTGCTCCGGTTGCAGGCCGGCCTGCCGCGCAATTTCTGGCAGGCTGGCAGCAAGCGGATCGCGCAGCCCGTGGAGCACGAAATGATCGTTCACCTTTTCCATGTTGGCAACGTACAGGCCGGGCGTATCGTCCAGAACAGCGGCAAGCCGGTCACGCTCGAGCGAATTCTGCCAGGTGAGCCACGCGCCATAGGCCATTACGGCGACGAGCAGCAGCACAATAATGATCGCCGGCCAATTGATGCTTTTCTTCTCGGCCATTGCCGGTTGTGCCGCTTCGAATTGCAGGCAGCGTTGCAGGTCTTCTTCTATGCCGGTGACCGAGGCCGTGTCGCCCGAATAATCCCGCAATGCATCGCCCAATCTAAAATGTATTTGTTCCAATATTCGACTGAGGTCGGCGCGCAAGCTACGCGGCGGCACGCCGCGAATAACGCAAACGAGTAAAGCGTGCGGCCCGTGCACTGCCCACAGCGTAAAATCTCCCATATCGGCAGTCTCGAGACGTCCAGTCCGGTCGGGTGAGAAGGATTCCTTTACGAAGTCCTGAATCGCGGTGAACATGGCGGATACAGCATCGCTATCTTTGATATGCGATGCCTCATGGTGGACATGATTGATCAGCAGCCCGTTTTCACGACTGATCAGGTAGGCCTGCTCGATCCGATACAGTAACGATCGCTGAATAACGTAATCCGCGAAAGGAACACCTGCGCGTGCAGCATGCACCCGCCACTTTAGCCCCTTCAAGGTCAGGCTGTGTTCAAGCGTGCGGTTGATTTGCTCTGAGAAGGTCCGCATTGCCTGGGCGATCGACTTGCGAATCGCCGGACCCATTACGGGATACAAGACATCCGCAAATTCATCCGGAGAGTCGTGGATCGCATCGCGCATAGAGCGTCCAACCGGATCCCGCAGAGAATCGATGAGCTCGTCATCTTCGCGATGCCGCAAACGAATTGCTTCGGGCAGCACGGCAGCAATATCGGCCGCCCTGGCTTCTGGCAATTGAACCCGCTGCTGAATAGAGTCCAGCACCTCTTTTTCAGCGCCGAATAGCAAGGTTTTCAGTTCGTCGAGATCGTTCACTGGCGTTGCCTGCCGGACCTGGAGATCAGGCCTTCGGCAGTTTGAAATCCTTTTTGAGGCGTAACGCCATCTCGGTTAGCAGCGCGGCAAGGTCTTCGCGCGCAATTTTCTGGTCAGCGAGTTCCCCCGCTTCGCGATCAATTTCTTTCTGTAAGGCCGTTTGGACTTCCCTTAGCTGGCCGCTTGCCTCAGCGCTCTGTTCGTCCAGAGTAGCTCGCAGTCCCTTGGTCTCCTCCGACAGTTGCTCTTCTACTTCCGCGAACCAACCTTCAACCTGATCTGCGTACTCGGCCAATTCCGCTGCAGACTGCTTGCTCTCAGCGCCACGTTCTTTGCGTTCGGCTTTTAATTGTTCGCTGAGTTTTTCAAATTCCTTCCGAGTGAACGAGTCGAGGCGATCCAGGCGCTTCTCCATATCGCGCGCGGTACGCTCAATGCTGTCCGAGAGTCGTTTCTCAAGTGCAGCAAAACGCTTTTCGTAATCACGCATTTGCCCGCCAAACAAGATGTCGCGAATCTTGTCGACATTGGCATCAGCATCCGCGATCACAACGTCGCGCTCATCAGTTTCGGCGTCGGTTTTTTTTGGCATGGTCAGTTTGCCTCCCGCTATTGATCTTGCACGGTATCTTGTTTCTCGAGTCTATAGCCGTGCTGATAAATGGCGGATAACTTCCAGCCATTGGATTTATTTAGCTGCATTTTCTTACGCAATCGACTGATGTGCGTATCAACGGTGCGCGTTGACACATCAGCATTCTCGATACCCCATATGGCTTCGAGTATGTGCGAACGCGATACAACGCGCCCCGCATTTTGAAAAAAGAATGCCGCGAGATCAAATTCGCGACTGGTCAATGTCACATCGGTGCCGTTGATCGCAACGCGCTTCTTTTCCATGTCCAGCATGTAAGGGTCTGCGTCAAAAGATTCATGCTTCGGCCGACCGCCAGATGCCCGGCGCGCCAGCGCATCGACCCTGGCAAGCATTTCTTTTTGTCGAAGCGGCTTGACCAGGTAATCATCAGCGCCTGCCTCCAGTGCCTGGACGACGTTGCGTTCCTGATCTTTGGCTGTCGCAATCAGCACCGGCGTAAAATCCTGCATTTCGCCGCGCAGTTTCAGCAAAACGTCGATACCACTGAGGTCCGGGAGCATCCAGTCCAGCAAGTACAGGTCAAAACTGTCGCGCCGGACAGCCCGCAGGAAATCAGCGGCGGTGCCATGTGACTTAACTGAATGTTCCGAATTCTGCAGCCAGAGCGTGTAAATACTGACTTGATCGGGATCGTCTTCTAGTAGTGCGATTCGCAATCTGGTCTCCCGGAGCCGCCGTCGCACCCCCGCAACAGTCGTCTCCGTCTAACAGCGACCCTGATCTTACCGGTAGCGGGTGCCTGACAGGAACCCTGGAATTAGTCTGTAGTGAAACTGAACCGATCGGTCCAGCGGATTATGGTCAATTTAGGCGATATGCAGGGCACGCACGTAGGATTCCAGTGCGGTAATCAACCGGCTTGCCTCATCGGGGTCGTGGTCAATTGCGGCGGTTTCGAGGGCCTTGCCGAGTTCCGAAATCCAGTCCAGCCCGTAGGCGCTGCCGGAGCCGTGCATGTTGTGTCCGGAAAGGCGTACGGCCTCGAAGTCCGCCGCGGCAACTGCGTCTCTAAGATTCCTGATGTCTTCCTGGCGATGACTCAGGTAGCGAGCCATTAACTTCCGCGCGAAAGGATCGGCGATGTCCACCGTGATCATGGTGCAGTTGATTCCCGGATTGAGTGTTAAAAAAATGACCCGACGTTTTTTGAGCGGACACCGTGTGTTCGTTCGCCGGGTTTACAACAATGATTCACAAGCAAATCGCGGCGCCTGCCAGGCGACAGGCGCCGCGCAATTGGACTGCAATCGGTCTTGCTGTAAGCAGCCGTTGCTTGAACTACATCTTGTCTTTTGCTGCTTTTTCCATTTCAGCGGCTTTCGCTTTAGCCTCTTCGCTCATTTGTTCAGCCGCACCTTTTGCATCGCCGGCCATCGACTTCGCTTTGTCGGCAGCGTCCATCGCTGCCTGCTCAGCCGAGTTGGCAGCTTCTGCGGTTGCGTCAGCAATGTCTCCGCCCATTTCCTCAGCGGCATCTGCAACGTCTCCGCCCATGTCCTTCGCGGCATCGGCAACGTCAGTCGCTGCTTTATCCATTGAGTCAGCTGCGTTCTCCATCATCTTGCTGGCGCTGGTGCCGTCACTATTGCCGCTGTCCGAGCACGCCGCAATCGATATCATCGCGAACGCTGCGATGAACAGCATCGATACATTTTTCATAAGTCTTCTCCAACAATCGTTGCGACGGCCATCGAATGGATCGTCGACGTCAATATTGATTTTAGTAAGTTATTACGCCCGGCAACTTTTTCGCCTGGTCGATCCATGATGCGATAACTTTCACAGACGGCGTTTTTCGAACCAGTCGCTTGGCCGCATTCGCCTCTTCCATTTTTGCCAACAGATTCTCTGCGTTGCGATTCTTGAGTTCCTTTACGGTGTCTACACCCGCGGCCTCAAGTAATTCAGCGTACTGACTGGCGACGCCTTTTACCCGGAACAGATCCGCCATGTTGACGCATTTCAGTACACGAGATTCGTTCAATCCCGTTTTTTCTGCGAGCCGGGCTCGGCCGCCCTTACTACTGCCCGCTTTCAAAAGATCATCAACGCTCCGAATACCGTTCTCTCTCAGCGTTGCCCCGGTTTTTGGGCCAATTCCCTCAATATCTTCAATCCGCTTTGCCATTTTTCACTCCAATTTCCCGTTTCGGATAATTATTAGGGTTTTCTGCGGTACATGCGCAAGCTGTTCCCAGCGCGATGCCGTGCAGTCTAGATAAAAGCTGTCAATTTCCCTGCAGCATTGACAAATCTTAACATTGCCCTTGGCACCTTCTCGATCGTGCAGGTATTCAGTACGCCGGACAGTTTTTCGTTTGATCTCTAGCGGAGGACGAAAGTGACCTTCAACTGAACCCGGTATTCGGCAATCTTGCCGCCTTTACAGACCACTTTCATATCCTGAACCCAGGCACCCTCGACGTTCTCCAGTGTATCGTTGGCACGCTTAATGCCTTTTTCGATCGCATCGTCAAAGCCTTTCTTCGAGGATGCAGACAATTCAGTAATACGAGCAATTGACATTTTTTTCTCCAGTTTGCTTGAGAGTTGTTTAAATTATTTTCGCGGCACCCGGCCCGGCCAGGGCGCGCCGACCAGAGCATAGCAGTCCGCTCGGAGTGTTTTCGCGACCAATTGTGAACAATCATCCCCATGCGGCATCCGTTGCTGCACTTGACCGGGCGTGGGCGCAGTACGATGATCGCTGCCCGAGAGGTCGAGCGAAACACCTTTGTGGCACGAAGAAACCTTTACAAAAATAGCGACTTATCGTACTTGCGACCTTCCCGCGCAGCCCTGGTTGCCGGGGCCGGGCTGCTGGCGTGAGCAGAAATATTGGTGATGGGTCGCTTTGCCGAGGGCCTGCCAGATTGTTAGCGGGCGGACGATCGCGGTGACTGCCAGCGCCTGGCGACAAGAGCGACGAAAGGAGCTGGCACAGCTGCGCGAGGGGATTTCTCTCGCTGACCGGGCCTTGCTGGATGCGGCAATCATGCGCCACCTTGACTCGATTATGGCTGACAGGTCGACATCCTGCATCGCCGTCTACTGGCCCTTACCGGGCGAGCCGGATTTGCGCGATTGGTACCAGAAAATTGCAGCGTCCGGCGCTCGTGTGGCGTTGCCTGCCGTCGTCGAGCGGCAACAAGCGTTGGAATTTCGGCGGTGGGACTTAGCGCAACCGCTGGTCCGCGACACGCTCAATATTCCCTGTCCGGGCCCGGCTGAGCCGGTGATTCCTGACACCATCGTCGCATCCTGCCTCGGCTTCGATCCGCAGGGCTTCAGGCTGGGCAGTGGCGGTGGTTACTACGATCGAACGCTGGCGGGTCTGGAAAAGCCGCCGCTTATGATCGCCGTTGCCTACGAACAGCAGCGACTCCATTCAATTCGGCCCGAGAGCCAT
Source organism: Woeseia sp. (assembly GCA_013003155.1). GTDB lineage: Bacteria > Pseudomonadota > Gammaproteobacteria > Steroidobacterales > Woeseiaceae > Woeseia. The sequence goes on along the minus strand of JABDKF010000235.1, from coordinate 645 downwards.
GATATCCCTGCCGATTTCATTGTCACCGACAAACGGGTGTATTCTCGTCAGCAAAAATCGGTCGAGAAAGAGCCCGGTCCGGTTGCCAGTTAACAATTTGTGACCGTTGCACCGGGCCACAAGGTATACAGTCTCCACACAACTACTATTACACCAGAGGGGAAACACCATGGGATTATTTGATTTTGCGAAAGATGTTGGTCGCCAGCTATTTGATACAGACAACGAAGCCGCCGACAACATCAAGCAGCACCTTGAAATCAAGATGACCGGTTTGAAAGACTTGACGGTCGAATTCGATGATGGCGTTGCAACGCTGTGCGGTTCCTGCACCAATCAACAAACGCGCGAACAGGCTATCCTGATCGCGGGAAACGTTAAAGGTGTGGAAAAAGTCGTTGCTGACAAGCTGGTTGCGCCCGCAGCGGCCGCGCCCAAGGCGGCAGCAACAGCGGCGGCGGCCGAACCCGCAACTCAGGACGAATTCTACGAAATCAAGAGCGGCGACACGCTCGGCAAGATTGCCAAGCAGTTTTACGGAAGCGCGTCCAAGTACATGAAAATTTTCGAAGCGAATCGGGACATCATTGACAACCCGGACCGTATTTACCCCGGACAGAAAATTCGCATACCCAAATAAGCCGG